>NZ_VWSD01000026.1 GCF_009829685.1 Cellulomonas citrea
CGGTCACCGACGAGGAGGCGATGGAGGCGTTCTCGTCGCTGTGCCGGACCGAGGGCATCATCCCGGCGATCGAGTCCGCGCACGCCCTCGCGGGTGCGGTGCAGCTCGGCCGGCGGGTGGGTGACTGCGGCACACCGGTGAGGACGACCCGTGGGTCGCCACCCTGGTCGAGCCCCTGGTCGGCGAGCTGCTGGCCGACCACTGGCTGGGCTCGGGCGCACCGGCGCACTGAGGCCGTCCCTGCACACGGGCTCCACCGGTCCCCCGCCGCCGCGGCACGTCGCACCGCTACGGTCGGGGTGACGCGCACCGCGGCGCGGCAGACGAAGGGGGCTCGTCGATGACCGACATCCAGGGACCGGTACCGGACGACCCGACCGCCGGTGCGGAGAACGACGCGACCTCCGGTGCGGAGCCAGGAGGCTCGGCACCTCAGGGACGTGCGACGCGAGGCCCGTCCCGCCGCAGGGTGCTGCTGCCGGTGGTCGTCCTGCTCGCCGTCGTGGCACTCGCCGCCGCCGCGCTGACGGTCCGCGGCGTGCTGAAGGAACGGGACCGCGCCAACCCCGCGGCCGACGGCTGGGCGTTCGAGGTCCGGCCCGTGCTGGCCGCCGGAGCACCGGCGACGACGTTCACCGCACCGCACCCGAGCGCCTCGCCGACCGACCCCAGCGACCCCGCGTGGATCACCGCGCAGCTCGCCTCGCAGGCCGAGGCGATGGACTGCGCCGCGACGCCGTCGGTCGTGGCGGCCGACCGCGCGCTCGTCGCCTGCGCGGCCGACGGGTCGCAGGTCTACGTGCTCGGCCCCGCCGGGGTCACCGGGTCGGCGATCACCACCGTCGGGACCGACGCCGGCCTCTCCTCGCTCCTCGTGGAGCTCACACCGGCCGGGGACACCGCCCTGACGGCCATGACAGGCCGGGCGGTCGCGCTGCCGTCGCCGCGCAACCAGATCGCCCTCGTGCTCGACGGCCGCGTGCTGCGCGCACCCGTGGTCGCCGAGCCGTCGGCCGGCGGTCCGCTCCAGATCGCCGTCGACGCACCTCGCGCCGAGCTCGAGGCGATGGAGGCCCGGGTCAGCGCGCCCCGTCACTGACCGCCAGAGCCACCGACCGCCGGCACCGGGGTCAGACCGCTGCGGGCACCGGCTCCCACGGGCAGGCCGGGTCCTCGGCGAGCGGGTCACCCGTGGCGGCGAACGCCCGCGCGCGCGAGCCACCGCACAGGTCGGCCCACTCGCAGCGCCCGCAGCGGCCGGAGAAGTCGGCGGCCCGGATGCGGCGCAGCGTCTCGTCGTCCTGGTAGAGCTCGGCCAACGGGTGCTCGCGCACCGAGCCGAGCTCGAGCGGCAGGAAGCCCGCCGGGTGCACCTGCCCGTCGTAGGCGACGAACACGATGCCCTTGCCGTCACGCGTGGCGGCGGTGTGCGCGCTGGGCTGCTGGCGTGCCGGGCCGAGCAGCTCGACCAGCCGCCGGCTCAGCCCCTGGTAGGTGTCGGAGGTCGGCGCCGGGCCGCCGTCGCGCCGCTGGTTGACCACCCGGCGGAAGAACGGCGCCTCGACCGTGCGCACGATGAACCCGTACTGCGAGGCGTCCCACAGCAGGTGGCACACGTCCTCGTGGTCGGCCGGGCTCACCGGGTTGGCCACGGTGCCGCGGCCCACCTGCACGAGGAAGAAGACCTCCCAGACGTCGGCGCCCGCGTCCTGCACGATGGCCGCCACATCGGCCAGCTCGTGCAGGTTCTCCTGCATCACCGTCGTGTTGACCTGCACGCTCACACCCGCGGCGGTGAAGGCGCGGATCGCGGCGACGGTGTCCTCGAAGTGGTGCGGGATGTTGCGGACGCCCTCGTGCGTGGCCGGCGTGGCACCGTCGAGGGAGATCGACACGGCGCGCACCCCCGAGTCGGCGATGCGCGCGATCATCGCGGCGTCCAGCAGCGGGGTGACCGCAGGCGACAGCGCGGTGGGGATCCCGAGGTCCACCGCGTGCTGCACCAGCTCGAACAGGTCGGGCCGCATGAGGCAGTCCCCGCCGGTGAGCACGAGGATCGGGTAGGGCCGGCCGAACCCGGCGACCTGGTCGATGAGGTCGAACCCCTCGGCCGTGCTCAGCTCACCGGGCAGCGCCTGCAGCAGCGCCGAGGCACGGCAGTGCCGGCAGACCACCGGGCAGGCCCGCGTGGTCTCCCAGAACACGAGCATGGGCCTGCGCCCGTAGTCGATCCTGGCCTGGCTGCCACCGTGCTGGTGGGGGCGTTGCTGAGGGCGCTCGTGCACCGGGTCCTCCTCGTCGAGACGCGGCAACGCTAGGTCGAGGGACCCAGACCGGTCGGGACCTTGGTCCCCCCTCCCGTCGCAGCGCCTCGGCGGCCCCGCGGGCCCGGCCCGACGACCACGGGGAACACCCCGAAAGGGCCGTCTACCTGGCACGACGCCAGATCAATGTCACGTCGCGCGACCCGTGGTCGCCCCGTCGTCCAGCCCCGTCGGCAGCCGCGGGAGGCCCCCACAGACGCGAACGACGGTCCGGGGCGCCCCGCGTGGTGCGTGGCTCCCCGGACCGTCGTCCGTCATGTCGAGGTCGCGGCCCGTGCGGCCGCGCCGGTCACAGCCCCTGGGCGATCCGGTAGTAGACCGCGTTCCAGCGCACGGCCTCGGCGAACCCGCGACGCGTCGTGGTCTCGTCGATCACCAGCAGCTCGGTGCGGGCGATCTGGGCGAACATCTCCCAGGTCTCGATCCCGACGGCCGTCGTCATCACGGTGTGGTGCGCCGCGCCGGCCGTGAGCCACGACTCGGCCGAGGTCGCCAGGTCGGGGCGCGGCTTCCACACCGCGCGCGCGACCGGCAGGTGCGGCAGGTCGGGGTGCTCGACGACGTCGACCACGTTGGCGACCAGCCGGAACCGGTCACGCAGGTCCGACATGGCCACGACGACGGCCGGGCCCGGGTCGGTGTTGAACACCATCCGGACCGGGTCCTCCTTGCCGCCGATGCCGAGCGCGTGGATCTCTACCCGCGGCTTGGCGGTGGTGAGCGACGGGCAGATCTCCAGCATGTGCGCCCCGAGGATCCGCTCGTTGCCGGCCGCCAGGTCGTAGGTGTAGTCCTCCATGAGCGAGGCGCCACCGGGCAGGCCGGCACCCATCACCTTGGCGGCGCGCACCAGGACGGCCGTCTTCCAGTCGCCCTCGGCGCCGAACCCGTAGCCCTTGGCCATGAGCCGCTGCACCGCGAGGCCCGGCAGCTGGCGCAGCGCACCGAGGTCCTCGAACGTCGTGGTGAACGCCTTGGCCCCCACCGAGGTGAGGAACTGCTCCAGCGCGATCTCCTGCGCAGCGGCGTACCGCAGGGAGTCGTGCCGCGCTCCCCCGGCCCGCAGCTCGGGCACCACGTCGTACAGGTCCTCGTAGGTCGCGACCAGGGCGTCGACGTCGGCGTCGGCCACCGCGTCGACCGCCTCGGCCAGCTCGTTGACGCCCCACGTGTTCACCGAGACGCCGAAGCGGATCTCGGCCTCGGTCTTGTCGCCCTCGGTCACCGCGACGTTGCGCATGTTGTCGCCGAACCGCGCCAGGCGCAGCTCGTGGGTCGCGTTCCAGCCGGCCGCCGCGCGGACCCACTGGCCCACCCGCTGCTGCACCGCCGGGCTGGACGCGTGCCCGACGACGGTGGTCCGGGCCACGGCCATCCGGGCCAGGATGTAGCCGTACTCGCGGTCGCCGTGCGCGGCCTGGTTGAGGTTCATGAAGTCGAAGTCGATGGTGTCCCACGGCAGCTCGACGTTGGCCTGCGTGTGCAGGTGCAGCAGCGGCTTGGTGAGCGCCTCGAGGCCCGCGATCCACATCTTGGCCGGGCTGAACGTGTGCATCCAGGTGATGACGCCGAGCACCGAGTCGTCGGCCGAGGCGTCGATCATGGCGCGGCGGATCGAGGCGGAGTCCTTGAGCACCGGCTTCCACACGATGGGCGCGGGGACGGCACCGGCCTCGTCGAGCAGCCGGGCGACCTCGCTCGACTGCTCGGCGACCTGGCGCAGGGTCTCCTCGCCGTACAGGTCCTGGCTCCCGGTGAGGAACCAGATCTGCTTGTCGGCGTACGGCTTGGTCATGACGGGTCCTTCACGGTGTCGTCGGGTGCAGTGGTGTCGGGTGCGGGTCGGGTCGGGTCGGTGACGGTGGTGAGCGGGGTGCGGGCGCCGCCGCCCTGGCCGTAGACGTACTGGTAGCGCTCGTAGAGCGCGTCGATCTGCGCCTGGTCGATCGGCACGGTGTCGCCGAGCTGACGGGCGATGTGCACCGTGCGGGCGACCTCCTCGACCATGACGGCGGCCTTGACCGCGTCCTTGGCGTCGCGGCCGATGGTGAACGGGCCGTGGTTGGCCATGAGCACCGCGCGACTGCGTCCGCCGCCGAGGGTGGACACGATGCCCTGGCCGATCGAGTCGTCCCCGATGAGCGCGAACGGTCCGATGGGGATCGGCCCGCCGAACTCGTCGGCCATCATCGTGAGCACGCACGGCACGGGCTCGCGCCGGGCGGCCCAGGCCGTCGCGTAGGTGGAGTGCGTGTGCACCACACCGCCGACGGCCGGCATGTGGGCGTACACGTAGGCGTGCGCCGCGGTGTCCGACGACGGCGAGCGGTCGCCGTGCACGAGCGCCCCGGTCAGGTCGGTGACCACCATCGCCTCGGTGGTGAGCTCGTCGTAGGTGACGCCGGACGGCTTGATGACGAGCAGGTCGTCGGGGCCCGGCCCGCGGTCGGGGTCGACCACGACGCGCTGCGAGACGTTCCCGGCGGTCCACACCACCAGCTCCCAGCGCGGCAGCTCGGCGTGCAGCCGGGCCACCACCTCCCGGGTGCGTGCGACCTCGTCGCGCACCCGGCGCGGCAGGTCGTCCCAGGTCGTCGTCATCCGTCCCTCTCCTCCTCCGGCAGCTCGTGGTGCCGGGTCGTCCTCGCTGCTGCGTCGTTCGGCTCGATGGCCCGCCGCGCGGGCGGCTCGTGCCGTGCGGGTCGCTAGAGCGCCTGCGTGGCCGCCCGCTCGACGGCCAGCCCGGCCTCGTAGCGCTCCAGCCAGGCGTCGAACCCGGCCTGGTCACCCGGGTCGGGTGCGGCCACGACGGTCTGCGCCCCGGCGAACACGACGGTGCTCAGCCAGGTGCCGAGGTCCACCTCGTCGGCGACCCGCAGGTAGGCGGCCAGCACGGCGATGCCCCACGGCCCGCCCTCACCCGCCCCGCTGCCCACGGCCACCGGGGTGCGCAGCGCGGCGGCCAGCAGACGCTGGGCCACACCGGCGGTGCGGAACAGCCCGCCGTGCGCGAGCATCGCCTCCAGCCGCACGCCCTCCTGCGCGAGGGTGCGCATGCCCAGGCTCAGGGTGCCGAAGGCGCCGTACACCTGGGTGCGCACGAAGTTGGCCAGCGTGAGCCGGCTGTCGGGCGTGCGGACGAACAGCGGCCGCCCCTCGTCCAACCCGGTCACCGGTTCGCCGGACAGGTAGTTGTAGGCCAGCAGCCCGCCGCCGTCGGCCTCGCCCGCCAGAGCCGCACCGAGCAGCGCCGCGAACACCGCGTCCGGGTCCGCCGGGGCGCCGAGCGCGGTGGCGAACTGGCCGAACACCTCGGCCCAGGCACCGAGCTCGCTCGCACCGTTGTTGCAGTGCACCATCGCCACGAGGTCGCCGACCGGGGTGGTGACCAGGTCGATCTCCGGGTAGGCGCGGGACAGCTCGTGCTCGAGCACCACCATGGCGAAGATCGACGTGCCGACGCTCACGTTGCCGGTGCGCGGTGCCACGGCGTTGGTCGCGACCATGCCGGTCCCGGCGTCGCCCTCGGGCGGGCACAGCGGGGCACCGGGGCGCAGGGCGCCGGTGGGGTCGAGCAGCGCCGCCCCCTCCGGGGTGAGCCGGCCGGCCTCCTGACCGGCGACGAGCACCTGCGGCAGCAGCGCGGACAGCCGCAGACCGGGCCGGCGGGCACCGAGCAGCTCGTCGGCCTTCGCCAGCCGGGCCGCGTCGTAGTCACGGGTCGTCGGGTCGACGGGGAACATGCCCGAGGCGTCCCCGACGCCGAGCACCTTGGCGCCGGTGAGCCGCCAGTGCACGTACCCGGCGAGCGTCGTGACGAAGGCGAGGCGCTCGACGTGCGGCTCGTCGTCGAGCACCGCCTGGTAGAGGTGGGCCGCCGACCAGCGCAGCGGGATCGTGTAGTCGAGCAGCGCGGACAGCTCCTGCGAGGCGGCGCCGGTGCTCGTGTTGCGCCAGGTGCGGAACGGCACGAGCAGCTCGTCGTCGGCGTCGAAGGCCAGGTAGCCGTGCATCATCGCCGAGACGCCGAGGGCGCCCAGCGTGGTCGGGCGCACGCCGTACCGGGCCTGCGCGTCGTCGCTCATCGCCGCGACGCAGGCCTGCAGCCCGGCCCAGACGGCGTCGAGCGAGTACGTCCAGCGGCGGTCGACGAACTGGTTCTCCCACTCGTGGCTGCCGGCGGCCAGGGCGACCCCGGACGGGTCCACGAGGCTGGCCTTGATGCGGGTCGAGCCGAGCTCGATGCCGAGCACGGCTCGCCCCTGCGCGATCACGGTGGCTGCGTCCTGCGGCGTGCGGTCAGTCGTCATTCCCGGCTCCAGATGCGCGTCGTTGCGTCGCCCTCAGCTGTCGACGGAGGCCATGTTATCGCTCACATGGCGCGGTCGGGAACCCCATGGACCTACGTGCGGACCCCGGCGACGCGGCCAGGAACCGCGGTGGGGCAGCCGGCGACCCCGGCGGTGCGATGCGAGGGCCGGCTCAGCCCCGGACGGAGCTCGACCGCACGACCAGCTCGGCGGCCAGCGCACGACGCCGCGTGGGGCGCCCCTCGAGCGCCTCGGCCAGGTACCGCATGGCCGCGGCACCCAGCCCGGCGAAGTCCTGGCGCACCGTCGTCAGCGGTGGGGCGTAGTGCGCGGCACCCGGTTCGTCGTCGAACCCGACGAGCAGCACGTCGTCGGGCACCCGCACACCGTGCTCGCGCCACGCGTGCATCAGCCCCAGCGCGAGCTGGTCGTTGGCCGCGAACACCGCCGGCGGCAGCCCCTCGCGCACCAGCCGCAGCCCCACCTGGTAGCCGTCCCGCGCCGACCAGCCGGTCTCCACCGGGGCCGGGACCGAGACTCCTGCAGCCTGGCAGGCCTCCCGCCAGCCGCGCACCCGCTCCTGCGCGTCGAACCAGTCCTGCGGGCCCGCGACGTGCAGCACCTCGCTCGCCCCGCCCGCGAGCAGGTGCCGGGTCGCCGCAGCGGCGCCCTCCCGCTGGGCCACCGCGACACCGCCCACGAGGCGCCGGTCGGGCAGCCGGGTGGCCGACGAGAGCATGACGACCGGCACCGGGGCGTCGATCTCGCCCACCACCCGCAGCACCTGCTCGGTCGGCGCGATGACCGCGATCCCCTCGACCCCCAGGCCCAGGAAGCGGTTGAGCGCGGCCGCCGTGGAGTCCTCGTGCGGCAGCCGCAGGGTGCCGACGACCAGCACGTAGCCGGCCTCCCGCGCCGCGTCCTCCAGCGCCAGGAACGTGCTCGTCGGGCCGTACGCGGTGCCCCCGGGCGTGAGCACCCCGAGCACCCCCGACCGACGGGTGACGAGGGCCCGCGCGGCGTCGTTGCGCCGGTACCCGAGCCGGGCGATCGCGGCCAGCACCCGCTCCCGGGTCGCCGGCAGCACCGAGGGGTGGTCGTTCACCACCCGCGAGACGGTCTGGTGCGAGACACCGGCCAGCTGGGCGACATCGGCCATCGACGGCGGCCGGGCGCTCGTGCGACCCGCAGCAGCCTCGGTGTCCGTCGGGCGGCCGGGCGCGCCCTCACCGGCGGCCGTCATCGGACCGGTCCGACGGGCTGCCGGTCCTGGTCCGCGCGGCGGTTCCCGGCGAGGTCCACACGGCGTCGCAGCACGGCCGGGAGCCTACTCGTGAGGTCGACGGGACCGGCGCTCGGGGGTGCGCTCCGTTTTTCGTTCCCCCGGACGGGTGGTTCCGGGTTCATCAAGACGGGTGACCTATTTGCTTTTTCGACATCCCGTGCGCACCACCCGCCAGGGAGCCACGGAAGGCGAGAACTGCAGTGTTTTCGCAGATCACAGCGCCGCGCCCGCATCTGGTGCCCCGCCGGCGTGGTCGAAGGAGGGAGTCACCCGCCAAACGCCAGGGGACGTACGTCCCGGATCCGCCTGGTTCCGCGCTCGATGAGTAGGCCGCCCCCACCAGATCTGGAGACCTCCGATGACCGCACGCCAGTCCCCCCGCTCCGCAAGATCTCTGGTCGCCAACCTCGGCGTCCGCATCCAGGTGCTCGTCGCCGTCGGCATCGCCGCCGTCGTCGCCGTCACCATCGGGCTGCTCGGGCTGCAGGCCCTCAGCAGCACCAGCGCCGACGCGCAGAACATGTACTCCCAAGGCTTCCTGTCCCTGGAGAACGCCGCCACCCTCAAGCGCGCGGTGGTCGAGGCACGACTCGCCCTTGCGATGGAGACGATCTCCGCCGATGCCGAGAGCACCGCCTCCTACGAGAAGGACATCACCACCGCCGACGCCGACCTGGACAAGGCGCTCGCCGACTACCAGACCAGGACGATGACCGACGACCAGCGCGCGGCACTCAACGACTTCACGGAGGCGCTCACCCAGTACCGCACGCTGCGCGCGAACCAGGTGCTGCCGGCGGCCCGGGCGCACGACGTCGCCGCGTTCCTCACCACCCGCGCCGAGGCCGCCCCGTTCGTGCAGCAGATGATGACCTCGGTCACCACGCTGGTGAGCAGCGTGGAGGCGCAGTCCAAGGCGAGCGCCGACGAGGCGACCGCCGCGTACCACCGCAGCCGGACCGTCGTCATCGTCGTCACCGTCGTCGGGGTGGCCCTCGCCCTCCTGCTCGGGACCCTGGTCGCCGGCTCGATCGTCGGCGGCATGGCCAAGGTGCGCCGGGTCGCCGAGGCGCTCTCACGCGGTGACCTGCGTGAGCAGGCCGGGCTGACCAGCACCAACGAGGTCGGGGCCACGGCCCAGGCGCTCGACCAGGCGGTGGTGCACCTGCGCAACTCGGTCGGCACCATCGACGACTCCGCGACCGCGCTGGCCGCCGCCGCCGAGGAGATGTCCGCCTCCTCGCAGCAGATCTCGTCGGCCGCCGAGGAGACGGCGACCCAGGCCGGGATGGTCTCGGCCGCCGCCGAGCAGGTCTCGCGCTCGATCCAGGGCGTCGCGGCCGGGTCGGAGCAGATGGGGGCCTCGATCTCCGAGATCGCCCGCAACGCCAACGATGCCGCCCGGGTCGCCGCCCAGGCCGTCGCCGCGGCCGACACCGCCGGGAGCACCGTCGCCCGGCTCGGGGACTCCTCCCGCGAGATCGGCAACGTCGTCAAGCTCATCACCCAGATCGCCGAGCAGACCAACCTGCTGGCGCTCAACGCGACCATCGAGGCCGCACGGGCCGGTGAGGCCGGCAAGGGCTTCGCGGTCGTCGCCGGTGAGGTCAAGGAGCTCGCCCAGGAGACCGCCAAGGCCACCGGCGACATCTCCTCCCGGGTGCAGGCGATCCAGGACGACACCGAGTCGGCGGTCGGGGCGATCGGCGAGATCGCGACCGTCATCACCAGCATCAACGACTACCAGCTCACCATCGCCTCGGCCGTCGAGGAGCAGACCACCACGACGTCCGAGGTCAACCGCTCGGTGAACGAGGCGGCCGCCGGGTCCGGGGAGATCGCGCAGTCCATCCTCGGGGTGGCCGGCGCCGCCGACCAGACCACCCGCGGCGCCGCGCAGTCCCAGCAGGCCGCGGGCGAGCTGGCCCGGATGTCGGCCGAGCTCACCGCCCTGGTCGGGACCTTCACCCGCTGAGCGTCGGGGCGTGGTGCGTGACCGGACAGGTCACGCACCACACCCGCGCGACCCGGTCCGGGCGAGGCCGCCGGGACGGGGTCAGGTGCGCGAGGCCGTGCGGGTCAGGCCTCGCGCACCAGCACCTCGTACGGCGCCAGCTGCACCGCTCCCCCGACCAGCGGCACCTGCACTGATGCGCCCGTGTGGTTGAGCACGAAGAGACGGTCGCCGCGGCGCACCGCCTCGACCCCGGCGACCGGAGCGGTGAGCAGGGCCTCGACCCCCGCCTCGGCCAACCAGCGACCGGCCAGCTCGTCGAGCACCGCCGCCTCGGGTGCGGTCGCGACGTACCAGGCCACCCCGGCACCGTACGGGTGCCGGGTGACCGCCGGACCGCCGGCCGCATGACCGTCGGCGAAGGTGGCGACCACCTCCACGTCGGGGCCGGCGACCTCGACCACGTCCTGCCAGGTGCTCGCCGCACCGGGCAGCCCACCGGCCAGGGTGAGCGGCGTGGCGGCCGCGGCCAGCTCGGTGATGCGCAGCCCGAGCGAGGCGCGCAGCGGGCCCAGGTAGCCGCCGAGCCACACGTGCAGGTCCCGGTCGAGGATGCCCGACAGGTACGTCACCACGAGGTGCCCGCCGTCGCGCACATAGGCGTCCAGGCGGGTGAGGTCCTCCTGCGACAGCACATGCGTCGCGGGCGCCACCACGAGGCCGTAGCCCGACAGGTCGGACGAGGGGTGCACGAGGTCGACGCTCGCACCGCGGCGCAGGAACGGCGCGTACCAGTCGAGCACGGTCGCCACGTAGTCGACGGTGGTCGGCGTGGCCTCCTGCTCGACGGCCCACCAGGACTCCCAGTCGAACAGCACCGCGACCCTGGCGGGCACCCGGGTGCCCGCGACCTGCCCGGACAGCTGCGCCAGCTCGCCGCCCAGCGCGCACGCCTCGGCGTAGACCCGGGTGTCGGGGCCGGCGTGCGGCACCAGCGCCGAGTGGAACTTCTCGGCCCCGGCCGCGGACTGCCGCCACTGGAAGTGCAGCACCCCGTCGGCACCGCGGGCGACCGCCTGCAACGAGTGCACCCGGTGCAGCCCGGCGGGCTTGGGCGCGTTGAGCGGGCGCCAGTTGACCGCGCTGGGTGCCTGCTCCATGAGCAGCCACGGCTGCCCGCCGCGCAGCGAGCGCATGAGGTCGCGGGAGGCCGCGAGCCGCACGTAGGCGTCCGGGTCGGCCGGGTCGGGGTACGCGTCGTCCGAGACGACGTCGACGTGCGGCGCCCACGCCCAGTAGTCGGCGTGCTTGAAGAAGCCCATGAAGTTGGTGGTCACCGGCAGCTCGGGGGTGAGCTCACGCAGCACCTGGACCTCGGCCCGGTGCAGCGCCAGCAGCGCGTCCGAGCTGAACCGCGCCCAGTCCAGCTGCTGGGTCGGGTTGAGGAAGGTCGGCGCCGCACGCGGCGGGTCCACCTGGTCGAACCCCTGGTAGGTCTGCGACCAGAACGCGGTGCCCCACGCCCGGTTGAGCTCGGCCACCGTGCCGTAGCGCGCCGTGAGCCACGTGCGGAACGCCTGCGCCGACTCCTCGTCGTAGGAGGACGGCACGTGGCAGCCGTACTCGTTGTTCACGTGCCAGGCCACCACCGCGGGGTGCCGGCCGTAGCGCAACGCCAGCTCGGTGACCAGCCGCAACGCATGCGTGCGGTAGGTCGCCGACGACGGGCTGTAGGACTGGCGCGAGCCGAACCCCAGCCGCACCCCGTCGGCCGTCACCGGCTGCGAGCCCGGGTCGAGCCGGCCCAGCCAGGCCGGCGGCGAGGCCGTGGCCGTGGCGAGCAGCACCTGCACACCGCCGGCGTGCAGCCGGTCGAGCACGTCGTCCAGCCAGCCGAAGTCGTAGTGCCCCGGCTCCGGCTCCAGCCGGCCCCAGGAGAACACCCCGACGGTCGCGGTCGTGACGCCGGCCCGCTGCATGAGCTGCACGTCCTCGTCCCACACGGACGACGGCCACTGCTCGGGGTTGTAGTCACCGCCGAACAACATCCGGTCGGGCCACTGCGTCATGGGCGTGCTCCTGTTCAGCTCACACCTCGGTGTGACCGAGGTCGGGGTGCGCCACGAACCGGGCCACCGGTCGTGCCGCCGTGGTCTCCAGGACCACGAGGTCGTTGCTGCCCGCGCGGGTCGCCGGGCCGGGCACGTAGAGCGTGTGCTGCGGGCCGCGCGACCAGTACCGGCCGAGCGGCCAGCCGTTCACCCACGCCATCCCGCGGCCCCAGTCCCGGGTGTCGAGGAACAGGTCGCTCGGCTCGTCGAGGTCGAACCGGGCCCGGGCCAGCACCGGCCCGGCGAGCATCGCGGCGGACGGCACGCCCGGGACAGCACCCGCACCGGGCCCCTCCAGCACGCGGGCGGCCAGCAGGTCGTGGTCGACGACGAGCGAGGACCAGCCGGTGACCGGCTCACCGTCCAGGCTCACCGGCCCGATGACGCCCTTGGGCTCACCGAGCCGCGGCCCGTAGTTGACCCGGCCCTGGTCCTCGACCAGCAGCAGCAGCTCGCCGCCGCCGGCCGGCAGCACGAGCGCCCGGTCGTGGTGGTCACGGGCGAGCACCCCCACCTGGCTGCCGCCGAACCACACGGCGACCCGGTCGCGGACCTCGCCGACCGTGAGCACCCGCGGCACGTCGGACTCCGGCAGCAGGGCACGCTGCAGCACCATGCCGCGCCAGTGCTCCAGCTCGTCGAGGGTCGGCGGTGCGGTGCGGTCGCCGTCGTGCACGGACCAGGTGCCCGCGGCCTCGGCCGCGTCGCGCAGCCCGACGGCCGGCGACAGCAGGACCTCGAAGGTCGGGGCCGGGGCGGCCGGGGCGGGGATGTCGTCCCCGAGCTCGGTGTAGCGGCTGATCACCTCGCGGAACCTCCAGTACTTGGCGGTCGGTCGGCCGGCCTCGTCGAGCGGGGCGTCGTAGTCGTAGGAGGTGACGGTGGGCTGGTAGACGCCCTTGTCGTTGGCACCGGAGGTGAGACCGAAGCTCGTGCCCCCGTGCAGCATGTAGATGTTCACCGAGGCACCCGCCGCGAGCAGGTCGTCCAGCTCACGGGCCGAGGTCTCGACGTCGGTGACGTGGTGCTGCGCACCCCAGTGGTCGAACCACCCGCACCAGAACTCGCTGCACATGAGCGGTCCGGTGGGCTGGTGGGCGCGCAGCGTGGCGAGCCGTTCGGTGGCCCGGGTGCCGAAGGAGCCGGTGCGCAGCAGCTCGGGGAGCGACCCGCGGGTCAGCATCGCCGGCTCCGGCTGGTCGACGGTGGTGAGCGGGACCGTGATCCCGCACTCGCGCGTGAGGTCCACGAGGTGACGCAGGTACTCCTGGTCGCCGCCGTAGGCGCCGTACTCGTTCTCCACCTGGACGAGCGCCACGGGCCCGCCGCGGTCCACCTGCAGCGGCGCGACGAGCTCGTAGACGGTGCGCAGGTAGTCGTCGACGGCGGTCAGGTAGTGCGGCTCGGCCCGGCGCAGCCCGACCCGCGGGTCGCTGGTCAGCCAGGCCGGCAGTCCCCCGTTGTCCCACTCGGCGCACACGTAGGGGCCGGGGCGGACGATCGCCCACATGCCCTCCTCGGCCACGATCTGCAGGAAGCGGACCAGGTCGAGGCGGCCCTGGGTGTCGAAGGTGCCGGGGCGGGGTGCGTGCTCGTTCCAGAACACGTAGGTCTCGATGGTGTTGAGGCCCAGCTGGCGGGCCTTGACGATGCGGTCCCGCCACGCACCGGGGTGGATCCGCGGGTAGTGCAGGGAGCCGGACAGCAGCCGCACCGGGCGCCCGTCGGCCAGGAAGTCGCGCTCACCGATGCTGAAGGTGCTCATGGCCGCAGGTCCCTGTCCGGACGGGGCACGGCACGGGCCGTGCGGCGAGTGGTGGTCACGCAGTGCTCCTGGAGGTCTCGGGGGGTGGGGCCGGCGTCGCGGCCGGCCCCACCCGCCGTGGGACGACGGTCAGTTGGTCGAGACCGTGAAGCCCTGCTCCTGGCCGTAGGAGACGTTCTGCTCCTGCCAGGCCTTGAGGCCCTCGTTGATGTCCGTGTGGTTGAGGAACGACTTCCCGACGGTGTCGGAGAAGATGCTGTTCGCGTACGACTGCCACGGCAGGTACTGCCAGCCGCTGGCGACGTGCTTGGACGAGTCGACGATGACCTGGTTGATCTTCTGGCCGCCGAAGTACGCCGACTCCTTGTTGAGGAAGTCGCTGGACTCCAGGTCCGCCGTGGTCGACGGGAAGCCGCCCGAGGCGAGGAAGATCTTGATCGACTCCGGGTCGGAGTTCAGCCAGCGCAGGAACGCCGCGGCCAGGGCCGGGTTCGCCGACTGCTTGACGACGGCCTCGGACGACCCACCGTTCTCGGCGGTGACCAGGTTGTTCGCGTCGTAGGTCGGCATCGGGGCGACCCGCCACTGACCCGAGCCCGACGGCACGGAGGCCTCGAGCACACCGGGCATCCAGCCACCGGTCACGAGGGTGGCGATGGTGCCGTCACCCAGGCCCTGGAACCACTGGTCGCTCCAGCCGGGGATCGCACCGAGCAGACCGGCCTCGTTGAGCTGGTTCCACATGTCGGCCCACTTCGTGGAGCCGGAGTCCTGCAGGTTGATCTTGACGTTCTGGCCGTCGGCGACGAACGGGTGGCCGCCGGCCTGCCAGATCATCGACGTCGTGTAGCCGGCGTCGCCCGGGTCGTTGGCGAAGAACTTCGTCGGGTCGGCCGCGTGCAGCTTCTTGGCCTGGGCGATGTACTCGTCCCACGTGGTCGGGACCGTGAGGCCGTACTTGTCGAAGACGGTCTTGTTGTAGAACATCACCATCGGGCCGGAGTCCTGCGGCAGGGCCCAGATGCCCTTGTTCTGGGCGACCGCACCCCAGGTCGAGGCGCTGTACTTCGACTGCAGGTCACCGATCCCGTACGGGGTGAGGTCGAGCAGGTTGCCCGGCAGCACGAACTGCGGCAGGGACTGGTACTCGATCTGCACGACGTCGGGCGCACCGCTGCCGGCCTTGATGGCGTTCTGCAGCTTGGTGTTGTTGTCGCCCGCACCGCCGGTGTCGACGAGGTTGACCTTGACCTTCGGGTACGCCTTCTCGAACGCGGCGACCTGGTCCTTGGCCGACGGCGTCCAGGTCCAGTAGGTGATCTCGCCACCGGCGGCCAGCGCCGCGTCGAGCGAGGCGGCCCCGGCGGAGGCGTCCGAGGAGGAGCCGCTCGAGGAGCTGGACGAGGAGCAGGCTGCGAGGGACACCGAGACCAGTGCACCCACCGCGAGCGCGGCGACTGCACGGGCGCGATGCCGGACAGGTGTGGACATGTGCGTTCCTTTCACTTCATCGTGGGCAGGGTCGTGCTGGTGAAGCGGGTCAGATAGCTCGGGGCAGGCCTCAGGCCTTGACGCTCCCGGCGGCCAGGCCGGACTGCCAGTACCGCTGGAGCGAGAGGAAGACGGCGATGATCGGCACGATGGCCAGCAGAGAGCCGGCGATCACCAGGTTGTAGATGGGGCTCGCCGAGACGCCGGTCGCCTTGAGGTTCCACTGCTGCAGACCGATGGTCAGCGGGAACAGCTTCGGGTCGTTGAGCATGATGAGCGGCAGGAAGTAGTTGTTCCAGGTGGCGACCACGGCGAACAGCAGCACCGTGACGATGCCCGGGGTGAGCAGCCGCACGCCGATGGTGGCGAAGGTGCGCAGCTCGCCGGCGCCGTCGATGCGGGCGGCCTCGAGGATCTCGTTGGGCACCGCGTCCAGCGCGTAGACCCAGATGAGGTAGAGCCCGAACGGCGAGACCAGCGAGGGCACGACGATCGCCCAGATCGTGTTGGTGAGGTGCAGCTGGCTGAACATGAGGAAGGTCGGCACCGCGAGCGCCGTCCCGGGGATCGCGATGGCGCCGAGCACGACGGCCCACACGGCCCGCTTGCCCGGGAACTCGTACTTGGCGAGCCCGTAGCCGGCCAGCGTCGCCAGCGCGGTGGCACCGCCGGCCCCGAGCACGACGTACAGCAGCGTGTTGCCGAGCCAGCGCAGGTAGATGCCGTCGTCGTAGGCGAACACCTGCGTGATGTTGTCGATGAGGGCGAACGGTCCGGAGAACCACAGCCCGAACGAGCTGAACAGCGCCGGCTGGGTCTTGCTGGCGTTGATGACCAGCCAGGCCAGGGGCAGCAGCGCGTACAGCGCGAACAGCACCATGACGAGGGTGAGCCGGGTGGACGGGCCGCCGAAGGGGCCGTGCGAGGTGGTCCGCGTGCCGCGGGTGCGGGGGGTGCGGTTCATGGTGGTCATCGGTTCGCCTCCCGGCTGCCGCGGAGCTGGACGACGTAGGCGATCACGGCGGTGAACACACCCATGACGATCGCCAGCGTCGCCGCGTACGTGTACTGCTGGCCCGCGAAGGACAGGTTGAACGCGTACATGTTGGGCGTGAAGTAGGTCGAGATGACCGACGGGATGAGGGTGCGCAGGATGTTCGGCTCGTTGAACAGCTGGAAGGAGCCGATGATCGAGAAGATGGTGGCGATGACGATCGCCTGGCGCAGCGCCGGCAGCTTGATCGAGAAGACCACCCGCCAGGACCCGGCGCCGTCGATCGCGGCGGCCTCGTAGAGCTCACCGGGCACCGAGCGCAGCGCGGAGTAGAAGATCAGCATGTTGTAGCCGACGAACTCCCAGGTCACGATGTTGCCGATGGCCAGCAGGATCCACTTGGGGGTCAGCGGCTGGAGCACGTGGGAGCCGATGAGCGAGTTGATGTTGGCGGCGAGGCCGAACTGGTCGCCGTACATGAACCCCCACATGAGCACGGCGACGACGCCGGGCACCGCGTAGGGCAGGAAGACCGAGATCCGGAAGAAGGACGCCCCGCGCAGCCGGCCGGAGTCGATGGCCAGGGCGGCCACGAGGGCCAGCCCGAGCATCACCGGCACCTGGACGGCGAGGAAGAGCGAGACGCGGCCGAGGCCGTCCCAGAACTTCGGGTCGGCGAACAGGCGCGTGAAGTTGTCGAGCCCGACGAAGCTGCGACCCCCGATGAGCTTGTCCTGGAAGAGCGACAGGTAGAGGGAGTAGCCGACGGGGATGACGAGCACGAACGCGAACACCGCGAGGAATGGTGCGACGAAGCCGAGGCCGACGAAGGATCGCCGTCTCGGTCGGACGGTCGTAGCGAGTGCGGACACCGTTGTCTCCCTGCGAGCTGATCGCCGATGGTGACGTTACCAGCGGTAACCGGAACGCTAGATGGTGACGTTGTCATCGTCAATCTCGAGCAGGTCACGGTTGGATCACGGCCCCCTGGGTGAGGCCTGAGACGGTTCCTGCGTGGTGACGTCACCATGGCTACACTCCTGCCATGTCCACCGCTGGCCACACCCCGTCGACGTCGCCCGGGCCCTCCGCCAGTCGCGCCTCGATCGCCGATGTCGCACGGCTCGCCGGCGTCGCGCCCATCACGGTCTCACGCGTGGCCAACGGTTCGGACTCGGTGCGCCCGGACACCCGGCAACGCGTCCAGGCCGCCATGGACAAGCTCGGCTACGCCCCCAACAACGCGGCCCGGGCGCTGCGCTCCGGCTCCTTCGGCGCGATCGGCCTCGTCGCCCACCGACTGGCGCGCACCGGCGAGTCGCGCACCGTCGAAGGCGTTGTCGAGGCCGCCCGCGCCCAGGGCTACACCGTCTCGCTCGTCGACGTCACCGCACCCACGTCCGACGAGGTCACCGCCGCCGCCCGGCGGCTGAGCCACCAGGCCATCGACGGGCTCATCATCATCCGCGCCGAGACCACCACCCCGGCGATCCTCGCGCTGCCGCCCCGGCTGCCCGTCGTCGTCTCCGACTCCAGCCTGCTGGGCCGGCACGCCGCCGTGAGCTCCGACCAGGTCGCCGGCACCCGGGCCGCCGTGCAGCACCTGCTCGACCTCGGCCACCCCACCGTGCACCACCTGGCCGGCCCCGCCGACTCCTCCCCCGCCGTCGTGCGTCAGGAGACCTGGCGCGACACGCTGCGCGCCGCCGGGCGCCCGGTGCCGGCCCCCTGGCAGGGCGACTGGACCCTGCAGTCCGGGTACGAGGCCGGCGCCCGGGTCGCCGCCGACCCCGAGGTCACCGCCGTGTTCTGCGCCAACGACGAGATGGCCGCCGGGCTCATGCGCTCGCTGCACGAGCAGGACGTCGCGGTCCCGGGCGAGGTCAGCGTCGTCGGCTTCGACGACATCCCCGTCGCCGAGTACCTGTGGCCCCCGCTCACCACCGTCCACCAGGACTTCGGCCGCATCGGCGCCGAGCTGGTCACCATGGTGCTCGACCGGGTGCGCGGCGAGCGGGAGCAGCCCCCGCACCACGTCGAGGTGCCCACCCGGTTCGTGGTGCGGGCCAGCACCGCGCCGTACACCCCCCGCACCCCCGCGCCCCGCCACTGAGGAGCACCATGCGCCGCACGTCCGTCACCGTCGCGCCCCAGGACACGATCGCGCCGGTGCACCGCCGGCTGTTCGGCTCGTTCGTCGAGCACATGGGTCGGTCCGTCTACGGCGGCATCTACGAGCCCGGCCACCCCACCGCCGACGAGCACGGGTTCCGCCGCGACGTCGCCGACCTGGTCCGCGAGCTCGGCGTCACGACGGTGCGCTACCCGGGCGGCAACTTCGTCTCCGGCTACCGCTGGGAGGACGGCGTCGGCCCGCGCGAGCAGCGCCCGGTGCGCCGCGACGTGGCGTGGCACAGCATCGAGACCAACGAGGTGGGTCTCGACGAGTTCGCCGCCTGGGCCCGGGCGAACGGCCTCGAGCTCATGCTCGCCGTCAACCTCGGCACCCGCGGTGTGCTCGAGGCGCTCGACCTGCTCGAGTACACCAACGGCGAGGCCGGCACCACGCTCGCCGACCAGCGCGTGGCCAACGGGGCGCCGGAGCCGCACGACGTGCGCATCTGGTGCCTCGGCAACGAGATGGACGGCCCCTGGCAGGTCGGGCACCTGAGCGCCGAGGACTACGGCACCCTCGCCGCCCGCACCGCCGCCGCCATGAAGCGTGCCGACTCCGGGCTCGAGCTGGTCGCCTGCGGCTCGTCCAACGCCCAGATGCCGACCTTCGGCAGCTGGGAGCGCACCGTGCTGGAGCGCAGCTGGGAGCACGTCGACCTCATCTCGCTGCACGCCTACTACGAGCAGCGCGGCGACGACCTGGCGTCCTTCCTGGCCAGCGGGCGCGACATGGACCACTTCATCGACACCGTCGTGGCCACCGTCGACTACGTCGGCCGCGACTCCGACCACCAGGTGCACCTGTCCTTCGACGAGTGGAACGTGTGGCGGCAGAGCGAGTTCAACGCCGCCGAGCAGGCCGCCATCGCCGCCGAACCGGCCGTCCCCCGCCCCTGGCCGGCCGCCCCGCACCTCATCGAGGACGACTACCGGGCCGCGGACGCGGTCGTGGTCGGCAGCCTGCTCATCACGCTGCTGCGGCACGCCGACCGGGTGCACGCCGCGAGCCTGGCCCAGCTGGTCAACGTGATCGCCCCGATCCGCACCGAGCCCGGCGGGCCGGCCTGGCGGCAGGCGACCTTCCACCCGTTCGCGCTCACCGCGCGGCTGACCGGCGGCGTCGTGCTGCGCACCCGCACCGACGCCCCCAGCACGCCCACCGCACGGTTCGGCGAGGTGAGCGCCGTCGACTCGGTGGTCACCTGGGACGAGGAGCAGGGCACCGCCACGGTGCTGCTCGTCAACCGCGGGACCACCGAGCCGGCCACCGTCGAGGTCGACCTGTCGGCGCTGGGTGCGAGCCACGTGCTCGAGGCGCACCTGCTGCACGAGGACGACGTCGAGGCGACCAACAGCGCCGCGGCCCCGGACCGGGTCGCCCCGCACCCGCTGGCCGCCGAGCTCGGCCCGGACGGCGTGCTGCGGCTCGTGCTGCCGCCGGTGTCCTGGGCCGCCGTCTCGGTCGGCCGATGAGGGCACCCGACCCGGTCCGCGCAGCAGCCCCGACCGGCCCGCACACCCCGACCGCACGGTGGGCCGCCAGGTCCGCCCCAGCCCGCGGTGCCATGCTCGGCGCGACCGACGGTCGCACCTGCACGGCCCGGCCCTGACCCCCACGACGAAGGACGACACGATGCCCTCGAGCAGCACGGACCCGCACGGCACCTGGCTGGTCACCGGCGGCGCCGGCTACATCGGCTCGCACGTGGTGCGCGCCCTGGCGGCCGGAGGATGGGGCACCGTCGTGCTCGACGACCTGTCCAGCGGGCACCGCGAGTTCGTGCCGGCCGACGTGCCGTTCGTCGAGACGTCGGTGCTGGCCACCGACCGGGTGGCGGCCGCGCTGCGCGCCTACGACGTCACCGGCGTCATCCACCTGGCGGGGTTCAAGTACGCCGGGGTGTCCGTGCAGCGCCCGCTGCACACGTACGAGCAGAACGTCACCGGCACGGCCCACCTGCTCGAGGCCATGGCCGGCACCGGGGTGGACCAGATCGTGTTCTCCTCGTCGGCCGCGGTGTACGGCACGCCCGACGTCGACCAGGTCACCGAGGCCACGCCGACCACACCGCAGTCGCCCTACGGCGAGTCCAAGCTCATCGGCGAGTGGCTGCTCGCCGACCAGGCGCGGGCCACCGGCCTCACGCACACCTCGCTGCGGTACTTCAACGTGGTGGGCTCGGGTGACCCGGCGCTCTACGACACCAGCCCGCACAACCTGTTCCCGCTGGTCTTCGACGCGCTGCTGGACGGGCGCGCCCCGCAGATCAACGGCACCGACTACCCCACCCCGGACGGCACCTGCGTGCGCGACTACGTGCACGTCGCCGACCTGGCCGCCGCGCACGTGGCCGCCGCCGCCGCCCTCAGCGCCGGCACACCGCTGCAGCCGGTCTACAACCTCGGCTCCGGCGACGGGCTGTCGGTGCGCCAGATCATGGACACGGTGGCCGAGGTCACCGGCATCGACCGTGCCCCCGTGCTGGCCCCCCGCCGGCCGGGCGACCCGGCCCGGATCGTCGCCTCCGGCGAGCTCGCGGCACGTGACCTGGGCTGGCGGATGACGCACACACCCACCCAGATGGTCGCCTCCGCCTGGGACGCGCGGCGCCAGCACTGAGCTGCGCCGCACGCGTCCACCTCCCGTTCTTGCACACCCGCACCCCGCAGGAGACTCCCCGATGAGCGCCGTGACCGTCGACCCGTGGTCGGACACCGAGGGCAGCCGCCGCACCCGTGAGCTGTTCACGCGCGCGTTCGACCAGCAGCCGCAGGGGGTGTGGGCCGCCCCCGGGCGGGTCAACGTCATCGGCGAGCACGTCGACTACAACGCCGGGCTGTGCCTGCCCACCGCGCTGCCGCACCGCACCTTCGCCGCCGTGCGGCCGCGCACCGACGGGCAGGTCCGGCTGGTGAGCGCCCACCTGCCCGAGGAGCCGTGGACCGGGACGGTCGCCGACCTGGCCCCCGGCCGGGTCGAGGGCTGGGCCGCCTACAGCGGCGGACCGGCCTGGGTGCTCGCCGACGAGGGCGTCGAGGTCGGCGGGTTCGACGCGGCGATCGACTCGTGCGTGCCGTTCGGGGCCGGGCTGTCCTCCTCGGCCGCCATCGAGGGGGCCGTCGCGGTCGCCCTCGCCGAGCTGGCCGGCCTGGAGCTGGACGACGCGCTGCGCGCCCGGTTGGCCCGCCTGTGCGTGCGGGCCGAGAACGAGGTGGCGCACGCCCCCACCGGCGGTCTGGACCAGGCGGCGTCGTTGCGCTCACGTGCCGGTCACGGCCTGCTCATCGACTTCGTCGACGAGCAGGTGCGGCACGTGCCGCTCGACCTGCCGGCGCACGGCCTCGAGCTGCTGGTGATCGACACCCGCGCCCCGCACACGCTCAACGACGGCCAGTACGCGGCGCGCCGCGCCGACTGCGACCGTGCCGCGGCCCTGCTCGGCGTGCCCACGCTGCGCGAGGTCGACGACCTGGACGGCGCGCTCGCGCAGCTCACCGACCCGGTGCTCGTGGCCCGGGTGCGGCACGTGGTGAGCGAGATCGAGCGGGTGCGGCAGGTCGTCGCGCTGCTCGCCGCCGGTGAGGTCGCCGCCATCGGCCCCGTGCTGGACGCGAGCCACACGTCGTTGCGCGACGACTACGAGGTCACCTGCCCCGAGCTCGACGTGACGGTCGAGGCGGCCCGCGCCGCCGGTGCGCTCGGTGCGCGGATGACCGGCGGCGGTTTCGGCGGCTCGGCCATCGCGCTGGTCCCGGCCGAGGCGGTGGGCACGGTGACCGACGCCGTGCGCGACGCGTTCGACGCGCACGGCTGGGGGGCGCCCGCGTTCCTGCGCGCACCCGCCGCCGCCGGGGCCGAACGGGTCGCCTGAGCGCACGGTCCCCCGCGGTGCCCGGTGCGCCCGCGGCTGCAGGCGGTGCGTCCCCGGTGGCGGGTGGTGCGTCCGGTGGGCCGAACGGGTGAGATCCGGGCTCGCCGCCACGTGGGCCGCGGGTGAAGTCGGTCAATCTTCCCGGTTCTGGGGTTATCGGCCGGAGGCCCGCCACCTGGTGCGACGACACGCCGCCCGGTGCCCGTGGGAAGGTTCCCACGGGCACCGGGCAGGCCCCAGGACCACGTGCCCATCGCGCGGACCTCACGTCGGCCGAACGGCAGGGAGTCCCCCGCCGCCATCGACTCCGAGGCCCCCGTGAACGCCACCGCCGCCCGTCCCACCCGCCACTGGTTCGCCAACCGCTCGGTGCGCACCCAGGTGCTCGCCGTCGCGCTCGTCGGGGCGTTCGTCTCCGTCGTCGTCGGGGCGGTGGGCTCCGCCGCGCTGCGTGACGCGGCCTCGTCCGCCCGGTCCATGTACGCGGCCAACTTCATCGGCCTGGAGAACGCCGCCGTGCTGCGCCGCGCGACGCTCTCGATGCGGATGAACATCGCGAACGTCGCGCTCTCCCAGGAGCAGCAGACCGAGCAGAGGTACCAGGACGCCGCCAACGCCGACGAGGCCGACCTGCGCGCGACGCTCGACGCCTACCGCACGACCGGCCTGGACCCGGAACGCCAGGCCGCGCTCACCGCGTTCACGGCCGATCTCGACACGTTCGTCGTCATCCGCGACAAGCAGCTGCTCCCCGCGGCGTGGGCCAACGACATCGAGCGCTACAACACCGTGCGCGACACCGTCTCCAAGCCGGTCATCGAGGACATGATGAGCCAGCTCGACCTCATGGTGAAGGCCGAGGAGTCCGACGCCCAGGCCGCCGCCGCGGTCGCCGAGCAGCGCTACCACCGCTCGCTCGTCGAGGTGCTCGCGGTCATCGCCGCCGGCGTCCTGCTGGCCCTCGCGCTCGGCTGGCTCGTCGCCCGCGGCGTGCTGCACGGTGTGGCCCGCGTCCGCCTGGTCGCCGAGGCGCTCGAGCACGGCGACCTCACCCGGACGGCCGACGTCGGCACCACCAACGAGGTGGGGGTCACCGGGGCCGCGCTCGACCACGCGGTCGCGGCGCTGCGCGAGACGGTCGGCACCATCGACCACTCGTCCGGCGGCCTGGCGGAGGCCTCGGGGCAGATGTCGAGCGTCGCGCGCCAGATCGCGGCCGCCGCCACCGAGACCGCTGCCCAGGCCGGTGCCGTCTCGGCCGCCGCCGAGCAGGTCTCGCGCAACGTGCAGACCGTGGCGGCCGGGTCGGAGCAGATGGGTGCGTCGATCCAGGAGATCTCGTCCAACGCCGCCAACGCCGCCAAGGTCGCGACCCAGGCGGTCGACTCGGCCACCCGGGCGAACGCCACCGTGAGCCACCTCGGGGAGTCCTCCCGCGAGATCGGCGACGTCGTGCGACTCATCACGACCATCGCCGGGCAGACCAACCTGCTGGCGCTCAACGCCACCATCGAGGCGGCACGCGCCGGGGCCGCGGGCAAGGGCTTCGCCGTGGTCGCCGGTGAGGTCAAGGACCTCGCGCAGGAGACCGCCAGGGCCACCGGCGACATCGCCGAACGGGTGCAGGCGATCCAGAAGGACAGCGAGGACGCGATCCTCGCGATCGACGAGATCAGCGCCGTCATCGCCTCGATCAACGACTACCAGCTCACCATCGCCTCGGCGGTCGAGCAGCAGACCTCGACCACCGGCGAGATGAACCGTTCGGTGTCGCAGGCCGCCACCGGGTCGGGCGAGATCGCCTCGAACATCGCCGGGGTGGCCGCCGCCGCCGAGCAGACGACGCAGGGTGCCGTCCAGTCGGAGCAGGCCGTCGCCGAGCTGGCCCAGATGTCGGCCGAGCTCAAGGAGCTGGTCGGCAGGTTCACGTTGTAGGCCGCCCGTTCACGCCCTAGGCCGCCCGGCCAGGACGTCAGCCCGCCCGGAACCGCTCGACGAGCAGGTCCTGCAGCCGGTCGTGCTCGGCGTCGACGACCTGACGGGCCGGGTCGGCGTCGTGCCAGTCGACGATCTCGCGGGCGCCCACCTCGAACGGCACCGTCGCGACGAAGTCCGGCACCAGGGCACGCAGCTTGGCGGTGTCGAACACCGACGACCACGTCTTGTCCCCCAGCAGCGAGGCACCCCACCGCGCGTCGAGGGCCGCGATCTGGTCGGACGGGACGTGCACGATGCGCGCCTCGACGCCCGCGGCGGCGGCGAGCGCCCGGGTGATCTGGTCCCAGGTGAGCACGTCCTGCGAGGTGAGGGTGAACGCCTCGCCGAGCGTGCGCGGGTGGCCCAGCAGCGGGACGAACCCCCGGGCGAAGTCGGTGTGGTGGGTGAGGGTCCACAGCGACGACCCGTCGCCGTGCACCACGACCTCCTTGCCGGCGCGCATCCTCGCGACGGCCGTCCAGCCGCCGTCCATCGGGACGCTCGTGCGGTCGTAGGTGTGCGAGGGCCGCACCACCGTCACCGGGAACCCGTGGTCTCGGTAGGCCTCCTGGAGCACGTCCTCGCACGCGATCTTGTCCCGGCTGTACTGCCACCAGGGGTTGCGCAACGGGGTCGACTCGGTGATCGGCAGCCGGGCCGGCGGGGTCTGGTACGCCGAGGCCGAGCTGATGAACACGTACTGCCCGGTGCGCCCGGTGAACAGCTCCACGTCGCGGCGCACGTGCTGCGGGGTGAACGCCACCCAGTCGACGACGGCGTCGAAGTCACGGTCGCCGATCGCCGCACGCACCGCGGCCGGGTCGTGCACATCGGCGACCAGCGGGCGGGCACCGGCCGGCAGCGGGCGCCGTCCCGTCCCACGGGTGAGCACCGTGAGGTCGAGGCCGCGTTCGACGGCCAGGGCCGCGCACGCCGAGCTGATGATGCCGGTGCCCCCGATGAACAGCACGCGCAGCGCGGCCATGGTCAGTTCCTCTCCCCGCAGGTCACCGCGCACCGGGTGCGCGGTCGGTCCGGCGACCCGGACGTCCCATCCTCACCCCGGCGGCACCACCCGGCCGCACCACGGCACGTGCCCGCGCCCTAGGCTGCCGGGACCGGCCCCGGCTCGAACCCGGCACCGGGCACCCGTGGGACGAGGAGGTCGCGTGCACGCACCGGCGCACGGCGGGCACGTGCTCGTCGCCTGCGACTCGTTCAAGGGCACCCTGTCCGCCACCGAGGTGGTGACCTGCGTGGCGCAGGGCCTGCACGACGTCGCACCGCACGTCCCGGTCCGCACGCTGCCGGTGGCCGACGGCGGCGACGGCACCCTCGACGCCCTGCGCGCCGCCGGGCTGGCCTCGGTCCCGGTGCAGGTGACGGGCCCGACCGGCGAACGCGTGGACAGCTGCTACGTGGTGCACGGTGGCACGGCGATCGTCGAGCTGGCCGGCACCTGCGGACTGCTGCGGCTGCCCGGCGGTCGGCCGGCGCCGCTCACCGCGTCGAGCCGGGGGTTGGGTGACGCGGTGCGGGCGGCGCTGGACGCCGGCGCGTCGCGACTCGTGCTCGGGGTCGGGGGCAGCGCGTCGAGCGACGGCGGTGCCGGCATGCTCAGCGCCCTGGGCGCGGTGCTCACGGACGCCCACGGGCGGGAGCTGCCACCGGGCGGCGGCGCCCTCGTGGACCTCGCGCACCTCGACCTGACCGGGTTGCACCCGGCCCTGGCGCACGTCGAGGTGGTGCTGGCCGCCGATGTGCGCAACCCGCTGCTCGGCCCGTCCGGTGCGGTCGCGGTGTACGGCCCGCAGAAGGGTGCCGTCGGTGCCGATGCGGCCCGGCTGGAGGCCGGTCTCACCCGGTGGGCCCGGGTGGTGGCCCAGGTCACCGGGCACGACGCGGCCGCGCGGCCGGGTGCGGGGGCCGCCGGGGGCGTCGGGTTCGCCGC
>NZ_VWSD01000270.1 GCF_009829685.1 Cellulomonas citrea
CGCGCCCGCGCCCCGGCACCGCGCACACCGCGCACACCGCGACCCGGCGTACGACGACCGTGCCGACCGCCGCCCGGCCGACCACCACGGTGCCGACCGCCAACCGGCTCACCACCAACCGGCTCACCACCGCACTGCTCACCGCCACCGTGCCCACCGCACCACGGTTCACCGCATCCCTGGGAGGACAGTCATGACGACCACCTCGAGCTCCGTCGCGGGCGTGACGTACGCGCGCCCCGACGCCACCTACTTCGACAAGCGGGGCCTGCAACGCTCCGCCGGCTTCTGGGGGCTGTGGGGAATCGGCGTGGCAGCCGTCATCTCCGGCGACTTCTCCGGCTGGAACGGCGGCATCGCGGCGGCCGGCTGGGGCGGGCTGCTCGTGGCCACCGGCCTCGTCGTCGTCATGTACTTCACGATGCTGTTCTCCATCGGCGAGATGTCGGCCGCGATGCCGCACACGGGAGGTGCGTACTCGTTCGGCCGCGCCGCGATGGGCCCGTGGGGCGGGTTCGTCACCGGGCTGGCCGAGACCGTCGAGTACGTGATGACCACCGCCGTCGTCGTGTACTTCTCGGCCGGTTACGCCGACTCGATCGCCCAGGACCTCGTCGGCATCTCGTTGCCGGTGTGGGCGTGGTGGCTCATCATCTACGGCGCCTTCTTCGCGCTCAACGCGTGGGGCGCCGAGGCATCCTTCAAGTTCGCCGTCGTCGTGTCCGCCATCTCCATCGCGGTGATCGCGATCTTCGCGGTCGTCGCGCTCAGCTCCTCGGCGCTCGACCTGCGCTCGCTCACCGACATCGAGCCGACCGCCGCGTTCGGTGCCAGCACCTTCCTGCCGTACGGCATCGGCGGGGTCTTCTTCGCGCTGCCGTTCGCCATGTGGCTGTTCCTCGGCATCGAGGAGCTGCCGCTGGCCGCCGAGGAGGCGCACTCGCCCACCCGCGACATCCCCCGCGCCGGCTTCTGGGGCATGGTGACGCTGCTGGTCACCGGGCTGATCGTGGTGTTCCTCAACCCCGCCGTCACCGGGTCGGCCGCCCTGGCCGGGTCGGGTGAGCCGCTGCTCGACGGGTTCCGCGCGGTGTTCCCGAACTCGGCCATCGCCTCGGTGCTGTCGGCGTTCGCGCTCGTCGGCCTGCTCGCCTCGACGCAGGGGATCATGTTCGCCTACGGCCGCAACATCTACTCGCTGTCCCGGGCCGGCTACTACCCCAAGGCGCTGTCGCTCACCGGTGCCCGCAAGACCCCGTGGGTGGCGCTCGCGGTCGGCGCGGTGATCGGCTTCGCCTCGCTCGTGCTCATCCAGTACCTCGTGTCGTCGGCCGGGTCGATCGTGCTCAACATCGCGGTGTGGGGCGCGGTCATCGCCTACCTGCTGCAGATGACGTCGTACGTGATCCTGCGGGTCAAGCACCCGCGGGCCAAGCGTCCGTACCTGAGCCCGACGGGCATCCCGGGTGCTGTGGTGGCCGGGCTGCTCGCCCTGGCGATCTTCGTCGGGGTCATGCTCAACCCCGCCTACCGCCCGGCGATCATCGCCATCGCGGTGGTGTTCGCCCTGGCCCTGGGGGCGTTCGCGCTGTGGGGCCGCACGCGGCTCGTGCTCTCGCCCGAGGAGGAGTACGCCCTGGCCGGCGGCTTGTCGGCGGACGCGTCGGCGCAGGACGGCCCGTCGACGGATGCCGTGGACGACGAGCCCGCACCGGAGGACGCGACCGTGCGCTGAGCCCGGTCCGGCGCCGGGCGGCTCAGCCGTCCAGACCGAGCGCCCGGCCCACCTCGTCCAGGCCGCCCACCCGCCGCAGC
>NZ_VWSD01000271.1 GCF_009829685.1 Cellulomonas citrea
CGCGTCGTCGTCGGTGCTGTGCCAGGGTCGGTGCCCACGCCGCCTGGGTGAGGGTGGCGCCCGAAGGTGGGTACGGCGAGCGGGGGCGCGCATGGTCAGGTCCAGGTGGGTGCCGGTGGCAGCCGGGGCTGCTCGTCGTGCAGCTCGACGGGCTGAGCCGTCCGGTGCTCGACCAGGTGATCGAGGCCGGGCTGGCCCCGACCTTGCTGAGCTGGCTCACCGAGGGCTCCCACGTGCTCGACCCGTGGTGGGCGAGCGTGCCGTCGTCGACGCCGGCGTCGCAGGCCGGGATGCTGCACGGGGCGGCCGACCAGATCCCGGCGTTCCGCTGGTGGGACCGGACGGCGGGACGGCTCGTGGTCACCAACCACCCGGCCGACGCCGCTGCGGTCGAGCGGCTGCTGTCCGACGGCGAGGGGCTGCTCGCGCACGGCGGGACGGCGGTCTCGACCATGTTCTCCGGCGACGCCGCGCGCGCCTACCTCGTGATGAGCCGGACCCGCCCCGGTCCGCGGGCCCGCCCCGACCTGGGTCCGGGTGCGGCCTACCTGCCGTTCTTCGCCAGCCCGTTCGTGCTCATGCGCGCCGTGACCCGGTCGATGGGCGAGATCGTCAAGGAGCTCTACCAGGCCCGTCGCCAGCGGGTGAACGGGGTGCACCCCCGCATCGGGCGCGGCGGCTGGTACGTGCTGCTGCGTGCGGTCACCAACGTCCTGCTGCGCGACCTGTCCACGTCGCTCGTGGCCGAGTCGATGGTGCGCGGTGACCCGACGGTGTTCGTCGACTTCGTCGACTACGACGAGATCGCGCACCACGCGGGGCCGACCCGGCCGGAGGCGCTGCGCGCGGTCGAGGGTCTCGACGGTGTGCTCGCGACCCTGACCCGGGTGGCGCTGGTCGCCCCGCGCGACTACCAGGTGGTGGTGCTGTCCGACCACGGCCAGTCGCTCGGGCCGACGTTCGAGCAGGTGGAGGGGCGGCGGCTGGTCGACACGGTGCGTGCGCTCATGTCGGCCCCGCCCGACGCAGGGGTGCAGACCGAGTCCGCCGAGGACTGGGGTCCGGTGAACGCCCTGCTCACGCCGTTCTGGCGGAGCGGGACCCAGGTGGCGGTCGGGCCGGAGCGGACCGGACGCCAGGGCGCGCCGGTCGCCACCGACCTGCCCGACGTCGTGGTCGCCGCGTCGGGCAACCTGGGCATGGTCTGGTTCCCGCGGCTGGACCACCGCCCGGCGCTGGACGAGCTGCAGGAGCGCTGGCCGGGGCTCGTGGCCGGGCTGGCGGCCCGTCCCGGGGTCGGTGTGGTGGTGGTCGACAGCGCGCAGGGCCTGCTGGCGGTGGGGGCGCGCGGCGTCCACCCGCTGGAGTCGGGTGCCGCCGTGGAGGGCGAGGACCCCCTCGTGCGGATGGGGCCGCGCGCCGCGCAGGACCTGGCGCGAGCGGGCCGACTGCCGCACAGCGGTGACCTGCTGCTCGTCTCGTCGGTGAGCGCCCGGGGCCATGTGCACGCGTTCGAGGGCCAGGTGGGGTCGCACGGCGGGCTCGGCGGCCCGCAGAACGAGGCGTTCGTGCTGCACCCGGCGTCGTGGGTGGTCGACGACGCGCTGCGCGAGCCGCTGGGCGACGAGCGGTGGCTGGTGGGCGCCGATGCGCTGCACGCCCAGCTCGCGGCCTGGCAGCGGGCGGCAGGGCTGCGGCCGTGACCGGCGACGGCGTGCGCTGGCTGGGGCACGCGAGCGTCGTCCTCGACCTTGCCGGGCGCCGGCTGCTCACCGACCCGCTGCTGCGCGAGCGCAGCTTCGGCGTCTGGGAGGG
>NZ_VWSD01000272.1 GCF_009829685.1 Cellulomonas citrea
AGGGCCGGGTCGGCCGGCGGCAGCGCGGCGGCCGGCACCGCGAACGGGGCCAGACCCGGGTCGTCGTCGGCGTCCTCGTCCGGCTCGTCGTCGAGCTGGTCGTCCGACCGGTCCCCGTCGGCCAGGAGCAGCTCGAGGACGTCGCGGACGACACCGCCCAGCACCTCGCGCTCGACGGGTTCGAGCACGGCCTCCAGCCCGTCGGGCGCGGCGCGGAAGGCCCGCATCAGTCGTCGGCCCGCTGCATCGTGGCCCACAGGCCGTAGGAGTGCATGGCCTGCACGTCGACCTCCATCCGCTCCCGGTTGCCGGTCGAGACCACCGCCCGCCCCTCCTCGTGCACCTGGTGCATGAGGCGCTCGGCCTTCGCCTGCGGGTAGCCGAAGTACGTGCGGAACACGTACGTCACGTAGCTCATGAGGTTGACCGGGTCGTTCCACACGATCGTCACCCAGGCGTCCGGCGCGCCCGTGGTGGCGTCCGGCTGCTCGGTGACCTGGGGGTCGAGGGTCGGCAGCTGGCTCACCCGTTCACTGTAGGGCGACGCGGTTAGGTTGGACCCATGACGAACTCGCAGGTCGCAGCGGCGAGCACGGCGCTGCTCACCGACCGCTACGAGCTGACCATGCTGCAGGCCGCGCTCGCCGACGGCACGGCCCGGCGCCGCGCGATCTTCGAGGTGTTCACCCGGCGGCTGCCGCCGGGCCGCCGCTACGGCGTGCTCGCCGGGACCGGTCGCGTGCTCGAGGCCATCGAGGCGTTCCGGTTCGACGAGGACCAGCTCGCCTGGCTCGCCGCTGAGCAGGTGGTCGACACCGCCACGCTCGACTACCTGGCGGGGTACCGCTTCACCGGCGACGTCACCGGCTACGCCGAGGGCGAGGTCTTCTTCCCCGGCTCACCCGTGCTGCACGTCGAGGGCAGCTTCGCCGAGGCGGTGCTGCTGGAGACGGTCGTGCTCTCGGCGCTCAACTACGACTCGGCGGTCGCCTCGGCGGCCTCCCGGATGACGTCGGCGGCCGGTGGACGCCCGTGCCTGGAGATGGGTGCGCGGCGGGCCAACGAGCAGGCTGCCGTCGCCGCCGCCCGGGCGGCCGTCATCGGCGGCTTCGCCGGCACGTCGGACCTCGAGGCCGGCCGCCGCTACGGGCTCACCACCATCGGCACGGCCGCGCACGCCTTCACCCTGCTGCACGACGAGGAGGAGGCCGCCTTCGCCTCCCAGGTCCGCTCGCAGGGCACCGGCACGACGCTGCTGGTCGACACCTACGACGTGCACCGCGGCGTCGAGCGTGCCCTGGCGGCCGCCGGCACCGGCCTGGGCGCCGTCCGGCTCGACTCGGGCGACCTGGGCTCGCTCGCGCACGAGGTCCGGGCCCAGCTCGACGCGGCCGGTGCGACCGGCACCCGCATCACCGTCACCTCGGACCTCGACGAGTACGCGATCGCGGCGCTCGCCGCCGCCCCGGTCGACTCCTACGGGGTGGGGACCTCCCTGGTCACCGGCTCGGGGGCACCGACCTGCGGGATGGTCTACAAGCTCGTCGCGCGCGAGGGCCGGGACGGGTCGATGCAGCCGGTGGCGAAGGTGTCGGCGGCCAAGGCCAGCGTCGGCGGGCTCAAGGGCGCGGCCCGCGGGCTGGGGGCCACCGGCCGCGCGGTCGAGGAGGTCGTCGTCACCGGGTCCGACGCCGCAGTGCGGGCCTGGCAGCAGCAGGTCGGGCGCACCCCGCCGGAGCGGTTGCGGCCGCTCCAGGTGCCGCTCGTGCAGCACGGCGAGGTGGACCGCGCCTGGACCGGTGCCCCGGGCGT
>NZ_VWSD01000273.1 GCF_009829685.1 Cellulomonas citrea
CCGGGGCCGGCGCGGCGCCGGGTTGTGGGAACCCGACGGAGCGGCCCGCCCGACACGGTGCCCGCCCGCCCGCACGTCGCCCCCTGGCTGCACCTACCCTTCGACGGGTGAGCAGCCCGCACCCCACCCGGACGACCGCCGCCCGCCTGGCCGACCTGGACGCGCGCACCGCCGCCGCGACCTCGGCCGAGGAGGCCGCCGCGGCCAAGCAGCACGCCCGCGGCAAGAAGACGGCCCGCGAACGCATCGAGTCCCTGCTGGACCCGGGCTCGTTCGTCGAGCTCGACGCGATGGTGCGCCACCGGTCCACCAACTTCGGCCTGGACGCCAAGCGGATCCCCGGCGATGGCGTCGTCGCAGGTCACGGCACCGTGGACGGGCGACCGGTGTGCATCTACGCCCAGGACTTCACCGTCTTCGGCGGCAGCCTCGGCGAGGTGCACGGGCAGAAGATCACCAAGGTGATGGACCTGGCGCTGCGCACCGGCGCCCCGCTCGTGGGCATCAGCGACGGCGGCGGCGCGCGCATCCAGGAGGGCGTCGCCGGCCTCACCCAGTTCGCCGAGATCTTCTCCCGCAACGTCAAGGCGTCCGGTGTGGTCCCGCAGATCAGCCTCATCCTGGGACCGTCGGCCGGCGGGGCGGTGTACTCCCCCGCGCTCACCGACTTCATCGTGATGGCCGACAAGACCTCGCACATGTTCATCACCGGCCCCGACGTCATCCGCTCGGTCACCGGGGAGGACGTCGGCTTCGAGGAGCTCGGCGGGGCGAGCACGCACAACGTGCGCTCCGGCGTCGCGCACTACCTCGCGACCGACGAGGACGACGCGATCGACTACGTCCGCACGCTGCTCGGCTTCCTGCCGTCCAACAACCTCTCCGACCCGCCGTCGTACCCGGCCGACGCCGATCCGGACGTGACCGACGCCGACCTCGAGCTCGACACCCTGGTGCCGGACTCCGACTCCCAGCCCTACGACATGCGGACCGTCGTCGAGCACGTGCTGGACGACGGCGCGCTGCTCGAGGTCCAGTCGCTGTACGCGCCCAACGTCGTCGTCGGCTTCGGGCACGTCGAGGGGCATGCGGTCGGCGTGGTCGCCAACCAGCCGCTGTCGATGGCCGGCACCCTCGACATCAACGCCGCGGAGAAGGCCGCCCGGTTCGTGCGCACCTGCGACGCGTTCAACATCCCGGTGCTCACCTTCGTCGACGTGCCGGGTTTCCTGCCGGGCACCGACCAGGAGTGGAACGGGATCATCCGGCGCGGCGCCAAGCTCATCTACGCCTACGCCGAGGCGACCGTGCCGCTGGTCACCGTCATCACGCGCAAGGCGTACGGCGGGGCGTACATCGTCATGGGCTCCAAGCAGCTGGGCGCCGACGTCAACCTGGCGTGGCCCACCGCGCAGATCGCGGTGATGGGTGCCGGCGGGGCCGTCAACATCTTGCAGCGCGGGGCGCTCGCCGCCACCGAGAAGGCCGGCGGCGACGTCGAGGCCGAACGTGCGCGCCTCGTCGGCGAGTACGAGGACGCCATCGTCAACCCGTGGGACGCGGCCGACCGCGGCTACGTCGACGCGGTGATCCGCCCGTCGCAGACCCGGCTGCAGATCGTGCGGGCGCTGCGGCTGCTGCGCACCAAGCGCGCGACCCTGCCGCCCAAGAAGCACGGGAACATCCCGCTGTGAGCGCGCAGGAGGGCACGCCCCAGGTCCGGGTGGTGCGCGGGGCGCCGGACGACGTGGAGCTCGCGGCCCTGGTCGCGGGGCTGCTCGCCACGGGTGCGGAGCCGGCGCCCGAGG
>NZ_VWSD01000274.1 GCF_009829685.1 Cellulomonas citrea
ACCCGCGTGGCCCGCGCGTCGGCGCCGGGCTCACCGCGCTGCTGCTCGTCGCCGTCCTCGTGCTGCACGGCACGGCCGCGCTCGTCGTGCTGGCCCTCGTGGTCGCCGGTTTCGTGCTCGGCACCGTGCGCGGGGTGCAGGGCACCTGGCAGGGCGCGGTCTACCAGCGGCTGGTCCGCCCGCGGCTGGCCCCGCCCACCGAGCTGGAGGACCCGCGCCCGCCCCGCTTCGCCCAGCTCGTCGGTCTCGTCATCACGGGGGTGGGGCTGCTGCTCGGCCTGCTCGGGGTGGGTGCCGCGGTGCCGGTCGCCGCGGCACTGGCCCTGGTCGCGGCCTTCCTCAACGCGGTGTTCGGCCTGTGCCTCGGGTGCGAGCTGTACCTGCTGGGCCTGCGGCTGCGGACCCGGAACGCCTGAACCGGGCAGCCGAGCGCACGGTCACGCCCCGGTGCTCACGGGTAGCATCGGGGCATGACCGCGATCGAGGGACTGTTCATCGGCCTGCTCGTGGCCGCCACCGGCGCCATCGCCTGGTTCGCCGGGCTGGTCGTCGTGCGGCTCTACCGGGGGGCGCGCTGAACCTGGCCCGTCCGCGGCCGGACCTTGCAGCCGGGAGGCGACCATGACGTTCGTGCTGCCGGAGGGGCTGGCTCCCGAGGTGTACCCGCTCGCCTGGTTGGTCGGCACGTGGCGTGGTGAGGGCGTGCTGGCGTACCCGGGCATCGAGGAGAGCGCCTTCGTGCACGACCTCGTCGTCACCTCGGACGGCGGCCCGTACCTGACCTGGACCTCGACCTGGCGTCTCGTGCAGGTGCCCGACGACGCTGCGGCGCTGGTCGACGGTGAGCCGGCCGGACCCGAGGAGGGCCCGGTGTGGGCCACCGAGACCGGGTTCTGGCGGGTGCCCCCCGAGCGCCCGGACGACGTCCCCGAGGGCAAGCACCCGGTCGAGCTGCTGCTCGCTGACCCGTCCGGCCACGTCGCGATCTACGTGGGAGCGGTGGGGAACGGCCGGATCGACCTGGTGAGCGATGTCGTGGTGCGCACCGCGACCGGTGCCCAGGTGGCGGCCGGGACGCGGCTGTACGGGCTGGTCGACGGCGAGCTCATGTGGGCGCACGACCTCGCGGCCTTCGGGCACCCGCTGCAGTCCTACGCGTCTGCGCGGCTGAGCCGGGTGACGGGATGAGCACGCCCGACCAGGTGCCGGCCGCACCGCGCAGCCCGCTGCTCGACCGGCACGGTGCGGTCGAGGCGACCGGCCCCGACGCCGGTGTGGCCTGGCACTACGGCGACCCGACCGCCGAGCAGCGCGCGCTGGTGCGTGGTGCGGCCGTCGTCGACCAGTCGCACCTGGGCGTCGTCACCGTGACCGGGCCCGACCGGCTCAGCTGGCTGCACTCGATCACCAGCCAGCAGCTCACCGACCTGACACCTCGGACCAGCACCGAGACCCTCGTGCTGTCGCCGCAGGGGCACATCGAGCACGCCGCGGCGGTCGTCGACGACGGGGCGGTGACCTGGCTCGTCACGCAGACAGCGGCGGCGCTCGCGGCCTGGCTCGACTCGATGCGGTTCATGCTGCGGGTCGAGGTCGCCGACGTGAGCGAGCAGTGGGCGGCGCTCGGTGAGCCGGTCTCCGCCGAGGGCGCCCCCGACGAGCCGGTGACCTGGACCGACCCGTGGCCGCGGACCGCTCCGGGCAGCACCCGGTACGGGCCGGCCGACGCCGAGCACCCGGGGGCGGACCGTCCCTGGCGGCTCGTGCTCGTGC
>NZ_VWSD01000275.1 GCF_009829685.1 Cellulomonas citrea
CGCCGCAGCCGCGGGTGGGCGGCCTGCTGCGCGGGGAGCACGGTGGCCGGCTGCACCGCGTAGGTGAGAGCGCCGCTGGCCAGCGCGGACGTGATCCCCGGCACCGAGTCCTCGACCGCGACGCAGTCGGCGGGCGCCACCCCCAGCCCCGCGGCCGCGAGCAGGTACGCCTGCGGATCGGGTTTGCCCCGCTCGACGTCGTCACCGGCGACCACGACCGTGAGCGACCCGGCCGGTGCGGCCGCCGCGACCGACGTGGCCAGGGACCGGTAGGTCATGGTGACGAGCGCGGTCGGCACCTGGGCCGCGGCCAGTGCCGCCAGCAGGGCCCGGGCACCGTCACGCCACGGCGGCCCGTCGACCTCGATCTGCGCGACCCGGTCGTTGAGCCAGTGCTCGATGGTCGGGCTGTCCAGCGGCACGCCGCGTCCGATGAGCAGGGCCGCGACGTCGGGGATCGCCAGGCCGATGATCGCCTCGTCGTCCGCGGTGCTCCACGGCACGTCGTACCGGGCGGCGAGCTCCCCGGTCGCCTGGGCCCACACCGGCTCGGAGTCCACGAGGGTCCCGTCCAGGTCGAACAGCACAGCAGCCGGTCGGGCCTCGTTCAGCCCTGACCGGCCCGGACGAGGCTGAGGTCCCACGGGGTCACGGTACCCAGTCCGGTGAGCTCGCAGCTCGGCTGTTCCACGAGCACGAACCTCGGGTCGGTGGCGAGCACCTGCGCCGTGGCCGGGTCCACCAGCACGGTGCCCGGCCGGGCCACGTCGCACAGCCGCGAGGCGAGCGTCACCGGGGCGCCGAACACGTCGCCGAACCGGGACAGCAGGTTGCCCCACACGAGCGAGACCCGCAGCGACACGTCGTGCGGCGGCGCCGGCCTGGCCCGTTTGGGCCGCACGTGCGCCGTGAACGCCTCTGCGAGGTGCGTGGCGACAAGAGCACCGGCCACCGGGTCGTCGGCGACGAACAGGGCGCCGTCGCCGATCGTCTTGATGATCCGGCCGCCGTGCGCACCGACCACGTCACGCACCCGGGCCTCGAAGCCCTGCACGAAGGCGGACAGCTCGGCCGGCCCCAGCCCCGCGGTGGTGCGGGTGAAGGAGACCATGTCGGCGAACCCGACGGCGCGGGCCAGCGGCAGCGTCTGCGCGTCGTAGGGGCGCGACTCCGTCGAGGCGAACTCGGAGGTGTAGCGCCCTGCGACGGCCGCGAGCTGGCGCCGGTAGGCGTAGACGACCAGCTCCTCGAGCGGGCCGACCAGCGCCGGCAGCCGGGCCAGCAGCTCGAGGCGTGCGGCCCGGTCGTCCCGGTCACCGTGCGCCGCCAGGTCCTCGACGAGGGCCTCGACCTGCCACATGGCCACCCGGTCGCCGTTGTGGCCGACGGCACGCACGAGCGACACCACGGTCGACATGGACAGGTCGTGCACCCGCATGAGCTCGGCGAGCCGGCCGATCGCCGCCGCGTCGAGCTCGGTGAACACCGGTTCGCCGTGCTCGACGCGGGGCAACGACAGGATCCGCCACAGGTCCGTGACCAGCTCGGCCGAGATGCCCGCGCGTTCGGCCAGGTCCCGGTCGGTCAGTGTGCGCGGGCCGCCGAGGAGGGCGGCCTCGAGGTCACCGGCGTCCGGCACCTGCCGCGCGTCATCGCCCACCGGGCCACCCTAACGGGCGGTGCTGGCCCCCGGCCCGCCCGCGGCCGGACC
>NZ_VWSD01000276.1 GCF_009829685.1 Cellulomonas citrea
GGTCGACGAGCCACAGCTCGTCGAGCGGCAGGCGGTCCCGCAGCCGGGCCGCCTCGGCCGGCGGCAGACCCGCGATCTCGGCCTGCGTGCCGGGGGCGGCGGTGTGCAGCTGCACGGTCGCGATGCCCTGCCACCGGTCGATCGGGCCGGCGTTGACGTCGACGTACTGCATCCGCCCGTAGGGCACGACGACCAGCGAGCGGAACATGATGCCGCGCACGATGAGCAGGTCGTCGGCCCGTTCGGCGTAGCCCAGCGCACGCACCTGCCGGGGCACCAGCCACAGCACCCAGAGCACGACCGCGAGCACGGCGGCCGGCAGCGACCACGCCCAGCCCTCGCCGACCAGCACGGCAGCCACGACGGCCCCGATGAGCAGCGGCAGCAACCAGCAGGCGGCCACCACCAGCCGGGCCGACGCGAGCCGCCCGGACACCCGCGTCCACACCAGGTCGTCGGGGTCGAACGGGATGTCAGCCATGGGGCCATCCTCCCATCGGATCAGCCGGCCACCGGTCCGGGCTCCGCCGACCCCGCCTTCTCCTGCTGCCCGTCCGACGGGGGCGGGATCCGGCAGAAGCGCTCGACGACGAGCCCGACCACCGCCATCACGAGGGCGCCGGCCGCCGCGAGTCCGGCCGCACCTGCGCGCCCGCCGTTGCCGGGCACCGACAGGTCGGTGACCAGCGCGAGCACCGTGCCGCCGTAGAAGCCGAGCAGCAGCGCGCCGGTGTAGCACGCGGCCTTGGCGAGCACGGCCGTGCGGGCGGCCCGCACCGGGTCCAGGTCGGGCCGGTTGCCGTGCAGGTACTGCCGCACCGACCAGCCGAGTCGCAGCACGACCATCGCGATGATGAGCTCCACCGGCAGCACCAGCCAGCCGACGGACGGGACGATGCCGCCGTGGCCGACCAGGACGCGCAGCAGGTACCAGGTGAGCGCCGCCCCGACGAGGGCGACGGCCAGCAGCGTGCGCCAGCGGGTGGCAGCCATCACGGCGCCTGCGAGCCGTCCGGGGCGAGCCAGTCGCCGGGCACCCAGCTGAGGCCGGCCACATCGGGCGCGGTCGCGGCCAGCGCCGCCACCGGACCGCCACCGAGCCCGGGCAGCACGGCCCCGGGGTCGACGGCCGCCCACGGCTGCAGCACGAAGGCACGTTCGTGGGCCCGCGGGTGCGGAAGCTCCAGCTCGTCGGTCACCACCGCGAGGGTGCCGTAGACGATGAGGTCGAGGTCGAGCGTGCGCGGGCCCCACCGCTCGTGCCGCTCCCGGCCGGCCTCCTGCTCGACGGCGCGCAGCCGGTGCAGCAGCTCGCGCGGGGGCAGCAGGCACCGGGCCAGCACGACCGTGTTGAGGAAGTCGGGCTGGTCGGTGACGCCCACGGCCGCCGTCCTGGCCAGGGGACCGACTGCCGTGACCTCCAGACCGGGGACGGCGCGCAGCCGCTGCACGGCCCAGCGCAGGGTGTCGAGCACCGGGCCGACGTTGCCGCCCAGCGCGATGACCACGTCGACCAGGTGGCTCGGCAGCCGGTCGAGCGCCGCATCGTCGTCCTCGGTCACCGGGGGCACAGGCGGGTGCGGGGCGGCCGGGGCGGGCACGGCCTCCGGGACGGGAGCGGATGCGGGGGTGGCCCGGACCACGATCGCCGGCGCGTCGGCGTGCGGCGGGCTGGGCGGGGCGGACG
>NZ_VWSD01000277.1 GCF_009829685.1 Cellulomonas citrea
TCCGGCTCGGTCACGGCGAACGCCCAGGCCGGTGGGGCTGGCTCCGGTGTGGTCATCGCGCCCCTGGACCTGCTCGACCGGCTCGCGCCGTCGTCGCCGGTCGTGGCGGTGTGGGCCGGGCTCGCCCTGGCCCTGCTCGGGTTCGGGGTGCTCGGTGGGGCCGTCTCGTTCGTCGGCATCCTCGTGGGTGCGGTGCTGTGGATCCCGCGGGTCGTGGCCGCGGTGGGGCGCCTCATGCAGGGCTTCGGGCCGGCGGCACGGCTCGCCGCCGCGAACACGCTGCGCAACCCGCGGCGCACCGCGGCCACGAGCACGGCCCTGCTCATCGGCGTCACCCTCGTCGTGACGATGAGCACCGGTGCGGCCACCGCACGCAGCTCGATCGACGAGCTGCTCGACAGCCACTTCCCGGTCGACCTCGTGGCCGCCGGTACGCAGGGCGCAGGGTCGGACGCGACGTTGCCGGCCAGGACGCTGACCACGGTGCAGGACGTCCCCGGGATCGGCGCGGCGGTGCCCGTGCGGGCCGCCACCGCCGAGCTGGACGGGCGCCCGGTGACGGTCTACGGGTTGCCCGTCGACCAGGCCGCGACCGTGCTGCGGGACACCTCGCTGGTCCGGGCGCTGTCCGAGGGCAAGGTGCTGGTCCCGAAGGACGAGCCGACCCAGGTGACGCTCACCTCGTCGGAGCACTCCGGCTCGGTCACGGCGAACGCCCAGGCCGGTGGGGCTGGCTCCGGTGTGGTCATCGCGCCCCTGGACCTGCTCGACCGGCTCGCGCCGTCGTCGCCGGTCGTGGCGGTGTGGGCCCGGCTCGCCCCGGACGTCACGGCTGCCACCGTGCTGCAGGACGTGCAGGACGCGCTCGCCGACAGCTCGGTGTCCGTCGCCAGCGCGGCGGCCGAGCGGGAGTACTACGAGCAGATCATCGACACCCTGCTGGGGATCGTCGTCGGGCTGCTGGCCGTCGCCGTGGTGATCGCGCTCATCGGCGTGACGAACACGCTGTCGCTGTCGGTGCTGGAGCGGCGTCGGGAGTCGGCGACGCTGCGGGCCCTGGGCATGACGCGCCGTCAGCTGCGGACCACCCTGGCCGCCGAGGGCATGGTCATCGCCGGGGTGAGCGCCGTGCTGGGGGCCGCGCTCGGTCTGCTCTACGGCTGGGCCGGGTCGGCCGTCGTGTTCGGCGTCGCGGCCAAGGTGCAGCTCGCGGTCCCGTGGGGCGACCTGGCGACCGTGCTCGTCGTCGCGCTGCTCGCGGGCCTGACCGCGTCGGTGGTCCCCGCCCGCACGGCCGCACGGACCCCGCCGGTCGCGGCGCTGGCCGTGGAGTAGGGCGCGTGGGTTCGGGACGAGCCGTCCCGAACCCACGTCGCATGAGGGGACGCCCGCCCCGCCGTCCGGCCCACCAGGGCGACGCGGCACTCTCGGGTGGTGCGCATCGGGCTCGTGACCAGCAGTGACGCCCGGCTCGACCTCGACGTCGAGCCGGGCGTCACTGTCCACGCGCTGCGCGGCCGGCTGACGCTGCTCACCGCCGACCCGGCCTGGGCGCACGAGCGGGTGTGGGTGGACGCGACCCCGCTCGACGAGCATCAGCCGTGCGGGGCACCACCGCTGGTCGCCGGGGCGCTGCTGCGGACCCGCCCCGGCCCGCC
>NZ_VWSD01000278.1 GCF_009829685.1 Cellulomonas citrea
GAAGATCATGTCGCTCGCGCTCGCCGCGACCGCGCTCCTGGCCGGGGTGGGCGCGTTCACCACGGTGCAGCTCGTGGCGATCCGACACCAGACCGACACGATGGCGAACGCGCAGGCGAGCGTCGGCGGCGGTGTTGGCGTGCAGCGTGGCGCAGCCACCCTCGTGACCGGTGTTGAGCGCGGCCAGGACGTCACGCACCTCGGCCCCGCGGCACTCACCGAGCACGATCCGGTCCGGCCGCATCCGCAGCGCGTGCCGCACGAGCGCCGGCAGGTCGACCGCGCCGGCGCCCTCGACGTTGGCCTCCCGGGTGGCCAGGTGCACCACGTGCGGGTGGTCGACGACGATCTCCGGCTGTTCCTCGAGCACGAGCACCCGCTGGGCGGGGTCGACCAGCCCCAACAGGGCACCGAGCAGCGTCGTCTTCCCCGTCCCGGTGGCCCCGGTGATGAGCAGGTTCGCCCGACGCTCGACGAGGGCGGTGAGCACGGGCGCCAGCCGCGGTGCCACCGATCCGGACGCCACCAGCTCGGGCAGCGTGAACGGCCGGGGTCGGACCACCCGCAGGCTCAGCACGGTGCACGGCCCCGCGAGCGGCGGCAGCAGGGCGTGCAGCCGGGTGCCGTCGGGCAGCCGGGCGTCGACCGCCGGGCTCGCGTCGTCGAGCCGCCGTCCTCCCGTCGCGGCCAGCCGCACGGCCAGCGCCCGCACCGCGGCGGAGGTCCCGAGGTCGACGTCGACCCGGCCGAGCCGACCGGCGCGCTCGACCCACACCTGACGTGGCCCGTTCACCAGCACGTCGCTCACCAGCGGGTCGTCGAGCCACCGTTGCAGCGGCCCGGCGCCGAGCACCTCGTCGCGGACCGCGCGCACGGTCGTGGCCAGCGCCCGTGGGCCGACGAGCCGGCCGCGCTGCCGCAGCACGGCGACGACGGCGGCGGCGAGCTCGTCCTCGGTCGGGGACGGCCCGAGCCGGTCTCGGACCGCGGCGACCACGTCCGCCCCGACCTCGGTCACCGGTTCGACAGGTCCGGGCCCCCACTCCGGTGCAGGCCCGGCAGCGGCAGCGCCGCTCACAGCCCTCATGCCGCCCGCCCGTCGAGCACGGTGACGGCCACCTGCCCGGCGGCCCGCGCCGCGCGTCCGCGTACCGGCAGCGCCCCGCGTTCGGCCGCCGCACCCAGCCCCCGTTCGTGGGGCACCCGGCACAGCAGCGGCAGCCCGACGGCCTGGGCCACCTCGGTGACCGACAGCCCGCCCGGCACCGCGCGGACCGCGAGTCCGGTGCGGCCGGCGACCGCTCCGAGCGCCGCGCGCAGCGCGAGGGCTCCACCGACCGAGGCCAGGTCACGCCCCGCGACGACCACCACGAGGTCGCACCACCGGACGGGTGCGCGTCCGGCCAGCACATCGCCCCGGTCGAGGTCGAGCACGAGCGTCCCGCAGGCCGGCGCCAGCGTCGCGACGAGGTCCTCCACCGCGGCGGGGTCGGTGGCCCCTGGGCGGTGCCGGTCGCTGGAGAGCACGGCGCACGGCCCCCACCGGGGCAGCACGTCGAGCACCTGCTCACCCGGCAGCTCGCCCGCGCCCACGAGGTCGGGCCAGCGCGGCCCGGGCCGGTCCTCCAGCCCGAGCAGCACGTCGAGCCCGGC
>NZ_VWSD01000279.1 GCF_009829685.1 Cellulomonas citrea
GCGGTCGGCGTCGTGCCGCCCGTCGCTCCCGCCGTCACCGCGGTGCAGGGCGACCAGCCGGCCCCGACCGCGCCGCAGCCCACCGCGGGCGACGACCTCGACGCCCTGGTCGACGGGTTCCGCGGTGCGGGTCTGCCCGTGCGGTCGCGCACCACCGAGCTGCCGGACCACGCCGGGCTGCGGCTCGCGGTGTTCCGGGTGGTCCAGGAGTCGCTCACCAACGTGCTGCGGCACGCCCCCGGTGCCGGGTCGGTCGACGTGCTCGTGGTCGTCGTCTCGCAGACCCCGACCTCTCCGGCCCTCGTGCAGATCAGCGTGACGGACGACGGAGGTGCGCGGATGCCCGGTGCCGGGGGAGGCTCGGGTCGTGGTCTGGTGGGGATGCGTGAGCGCGCGGCCGTGTTCGGCGGCACCGCGACGGCCGGGCCCTACCGGGGAGGCTGGCGGGTGAGCGTCGAGCTCGTGGTGCCGGCCGATGCGGGCCCCCGTCCGTCCCAGGTGTGGCAGGTGCCGGCGTGAGCGCGGTCCGGGTGCTCCTCGTGGACGACCAGCCGCTCATGCGGATGGGGTTCCGGCTCGTGCTGGACGCCGAGGACGGCATCGAGGTGGTGGGTGAGGCCGGTGACGGCCAGGTCGCGATCGAGCAGGTGGCGGCCCTGGCCCCGGACGTCGTGCTCATGGACGTGCGGATGCCGCGGATGAACGGGATCGAGGCGACGAGCGCCCTCGTCGAGGCCGCGCCGGACGTCCGCGTGCTCATCCTCACGACGTTCGACCTGGACGAGTACGCGTTCGCCGCGCTGCGGGCCGGTGCCAGCGGCTTCCTGCTCAAGGACGCCCGGCCCGCCGAGCTGGCCGAGGCGATCCGCACGGTGGCGGCCGGCGACGCCGTGGTGGCCCCCCGGGTCACCCGTCGGATGCTCGAGCTGTTCGCCGACCGGCTGCCCGACGGTCAGGTCGACACCCCCGAGGACCCCCGGCTGGCGGCGCTCACCGCACGTGAGCGCGAGGTGCTCGTGGCGATCGCCGAGGGGCTGTCGAACGCCGAGATCGCCTCCCGGCTCTACCTGTCCGAGGCCACCGTGAAGACGCATGTGGCGCATGTGCTCGACAAGCTCGGCGTCCGTGACCGGGTGCAGGCGGTCGTCGTGGCGTTCCAGACCGGTCTCGTCGCCCCCTGAGGGGCTGAGCCCCCGGCGCCCTGAGCAGGGCGGCTCCGACGTCAGCGGTCGTCGGCGGTGTGCAGCGCCGGCTGCCGGGTGAGTCCGGGCACCCCGGTGGCGGCGGGCAGTGCGGCGACCAGGTCACGGGTGGACTGGTGCTGCGGGTCGGCGAGCAGGGTGCGCAGCGGGCCGTGCTCGACGAGCCGCCCCTCGGCCAGCACGTGCACGGTCCGGGTGAGCGCGTCCAGCAACGTCACGTCGTGCGACGCGACGAGCAGCCCGATGTGGTCGTCGGCGGCGAGCGCGGCGACCTGCCGGGCCAGTGCCAGCCGCATGGCCGGGTCGACCGCCGTGAGCGGCTCGTCGAGCAGCACGACGTCGGGCCGCGGTGCGAACGCGAGCGCGAGCGTGAGGCGCTGACGTTCGCCGCCGGACAGCGTGCCGATGCGCCGCCCGGCGAACCCGGCAGGCAGGCCGACCA
>NZ_VWSD01000027.1 GCF_009829685.1 Cellulomonas citrea
GGGATCGCGCTCGCCGTGGGCCGCGCACCCCGGACGGCCGCCGCCGTGCTCGCCGTGCTCGTCACCCCGACCGTCGTCACGTCCCTGCCCGCGCCCCGACGGCTGCGCGGCACGGCTGCGCAGGAGCACGCCCGCCGGCAGCGGCTGGTGCGGGCGCTGTCCTTCACCGGCGGCGCCGCGCTCGTCGCGGCGGACACCGAGGGGCGACCGGGCATGACCTGGCGGGTGCAGCAGGCCCGTGCCGCACGGGTCGCCTCGCACAGTGGCGGCCGGCACCCCGAGCAGGCCTGAGCCGGTAGCCTCCAGGCCCGTGACCGACTCCGCCGCCTGGGCCGCACCCGTCGCCGCCGCACCGCTCGACGCACTGGTCGCAGTGCCCGGGTCGAAGTCGCTGTCCAACAGGTACCTCGTGCTCGCCGCGCTGGCCGACGGGCCGAGCCGGCTGCGCGGCGTCCTGGCCAGCCGCGACACCCGTCTCATGGCCGGCGCCCTCGAGGCGCTCGGCACCACGGTGCAGCCGGACGGTGCGGACTGGCTCGTCGAGCCGGCCCCCGTGCACGGGTCGGTGGGTGTCGACGTCGGGCTGGCCGGCACGGTGATGCGCTTCGTCCCGCCGCTGGCCGCGCTGGCCGACGGCCCGGTGCGGTTCGACGGCGACCCGGAGGCCTACGCCCGCCCCGTCGGACCGCTGCTCGATGCGCTCCGGGCGCTCGGGGTGCGGGTGGAGGACCGCCGGCACACCGGACGGCTGCCGTTCACGGTGCACGGCCACGGCCAGGTCGGCGGCGGGCAGGTCGACGTGGACGCCTCCGGCTCCAGCCAGTTCGTCTCGGGGCTGCTGCTGTCGGCCGCGCGGTACGACCAGGGCCTCGTCGTGCGGCACACCGGACCGACGCTGCCGTCGCTGCCGCACATCGAGATGACCGTGGCCACCCTGCGCGGCGCCGGGGTCACCGTCGACGACTCGCGTCCCGGAATCTGGTCGGTGCGGCCCGGGCCGATCGCCGGACGCGACGTGCGGGTCGAGCCCGACCTGTCCAACGCGGCCCCCTTCCTGGCCGCCGCGCTCGCCGTCGGCGGCCAGGTGCAGATCCCGGGCTGGCCGGCGCAGACCACCCAGCCCGGTGCGCTGCTGCCCGAGATCTTCACCGCGATGGGCGGGACGGCCGAGCTCGTCGGCGACGTGCTCACGGTGCGTGGGACCGGCACCGTGCACGGCGTCGACCTCGACCTGCGGGCAGCCGGTGAGCTCGCCCCGACGCTCGCGGCGCTGTCCTGCCTGGCCGACTCCCCCACCCGGCTGCGCGGCATCGCGCACCTGCGCGGCCACGAGACCGACCGGCTCGCGGCCCTCGCCGCCGAGATCACCGGGATCGGCGGCCAGGTCGAGCAGACCTCGGACGGCCTGGTCATCACCCCGCGCCCGCTGCACGGCGGGCTGTGGTGCACCTACGCCGACCACCGGATGGCCACCGCCGGCGCGCTCGTCGGCCTCGTGGTCCCCGGGATCCGGGTGCAGGACGTGGCCACGACGGCCAAGACCCTGCCGGACTTCGTCGGGCTGTGGACGACCATGCTGGGCACCGGAGCGCAGTGAGCCCCCGCTCCTACGACGAGCGGGACGTGCGGGTCCGTCCCGGCCGGGGCACGCGCCCCCGGACCAAGCAGCGGCCCGCGCACACCGACGCCGTGCGGGGCTTCGTGGTGGCCGTGGACCGCGGCCGCTACCACGTGCTCGTCGAGGACACCCCGGTGCTCGCGATGAAGGCCCGCGAGCTCGGCCGGCAGGCCGTCGTGCCGGGCGACCTCGTCGACCTGGTCGGGGACACGTCGGGCGTGGACGGCTCGCTCGCCCGGATCGTGCGGATCGCACCGCGGCGCACCGTGCTGCGCCGCACGGCCGACGACGTCGACCCGGTGGAGCGGGTCGTCGTGGCCAACGCCGACCGGCTCGTCGTGGTCACGGCGTTGGCCGAGCCCGAGCCACGCACCCGGATGATCGACCGCGCCGTCGTGGCCGCCTACGACGCCGGGATGTCCGTGCTGCTCGCCCTCACGAAGGCCGACCTGGCCGACGACGGTCCGCTGCGCCGGCTGTACGAACCGACCGGGGTGGACGTCGTCGTCACCCGGCGCGGGCCGGACCGGCAGATCCTCGGGCTGGACGAGGTGCGGGCGGCGCTCGACGGCCAGGTCAGCGTGCTCATGGGGCACTCCGGGGTCGGCAAGTCCACGCTGGTCAACGCGTTGGTCCCCGCGGCTGACCGGGCGACCGGGCGGGTCAACGACGTCACCGGCCGAGGGCGGCACACGTCGAGCTCGGCGATCGCCCTGCGGGTGCCCGGCATGTCCGCCGGCACCTGGGTGATCGACACCCCCGGGGTGCGCTCGTTCGGTCTGGCGCACGTCGAGCCGGACCATGTGCTCGCGGCGTTCAGCGACCTGGCGGCCCAGGCCGAGGCGTGCCCGCGCGGCTGCACGCACACCGCCGACGCCCCCGACTGCGCGCTCGACGAGTGGGTGGCGCAGGCCCCCGACGAGACGGTCGCCGCCGCACGCGCCGCCCGGCTCGCCTCCTTCCGCCGCCTGCTCGCCAGCCGCGCCGGGACGCTGGACGCCGACCCCCGGCCCTGAGCCGACCACCCGCGTCCCGCGGTTCAGGGCACCCCGTCGGCACGCTCCTGACAAGCGCTAACGTGGCCGTGCGCGCGTCCCGCCGTGGGCCGCGGCCACGTGAAGGGGTGCCACCATGACTGCCGCGCGCTACGACGACGACCTGCGCCTCGCGCACGTCATCGCCGACCAGGTCGACGCGATCACCATGGCCAGGTTCCAGGCCCTCGACCTCATGGTCGAGTCCAAGCCGGACCTGTCCCCCGTGACCGATGCCGACCGGGCGGCCGAGCAGAAGATCCGGGAGCAGCTGGCGCGCGCCCGCCCGCGGGACGCGGTGCACGGCGAGGAGATGGCCGACACCGGCTCCGGGCCGCGCCGCTGGGTGATCGACCCGATCGACGGCACCAAGAACTTCGTGCGCGGGGTGCCGGTGTGGGCCACGCTCATCGCTCTGATGGACGGGCCCGACGTGGTGCTGGGCCTGGTGAGCGCCCCTGCGCTGCACCGGCGCTGGTGGGCCGCGTCCGGCTCCGGGGCCTGGACCGGCCGGTCGTTGTCCCAGGCCACGGCGATCCACGTCTCGGGGGTCGACCGGCTCCAGGACGCCTCGCTGTCGCTGTCCTCGCTCACCGGCTGGGAGAAGCAGGGGCGTCTCGACGCGATCCTCGACCTCACCCGGCGGGTGTGGCGCACCCGCGGCTACGGCGACTTCTGGTCGCACATGCTCGTCGCCGAGGGCGCCGTGGACGTGGCGGCCGAACCCGAGCTCGAGCTGTACGACATGGCCGCCCTGGTGCCGATCGTCACCGAGGCCGGCGGCCGGTTCACCTCGGTGCGCGGGGCTCCCGGCCCGTTCGACGGCTCCGCCGTGGTGACCAACGGGCTGCTGCACCAGGAGGTCCTGGAGCTGCTCGACCCGACGTCCGCGCAGTGACCCGCCCCATGGACCGGGACCGCGCGCTCGCCACGACCTTCGGGGCGGTGGTGGGCGAGTACGAGCAGGGCCGCCCCGGCTACCCGGACGCCGTTGTCGACTGGCTGCTGCCACCGGCCTGCACGCAGGTGCTCGACCTGGGCGCGGGCACCGGCAAGCTCACCGCCTCCCTCGTGGCGCGAGGGCTGGCGGTGCGGGCGGTCGAGCCCTCGGACGCCATGCGCGAACGGCTGCACGCGCTGTTCCCGCAGGTGGACGCCCGGGCCGGCACCGCCGAGCAGACCGGGCTGCCGGACGCCTGCGTCGACGCCGTCGTCGTCGGGCAGGCCTGGCACTGGTTCGACGAGGCCGCGGCGGCCCGCGAGGTGGCCCGGGTGCTGCGGCCGGGCGGGACGCTCGGGCTGGTCTGGAACCGGCTCGACCGGTCCGTGCCGTGGGTCGGGCGGCTCCAGGAGCTCGTGGAGGCGGCGGCCGGCGGACCGTCGGACGAGCCCGCACCCCGTCTCGGCGCCGCGTTCGAGGACCTCGAGCAGGTCACCGTCACCTGGACCCACCGGCAGAGCCGGGAGTCGCTGAGGTCGACGGTGGCCAGCCGCAGCTACGTCGTCGCCCTGCCCGACGCCGAGCGGGAGACGCTCCTGGGCCGGGTGGACGAGCTGGTGGAGCGGGAGGTGCCGCCCGGGCCGCAGGTCGACGTGCCCTACCTCAGCGGCTGCTGGCGGGCCCGCGCGCGCTGAGCTCAGACGAGCTGCAGCAGCCCGTCGCGCACCAGGTCACGCGCGATCGGCAGCACCTCGGCGGCCACGTCGTCACTCGCCCGGCCGAGCACAGCGGCCAGCGCCGTCACGAGCGTGCCGACGGTGAGCTCGCCGTCGCAGGCCCCCACGAACCCGGCCACGGCGGTGCCGACCTGGACCGCACGGCGGTAGCCCGAACCCTGCCGCAGCAGCACGACCCGGGGGTCGGACTCGCCGGGGACGAGGTGCCGCTCCTCGGTGACGTCCGGTGCGACGACGAGCCGCTGGGCCGCGAACGCCGCCTCGTCCAGGCCGGTGAGCGCGTCGTGCGCCGCCAGCACCGCCGCGATGACGCCGCCGAGCCGTTCGTCGAGGGTGCCGGTGATCTCCTCGACCCGGCGCAGCGTGGGGCTCCCCTCGACCGGCCGGCGCAGCGTCACCAGGCCCATGCCGATCGCCTCGACCCTGCGGGCCGCGAAGTCCGCGAGCCAGGCGCGGTAGGCGCTGCGCCAGGCTGCCTGGTCGCGGTCGCGCGTGCTGCCGCCGTCGCGGAGCCACAGCTCGGCGTACTGCGCCGGGTCGACGAGGTCGCGCTGCACCACCCAGCCGTCCAGGCCCGAGCGGTCGAGCCAGTCGCCGACGACGGCGTCCCAGCTCGCACCGGCCGGCACCTCCCAGTTCGCCAGCAGCTGGGCGACCCCACCGGGTGCGAGCACCTGCCCGACCTGCTGCACGAGGTCCCGGACCAACGAGTCGCCGGTGCGGCCACCGTCGCGGTACTCGTACTCCGGCAGCCCGGCGGCGCGCGGCGTGATGACGAACGGCGGGTTGCTCACGACGAGGTCGAACCGCTCCCCGACGACCGGGTCGAGCATCGACCCGGCGCGCAGGTCGAGGTCCACCTGCGCGAGCGCGGCGTTGAACCGGGCGTAGCCCAACGCCCGGGCGGACAGGTCGGTCGCGGTGACCCGGCGGGCGTGCGCGGCGGCGTGCAGCGCCTGGATCCCGCAGCCGGTGCCCAGGTCCAGCACGCGGTCGACCCGGGTCGGCACGGTCGCCCGCAGCAGGGTGAGCGAGGCCTCGCCGACGCCCAGCACGTGGTCGGGCCGCAGCGCCGCGCCGGTGGCCAGCTCGGTGGGGTCCGAGGCCAACCACCAGTCCGTGTCCCCGGCCTGCGTCGCGGTGGTGGACGGCTGCAGGTCCACGAGGGCTTGCACCTCGTCGTCGCCGCCGTGCCCCGCGGCCCGGACCAGCCCGGCACGTTCCGCCCCGTCGGTCCCGGTGCCGGGCAGCGCCCGGTCGAGGTCGGCCCGGCGCACGCGCTGGCCCAGCAGGAACAGCCGGGTGAGCGTCGCCGCCGGCACGGTTCCCGCACCGTCCAGGACGACGAGGGCCGGGACCGGCTCGTCCCGTTCGAGCGCGGCCGAGGCGACCGGTCCGAGCATCGCCGCCAGGCCGTCGGTGGTGAAACGGGCCGCCTCGAGGTCGGCCCGCAACCGGGCAGCCGCCCCGGCGTCGATGGTCGGTGTGCCGGTCATGGTGCCTCCAGCCCGAGCGCGGCCGGCAGCTCGGTGAGGGATCGGACGACGAGGACCCCGGCCGCGGCGACCTCGGACTCCTCGACCTCGACCCGGCGCGGACCCGGCCGGTCCAGCCAGACGCCCACCAGCCCGGCGGCCCGGGCCGCGACGGCATCCACGTCGAGCTCGTCGCCCACGTACGCCGTCCGGGCCGGGTCGGTGCCCAGCCGCACGCAGGCCTCGTGGAACACCCGCGGGTCGGGTTTGCCGACACCGAGCGTGTCCACCCCGACGAGCACCGGCACCCGGTCGCCGAACCCGGTGCGTGCCAGCTTGCCCTCCTGGTAGCCGACCCGGGCGTTCGTCACCGCACCGACCCGCACCCCCGCCGCCAGCAGCCGGTCGACGCACGGACCGGCGTCCGGGTGCGCCGCCCAGCCGGCCACGAAGCCGGCCTCGAAGCGGGTGTCCCAGACGTCGTACGCCGCATCGTCGAGCACCGGGCCGCCGAACAGCGCGTGCAGGTCGTTGGCCCGCGCCATCCGCTGGCTGCGGTGATCGCTCTGCCCCCGGGTGTACGCCCGGTAGTGCCCGCCGCGGTCGGCCCGCCAGGCGGCGAGCAGCTCGTCGTACCGGTCGGCGCCCAGGTGCGGCAGGTACTCCTGGGCGACCAGGGTCAACGCATGGGCGAACGCACCCCGGGTGTCGACCAGGGTGTCGTCGACGTCGAGCAGCACCGCCTCGACGGCGGGACTCACAGGGTCGTGCGCAGCGCCGCCAGCCGCGCGAGCGTGGCGTCCTTGCCGAGGATCTCCAGCGACTCGAACAGCGGCGGGGAGACCCGGCGCCCGGTCACGGCCACCCGAAGCGGCGTGTAGGCGAACCGCGGCTTGAGCGACAGCCCCTCGACCAGGGCCGCCGAGAGCACCTCCTGGGTCGCGGCCGTGGTGAAGCCGTCCGCCGGGAGCGCGGCCAGGGCCGCCGTCGCCGCGTCGAGCACATCGGCCGCCTCGGCACGCAGCGCCGCACGGGCCTCGTCCTCCACGACCACCGCGTCGTCGGCGACGAACAGGAAGCCGAGCATCCCGACCGCCTCGCCGAGCAGCGTCATGCGCTCCTGGACGAGCGGGGACGCCGCGTCGAGCACCGCGCGCTGGGCGGCCGGCAGGTCGGCGTAGGAGTCGGCCGGCACCAGCCCGGCTGCGTGCAGGTACGGCACCACCCGGCCGCGGAAGTCCTCGGGGGCCAGCAGCCGCAGGTGGGCGGCGTTGATCGCCTCGGCCTTCTTCAGGTCGAACCGAGCCGGGTTGGGGTTGACGTCGGCGATGTCGAACTTCTCGACCATCTCGGCGAGGGAGAACACGTCGCGGTCCGGGGCGATCGACCAGCCGAGCAGCGCCAGGTAGTTGAGCAGCCCCTCGGGCGTGAAGCCGCGCTCGCGGTGCAGGAAGAGGTTCGACTCGGGGTCGCGCTTGGACAGCTTCTTGTTGCCCTCGCCCATGACGTACGGCAGGTGCCCGAACGCAGGCATCACGGTGGCCACCCCCAGGTCGAGCAGCGCCCGGTAGAGCACCACCTGGCGCGGGGTCGAGGACAGCAGGTCCTCACCGCGCAGCACGTGCGTGATCCCCATGAGTGCGTCGTCCACCGGGTTGACCAGGGTGTACAGCGGGTGCCCGTTGCCGCGCACGATGACGTAGTCCGGCACGGACCCGGCCTTGAAGGTCACGTCACCGCGCACCAGGTCGGTGAAGGTGACGTCCTCGTCGGGCATCCGCAGCCGCAGCACGGCCTCGCGGCCCTGCGCCCGGTAGGCGGCCTTCTGCTCGTCGGTGAGGTCGCGGTCGAACCCGTCGTAGCCGAGCTTGGGGTCGCGGCCGGCGGCGCGGTGCCGGGCCTCGACCTCCTCGGGCGTGGAGAACGACTCGTAGGCGTAGCCGCCCTCGAGCAGCCGGCGCGCGACGTCGGCGTACAGGTCCATCCGCTGCGACTGCCGGTACGGCTCGTGCGGACCGCCGACCTCGACGCCCTCGTCCCAGTCCAGGCCCAGCCAGCGCAGCGCGTCGAGCAGCTGCAGGTAGGACTCCTGGGAGTCACGGGCCGGGTCGGTGTCCTCGATCCGGAAGACGAAGGTGGCGCCCACGTGCCGGGCGTACGCCCAGTTGAAGAGCGCGGTCCGGATGAGGCCGACGTGCGGCGTCCCGGTGGGAGAGGGGCAGAAGCGGACGCGGACTGGGCTGCTCGACATGATGGGTCAAGACTACCGACCTGCCCCGGGACGCCGCCCCACCGGTACCGTGCCGGGCATGGGCGGGAGCGAAGGGGCCGACGGCCGGCAGCTGCACCACGTCGAGCGCCTGGCCGCGTTCACCGACGCGGTCGTGGCCATCGCGATGACGCTGCTCATCCTGCCGTTGCTGGACGCGGTCTCGGCCTCGGCCAGCGCCGGGGAGACCACCGCGCAGTTCCTGGCGGGCAACGCCACCCGGATCGGCGGGTTCGCGCTGAGCTTCGCGATCATCGCGGCGTTCTGGCGCCGCCACCACCGGGTCTTCGGCCGGTTCGAGCTGGCCACCGAGACCATCGTCCGGCTCGACGTGCTGTGGATGTTCGCGATCGTCTGGCTCCCGGTCGCCACGGCCCTGGTCGGCGCGATGCACGTGGACCGGCTGCAGGCCGCGCTCTACGTCGGGGCGATGGCCCTGGCGAGCTGGCTGCTGGCCGTGATCGACCTGCTCGTCCGCCGCGACCCGCGGCTGTGGGGCGCCAAGGAACCGGCTGGCGCGGAGGACCTCGCGTCGGTTCTCGTCACCGCCGTGCTGTTCACGGTCGCGCTCGCCCTCACCGCGGTGTGGCCGCGGCTGGGCTACCTGCCGCTGCTGCTGCTGCTCGTCGCCGCACCGATCGCCAGGCAGGTCGCCCCGCGGCTCGCGCACCGCACCGCCGGCTGAGCAGCGCTCACCCGACCCGCGTCGGCACCCCGCGGTTCGCCAGCGCGTCCGCCCGTTCGTTGCCCGGGTCGCCGGCGTGGCCCTTGACCCACTCCCAGCGCACCTCGTGACGAGCGAGCTCGTCGTCGAGCTCACGCCACAGGTCCTGGTTGAGCACCGGCTTCTTGGCCGCCGTGCGCCAGCCGTTGCGCTTCCAGCCGGCGATCCAGCTCGTCACCCCGTTCATCACGTAGCGCGAGTCGACGTGGGCGACCACCTCGCACGGGCGGGTGAGGGTGCGCAGCGCCTGGATGACCGCCATGAGCTCCATCCGGTTGTTCGTGGTGAGCGGCTCACCACCGAACAGCTCCTTCTCCGCCTCGCCGAACCGGAGCAACGCACCCCAGCCACCCGGACCGGGGTTTCCCTTGCAGGCGCCGTCCGTCCAGATCTCGACGCGGGGCCCGCTCACCGCCGCAGCACCGGGTTGCGCAGCGTCCCGATCTCCTCGACCGTCACGTCGACGATGTCGCGGTGCTCCAGCGGGCCGACCCCGGCGGGCGTCCCCGTGAGGATGACGTCGCCGGGCAGCAGGGTGAACGCCTCGGAGATGTACGAGATGAGGTACGGCACGTCGAACACCATCTGGGAGGTGCGGCCGTGCTGGCGGCGGCCCCCGTTGACGTCGACCGTGATCTCCAGGTCCTCCACGTCCAGCCCCGGCACGATCCACGGACCCAGCGGGCAGGACCCGTCGAAGCCCTTGGCGCGGGCCCACTGCGACTCGGCGCGCTGCACGTCACGGGCCGTCACGTCGTTGGCGATCGTGAAACCGAAGACGTGGTCGAGCGCGCGCTCCGGGCTGACGTCCTTGGTCACCTTGCCGATGACGACGGCCAGCTCGCCCTCGTGCTCGACCTGCTGGGACCAGCTGGGCAGCACGATCGGGTCGTCCGGGCCGATCACCGAGGTGTTCGGCTTGAAGAACAGCAGCGGCGTGGCCGGCACCTCGTTGCCGTGCTCGGCCGCGTGCTCGGCGTAGTTGCGGCCCACGGCCACGATCTTCGAGCGCGGGATCACCGGTGCCAGCAGCCGGACGCCGTCGTCGTCCAGCGGGACGCGTTCGCCGGTCGGCTGGACCGGCATGTAGAGCGGGTCCCCGGAGATGACGACCAGCTCGGCGGCGTCCCCCTCCCCCTCGACGAGGGCGTAGCGGGGGTCGGAACCACGAGTGAAACGGGCGATGCGCACGGGCCAAGACTAGGCGGGACCGCGACGGGTCGACGCGACCGCAGCCGGTTCAGCCGACGGTCGGTGCCATCGCGAGGTGGCGCAGCACGGAGGCCTCGTCGAGCAGGTCGGCCAGCGGGGGCAGATCGGGCAGCGCGAGCTGGCTGCCTGCGGGCAACGGGCTGCGACCGGGGCGAGCCAGCAGCTCCAGGACAGCGACGACCAGGGCGGACGGGTCGGACTCGGCGTCGGGGCGTGCGAGCCCGGTCTCCTCGACGGCCAGGTCGATGAGCGCTGTCGCGACCGCGACCGCCTGCTCGCGATCGCCCACCACGGCCTCGACCAGCTCGAGCGACCGGGTGGTCTGGGCGATCTCGTGGCCGAGCGCGCGCCGCTCCGGCAGCGGCCACCAGCGCCCTCGCACCAGGTCGGCACGCATGGCACGCAACCGCTCGACGAGCTCGGTCTGCCGCACCGCCGCGCGGACGAACGCCTCCGCCTGCCCCTCGCGCCCCACGGTGTCCCCCTCACGAGACCGCTGCCCCCACAGCACGACGAACCTGCCTCGGCCGTCGGGTGAGTGAGCCTAGCAATCGGGCACCGAGCGCGGGCGGGTTCTCCCCTGCGGCTTCGCGCGACCCCGTGCACAGGCCTGCGCACCGGTCCGAACCAGCCCTCGACGAGGCCGGCGACGCCCGACGTGCAAGGATCGCCCGGTGCCCGACGGACCTGCCTCCCGCTCGCGCGGCTCGCTCGCGGCACGGCTGCCCGCGGACGGCCGCGACCCCGACGCGCTCGTCGAGGCCTTCACCGACTGGGCGCGGGACCAGGGCCTGACGCTCTACCCGCACCAGGAGGAGGCCCTGCTCGCCCTGGTGACCGACGCCCACGTCGTGGTGTCCACCCCGACGGGGTCCGGCAAGTCGCTCATCGCCGCAGCCGCCCACTTCGTGGCGCTCGCCCGCGGGCAGCGCAGCTACTACACGGCCCCGCTCAAGGCGCTCGTGAGCGAGAAGTTCTTCGCCCTCGTCGAGATGTTCGGAGCGGCGAACGTCGGGATGATGACAGGCGACTCCGCGGTCAACCCCGGCGCCCCGATCATCTGCTGCACGGCCGAGATCCTGGCCAACCTGGCGCTTCGTGACGGTGTCGACGCCGACGTCGGCCAGGTCGTCATGGACGAGTTCCACTTCTACGCCGACCCGCAGCGCGGCTGGGCGTGGCAGGTGCCGCTGCTGGAGCTCACCCGCGCCCAGATGGTGCTCATGTCGGCGACGCTGGGCGACGTCAGCTTCTTCGCCGAGGACCTCACCCGGCGTACCGGTCGAGAGGTGGCCCTGGTCACCGACGCCGAGCGGCCGGTCCCGCTCACCTACTCCTACAGCGTCGAACCGCTGCACGAGCTGCTCGAGGAGCTCGTGACGACCCACCGCGCCCCGGTCTACGTCGTGCACTTCACGCAGAAGGAGGCGGTGGAGCGCGCCCAGTCGCTGCTCTCGACACCGCTGGCCTCCCGCGAGCAGCGCGACGCGATCGCCGCCGAGCTCGGTGACTTCCGGTTCGGGCCGGGGTTCGGCCGCACGTTGTCCCGCCTCGTGCGGCACGGCGTGGGCGTGCACCACGCCGGGATGCTGCCGCGCTACCGGCGCGTCGTCGAACGCCTCACCCAGCGCGGTCTGCTGCCGGTGGTGTGCGGCACCGACACCCTCGGGGTCGGCATCAACGTGCCGATCCGCACCGTCGTCCTCACCTCGCTGGTCAAGTACGACGGGGAGCGGATGCGCCACCTGTCGGCCCGCGAGTTCCACCAGATCGCCGGCCGGGCCGGGCGCGCCGGGTTCGACACCGTCGGCGAGGTCGTGGTGATGGCCCCCGAGCACGTCATCGAGAACCGCCGGGCGCTGGCGAAGGCGGGCGACGACCCGCGCAAGCAGCGCAAGATCGTGCGCAAGCAGGCGCCGGCGGGCCATGTGAACTGGACCGACAAGACCTTCGAGCGGCTGCGCGACGCCCCGCCCGAGCCGCTCACCAGCTCCTTCACCGTCACCCACGCGATGGTGCTCAACGTGCTGGCCCGTCGCGAGCGCACCGGTGCCGACCCGGTGGCCGCGATGACCCGGCTGCTCACCGACAACCACGAGCCGCCGGGTGCCCGGCGCGGGCACGTGCGCCAGGCCATCGCGGTCTACCGCTCGCTGCGGGCCGCGGGCGTCGTCGAGCGCGTGTGGGAGCCCGATCCGCAGGCCCCGCACGGGCGCCGGCTGGGGGTGCACCTCACGGCCGACATCCCCGCGGAGTTCGCGCTCAACCAGGCGCTCTCACCGTTCGCGTACGCGGCGCTCGACCTGCTCGACCAGGACGGGCCGGGGTACGCCCACGAGGTGGTCTCGGTGGTCGAGTCGACCCTGGACGATCCGCGCCAGGTGCTCTACGCGCAGGAGAAGCGGGCGCGCGGCGAGGCGGTCGCGGCGATGAAGGCCGACGGCCTGGAGTACGACGAGCGGATGGCGCTGCTGGAGGACGTGACCTACCCGCGCCCGCTCGCCGAGCTCATCGGCGCGGCGTTCGCCAGCTACCGGACCACGAACCCGTGGGTCGCCGACCTCACCCCCTCACCCAAGTCGGTGGTGCGGGACATGCACGAGCGCGCCGCCACCTTCGCCGAGTACGTCTCGTTGTACGGCCTGGAACGGTCGGAGGGCGTGCTGCTGCGCTACCTGGCCGACGCGTTCCGGGCGCTGCGCCAGACGGTGCCCACCGAGCGCCGCACGCCCGACCTCGAGGAGCTGCTGGAGTGGCTGGGCGACCTGGTGCGCCGCACCGACTCCTCGCTGCTCGACGAGTGGGAGCACCTCAGCCACCCGGAGGCGGAGGTGACGGCCGTGGTCGACGACACCCCGCCGCCGCTCAGCGCCCAGCCGCGGGTGCTGCGGGCCCTGGTGCGCGGCGCCATGTTCCGCCGGGTCGAGCTGGCCGCCCGCGAGGCGTACGACGCGCTCGCCGCGCTCGGTGACGTCGACGAGGAGGGCCGCCCGTGGGACGCGGACCGGTGGGCGCAGGCCCTCGACCCGTTCTACGACGACCACGACGAGATCGGCACCGGTGCGCCGGCCCGCGGTCCGGACCTGTTCCAGGTCGGCACCGAGGGTGTCCGGTGGACGGTCCGCCAGCTGCTCGACGACGCCGAAGGTGACCACGACTGGCGGATCGACGCCGTGCTCGACGTGCCCGCGAGCGACGAGGCGGGTCAGGTGGTGCTGCGGGTGACCGCGGTCGGCGCCCTGTGACCCAGCCCACAAAGTCAGGCGAGGCAAACCTCACAACAATCTGACACAAGGCGAGCCTTACCTACATATTCGCAGGTCAGAAGGCATACCTGAGATGACACCTGCGCGGAACTCACCTACCGTTGCCCCATGGCCTCTCTCGCGCCCGCACCGCAGACCGCACCGACGGACCCGTCCGACGCGACCTCGACGCCGCTGTCGGCCGCCCACCTCAACTGGCTGCGCGCCGGTGTCCTCGGCGCCAACGACGGCATCGTCTCGATCGCCGCGACCGTGCTCGGCGTCGTCGCCGCCACGACCAACACCGCGGCCATCCTCATCGCGGCCGTCGCCGCCCTCGTCGCCGGCGCCATGTCGATGGCCGCCGGGGAGTACGTGTCGGTGAGCAGCCAGCGCGACGCCGAGATCGTCGCCCGCAAGCACGCGGCCGCCAACGGCGTGGACGCCGCCACCATCGAGGCCGAGATGCACCTCACCAACCCGGTGCACGCCGCGGTCGCCTCGTTCTTCGCCTTCCTCGTCGGCGGGCTGGTCCCCTCGCTCGTCGTGCTCGCCCCCTGGTGGGGCGCCCGTCGGGACGTCGCGACGTTCGTCGCCGTGCTCGTCGCCCTGGCCGCCACCGGCTGGCTCAGCGCACGGTTCGCCGGGGCACCGGCCGGCCCGGCGATCCGGCGGGTCGTCATCGGCGGCAGCATCGCGATGGCGGTCACCTACGGCATCGGCTCGCTCGTCGGCATGGCGGTCTGAGCAGGGGCTCTACCCTGGTCGCGTGGCACGTGCGCACCAGACCGGCACCCCGGCCCTGCTCGCGCTGACCGGCGCCGGGGTCGCCCACCAGGTCGCCGCCTACGAGCACGACCCCGGCACCGAGCTCGGCTACGGGCTCGAGGCAGCGGTCGCGCTCGGGGTGCAGCCCGAACAGGTCTTCAAGACGCTCGTCGCCGACGTGGACGGGCGGCTCACCGTCGCCGTCGTCCCGGTGGCCGGCCACCTCGACCTCAAGGCGCTGGCCGCAGCCGTCGGCGGCAAGAAGGCCGCGATGGCCCAGCGTCCCGACGCCGAACGGGCGACCGGGTACGTCGCCGGCGGGATCTCCCCGCTCGGGCAGCGCACCCGGCTGACCACCGTGGTCGACGAGACCGTCTGGCTGTTCGACACCGTCTACGTCTCAGCAGGCCGGCGCGGGCTCGACGTCGGGCTCGCGCCCGACGACCTCGTCCGCCTCACCGAGGCCGTGGTCGCCGCGATCGCCCGCGACTGAGCGCGCCGCGTCCGGGGCGGGAGCGGCTCGCGCAGCGCTCAGCGCACCGGCTGGGCGAACGGGGCGTCGGTCGGCACGATCTGCTTGCCCAGCGGGGTCAGCGAGACCGGGATGAGCTTGAGGTTCGCCACGCCCATCGGGATGCCGATGATCGAGACGAACAGCGGGATCGCGGTGAGCACGTGCCCGATCGCCAGCCACAGCCCCGCGACGACCACCCAGATGACGTTCCCGATGGCCGACCACACACCGGCGTCCGGCCGGTCGACCACCGTGCGGCCGAACGGCCACAGCACGTAGCCGGCGATGCGGAACGACGCGATGCCGAACGGGATCGTCACGATGAGCACGCAGCACAGGACGCCCGCGAGGGCGTACCCGACGGCGAGCCAGAAGCCGGCGAAGACGAGCCAGATGAGGTTGAGGAGGGTACGCACGGGTCCATCCTGGCCTGGCGGGCACGATGCGGGCATCCGGGACGTCCCTGACCCGACCCGCAGTAGCGTCAGCCCCGTGACCGACACCTCCGTCCTCGCACAGCGGCTCACCGCGGTCCGGACCCGCGTGGCAGAGGCCGCACGGACGGCCGGGCGCCGGCCGGACGAGATCCGCGTGCTGCTGGCCACCAAGACCCTCGACGCCGAGACCGTCCGCGCCGCGCTCACCCTCCCCGAGGCGGCCGGCATGGTGCGCGGCGAGAACCGGGTGCAGGAGCTCGTCGCCAAGGGGCCCGCCCTGGCCGACCTTGCGGTGCCGACCCACCTCATCGGCCCGTTGCAGTCGAACAAGGTGAACGCCGCGCTGCGCTGGGCGGGCTGCGTGCAGTCCGTCACCTCGGTCGAGCTCGCGACGCGGCTGTCCGACCGTGTCGCCGACGGTGCGGTGCTCGACGTCATGGTGCAGGTCAACGTCTCGGGCGAGGTCACCAAGCACGGGGTGGCACCCGAGCAGGGCCTCGACCTCGCGGCCCAGGTCGCCGCGCTGCCCCGGCTGCGGCTGATCGGGTTCATGACCGTCGGGGCGCACACTCCCGACACCGGGCTGGTCCGGGCCGGCTACGCGCGGCTGGCCGCGATCCGGGACGAGGCGCTGGCCGCCGGGCTGGCGACGGCCCGCGAGCTGTCGATGGGGATGAGCGGCGACCTGGAGCTCGCCGTGGCCGAGGGCGCGACGATGGTGCGGGTCGGCACCGCGGTGTTCGGCGCCCGACCCGCGCTCTGACGAGTCAGGGCACCCGGGCGGTCCAGGAGTCGTCGGCGAACTTGGTGGCGACCAGCTCGTGGGCGCGGTCGAGCTCGGTCTGCGTCAGCTCACCGGGGCGCGTGGTGTAGCGGCCCTCGAAGTGCGCCTTGAACATGGCGACCACCTCGGACCGCGGCAGCCGGGTCTGCGACCGGACCGGGTCGACGCGCTTGTTCGCCGAACGGGTGCCCTTGTCGGAGACCTTCTCCCGGCCGATCCGCAGCACCTCGAGCATCTTGTCCGCGTCGATGTCGTAGGCCATCGTCACGTGGTGCAGCACCGCACCGCCCGCGAGCCGCTTCTGCGCGGACCCGGCGAGCTTGCCGGCGGGTGAGGCGATGTCGTTGAGCCCGGCGGTGAAGGCCTTGACGCCGACATCGGCGAGCGCGTCGATCACCCAGGCGTTGAGGAAGGCGTACGACTCCTCGAAGCTCATCCCGTCGACCAGCGAGGCCGGCACCACGAGCGAGAATGTGATGCAGTTGCCCGCCTCCATGAACATGGCGCCGCCACCGGAGATCCGGCGCACCACCGTGACGCCGTGCCGGCGTGCGCCGTCGGCGTCGATCTCGTTGGCGAGCGACTGGAACGAGCCGATGACGACCGCCGGGTCGACCCACTCCCAGAAGCGCAGCGTCGGACCGCGCTGACCGGCCGCGAGCTCCTCGGTGAGCACCTGGTCGAGCGCGACGTCGACGGCGGGCGGCAGCGGACCGGGGTGGATCACCTCGAACTCGTGGTCGTCCCACGTGGTCGAGCGGCCGAGCGCCCGGCGCACCCCCATGGCGACGGCACGCGCGTCGAAGCCGACGAGCGAGACCGGGCCGGCGAGGGTGCCGGCGGCCTGCGCCTCGTCCAGCGCGGTCGTGACCGCCTGCGCGAGCGCCGGCACCTGCGTGTCCTGCGGCAGCCCGACGAGCGAGGCGCTGATGACCGGCAGCGCCTCATCGGGCTCGAGGAAGAAGTCGCCGCTCACGCTCACCTGCGTGAGCAGGCCGTCACCGACCTCGAGGTCGACCACCACGAGCTTGCCACCGGGCACCTTGTACTCACCATGCACCCGGCCACTGTAGGCCGGGTGGCGGGACCGGTCCGAGCCAGTCTCGCCACCCGTCGCAGCGGCGGCGGCGCACCCGGGCGAGGGCACCGCACGCGGTCAGCGCGGCTGGACGCCCCGGTGGTGCAGCCCCCAGATCGCCGAGTCGGTGAGCGCCTCCCACGACGCCTCGATGAGGTTCGGCCCGACCCCGACCGTGCTCCACGAGGTCTTGCCGTCGGTGGTCTCGATGAGCACCCGCGTGATGGCGTCCGTGCCGTGCTGGGAGTCGAGGATGCGCACCTTGAAGTCGATGAGCGTGAAGTCCTCCAGCTCGGGGTAGGCCACCACGAGCGCCTGACGCAGGGCGTGGTCGAGGGCGTTGACCGGGCCGTTGCCCTCCCCCGTCGACACGATGCGCTCGCCGCCGGCGGTCAGCTTGACGGTCGCCTCGGCCATGGCCGCCGCGCCCCGGCCGCCGCGCCGCTCGATGATGGTGCGCCAGGACTCGACCTGGAAGTAGCGCGGGCGGCTCCCGCTCACCTCCTCCAGCAGCAGCAGCTCGAAGGAGGCGTCCGCAGCCTCGTAGGTGTAGCCGTTCGCCTCGGCGTCCTTGATGCGGTGCGTGACCCGGGAGAGCACCTCGGGGCTGTCGGCCAGCTCGAAGCCGAGCTCGCGCCCCTTGAGCTCGATCGAGGCGCGCCCGGCCATGTCCGAGACCAGCATCCGCATGTCGTTGCCGACCAGCGAGGGGTCGGTGTGCTGGTAGAGGTCGGGGTCGACCTTGATCGCCGAGGCGTGCAGCCCCGCCTTGTGCGCGAACGCGCTCGCCCCCACGTACGGCTGACGGGCGAACGGGGAGATGTTCGTGATCTCGCTGATGGCGTGCGCGATCCGGGTGAGGTCGGCGAGCCCGGAGCCACCCTCGGGGCGCGCGAGCACCGGGCGGTCGAGCTTGAGCTCGAGGTTCGCCACCACCGACAGCAGGTCGGCGTTGCCGGTGCGCTCGCCGTACCCGTTGACCGTGCCCTGCACGTGCACGCAGCCGGCCTGCACCGCGGCCAACGAGTTGGCGACCGCGCAGCCGGAGTCGTTGTGCGCGTGGATGCCCAGCAGCGCCGCCGGGCCGGCGGCCTCGTGCAGCGCACCCACGACGTCGCTCACCTGGCCGGGCAGCATGCCGCCGTTGGTGTCGCACAGCACGACGACCTCGGCACCGGCCTCGAACGCCGTGAGCACGGCCGCCCGGGAGTAGGTCGCGTCGAACCGGTACCCGTCGAACAGGTGCTCGGCGTCCAGGAAGACCCGGCGCCCCTCGCGCACCAGCAGCGCGACGGTGTCGGCGATCATCGCGAGGTTCTCCGCCCCCGTGGTGCGCAGCGCGCGCTCGACGTGCCGGATGTCGCTCTTGGCCACGAGCGTGACGACGGGGGTCTCGGCGTCCAGCAGCGCGCGGACCTGCGGGTCGTCGGCGGCGCGCACACCGGGCTTGCGGGTGGCCCCGAACGCGGCGAGCTCGGCGTTCTTGAGGTCGAGCTCCTTGGCCGCGCGCTTGAAGAACTCGGTGTCCTTCGGCACGGCGCCCGGCCAGCCGCCCTCGATGAAGCCCACCCCGAGGGTGTCCAGCAGCGGGGCGATGGCGAGCTTGTCCGCGACGGAGAGGTTGATGCCCTCCTGCTGCGCACCGTCGCGCAGCGTGGTGTCGTACACGTGGAACGTCGTCGTGCTCACGGCGGGACTTCCTTCGCAAAGAGGTGCAGGACCAACAAAAAGACCCCCCGGGGTGCGGGAGGTCTGCGCGTCGGGCGAGTGCGGCCGACGCGCTACACGATGATGATCGCCGAGGTGGTGGAGGTCACGTCGTGAATGGTGGCACACGACGGCGCCGTTGCCCAGCCCGAGGCCCTGCCTGCCCGTGCGCGCGTCGGCCGACCCGGACCTCGCCCGGCGGGGCCCGACGCGTGCGGCCGGGCGGCGATGAGCCACCCGGCCGCATGCGGACGAGGTCCGGATCAGACCAGGCGGTGCAGCCAGCCGTGCCGGTCGGGGCGCCGGCCGTACTGGATGTCGGTGAGCTCGCCGCGGATCGCCATCGTCACCGGACCGGCCTGCCCGCCGTTGACCGTGACGTCGAAGTCCGCACCCGCCAGCCGCCCGATCGGGGTCATCACCGCGGCGGTCCCGCACGCGAACACCTCGGCGACCCGGCCGGAGGCGATCTGGGCGAGCAGGTCGGCCAGCGCGATCGGCTCCTCGCTCACCTCGTGCCCGGCATCGGCGAGCAGCTGCAGGATCGACGAGCGGGTGACCCCCTCGAGGATGTCGCCCGAGGTCGGCGGGGTGCGCACCGAGCCGTCGGCGTCCACCACCATGACGTTCATCCCGCCGAGCTCTTCCAGGTACGTGTTGGTGGCCGCGTCCAGGAAGCACACCTGCTCGCAGCCCTTGGCGTAGGCCTCGGTCTGCGGCAACAGGCTCGCGGCGTAGTTGCCGCCGCACTTGGCCGCACCCGTCCCGCCGGGGCCGGCCCGGTGGTAGTCCTGCGCCACCCAGATCGACACCGGCTGCACGCCCTTGGCGAAGTACGGGCCCACCGGCGAGGCGATGACCAGGTACTCCACCTCCTGCGAGGCACGCACGCCGAGGAACGACTCCGAGGCGTACATGAACGGGCGCAGGTACAGGCTCATCTCCTGGCCCACCGGCACCCAGTCGCGGTCGACGGCCAGCAGGGCCGCGAGCGAGTCGAGGAAGTCCTGCTCGGACAGCTGCGGCAGCGCGAGCCGGGCGGCCGAGCGGGCGAACCGGGCGGCGTTGGCCTGCGGCCGGAACGTCCACACCGTGCCGTCGTCGTGCGGGTACGCCTTGAGCCCTTCGAAGATCTCCTGCGCGTAGTGCAGCACCGCGCAGGCGGGGTCGAGCTGGAGCGGGCCGTAGGGCTCCACCCGCCGGTCGCGCCACCCGTCGGCCGAGGTCCAGGTGATCCGGGCCATGTGGTCGGTGAAGACGGTGCCGAACCGGGGCGACGCCAGCAGGGCGGCGCGCTCCGTCGCGGGCACCGGGTGGTCGGTGCGGTGGATCTCGAAGGCCGTGGGTGCGGTCAGGGTCGTGCTCATGGGTCTGGGGCCTTTCACCTGGAGTCAGCGATGACGGTACCGGTGAGACGGCCGGGGTGACAGGCGCTCGCCGCCGTGGCGACGGGCGGGAGGATCAGCCGGCGACGCGCGCCGCCAGGTCCTTGCCCACCTCGGCCGTCGACCGTACTCGCGAGCCACGCTCGGCCAGGTCGGCCGCGACCGCGGCCTCAACCTTCGCGGCCTCGGCCGTCAGGCCCAGGTGGTCGAGCAGGAGGGCGACCGACAGCACGGTGGCCGTCGGGTCGGCCTTGCCCTGACCTGCGATGTCGGGGGCCGAGCCGTGCACGGGCTCGAACATCGACGGCGCGGTGCGGTCGGGGTTGACGTTGCCGGAGGCCGCCAGCCCGATGCCGCCGGTGATGGCCGCGGCCAGGTCCGTGATGATGTCGCCGAACAGGTTGTCGGTGACGATGACGTCGAACCGGGACGGGTCCTTCACCATGAAGATGGTCGCCGCGTCCACGTGCAGGTAGTCGGTGGTCACGTCGGGGAACTGCTCGTTGACGGCCTCGACCGTGCGACGCCACAGGTGCCCGGCGTGCACGAGCACGTTGTGCTTGTGCACGAGCGTGAGCTTCTTGCGCGGACGTGCCGCGGCGCGGGCGAAGGCGTCCCGGACGACGCGCTCGACGCCGAACGCCGTGTTGACGCTCACCTCGTTGGCGACCTCGTGCGGGGTGCCGACGCGGATCGCACCGCCGTTGCCGACGTAGGGCCCCTCGGTGCCCTCGCGCACGACGACGAAGTCGACCTCACCGGGCTCGGCGAGCGGGGAGGTCACGCCGGGGTACAGCTTGGACGGACGCAGGTTGACGTACTGGTCGAGGGCGAAGCGCAGCTTGAGCAGCAGCCCGCGCTCGAGCACCCCGGACGGCACCCCCGGGTCGCCGACGGCACCCAGCAGGATCGCGTCGTGCGTGCGGATCGCGGCCAGGTCCTCGTCGGTGAGGGTCTCGCCCGTGGCGTGCCACCGACGGGCGCCGAGGTCGAACTGCGTGGTGCTCAGCGCCCGGTCGCCGAGGGCCGCCTCGAGGACCAGCAGGCCCTGCTCCACGACCTCGGTCCCGATGCCGTCACCGGCGATGACCGCCAGGTCGATCCGCTGCGTTGCCATGGTGCCGATGGTAGCGCGGCGTCCCACGCCTCGGGACGCCGGTCTCATCCGTCGGACGCGGCGACGGGGCCGGCGGCCGGAGCAGGCTCCCGGGTCAGGCGGTCGGGCTCGGGTGCACGAGGGTGAACCGCTCGAGCAGCACCTGCGCCGCCGGATCGGTGGCGCCGGCGTCGTTGTGCTCGCGCCAGGCCGCCAGCGCCTCCGGGGAGGCCGGAGCGCCGAGCTCGTCGCCAGCATGCGCCTCGTCCACCTCGTCGACCCGCACGGTGCGCACCTGGTCGGCGCGCACGAGGGCCCGCGGCTCACCGTGCGAGTCGAGCACGATCGCCACGTCCCCCGGCTCCGGGACACCCTCGCCGCCCAGTGCGGCCAGGTCGCTCAGCACGGCGCTCGTCGCCCGCTTGCTGCCGGACAGGATCGCCGCGACGGCCGCGTCCGCGTCCGCGAACGTCCAGGTCGACGGCACCACGGCGTCCGAGGCGTCCTGGCCCATCACCGGCGCGAGGTCACCGAGACCCAGCCGCTGGCGGCCCGCCTGCCAGAAGCGCACGATCCGCGCCCCCTGGTCGTCACCGTCGGCCACGTCGCCGACCTGCGTACCCGCCTCGTCGCTCATGACCCCATCGTGCCAGGTCACGCCCACCCCCGCCCGGGCGCACGAAGGCCCGGGACGAGGTCTCGTCCCGGGCCTTCGGTGGCCGTGCCGGAGCCGGCGGGGCCCCGCCGGGGTCAGCGCTGGGCGCTGCCCTCGGAGTAGTCCGTGTCGGCCGGCTTCACCCATGCGAACAGCTTGCGCAGCTCGCGACCGACCGGCTCGATCGGGTGGTTCTGACCCTTGGCCCGCAGCGCCGTGAACTCCGGGGCGCCCGCGTCCTGGTCGGCGATGAAGCGCTCGGCGAAGGCACCGGACTGGATGTCGGTGAGGACGTCCTTCATGTGGTCCTTGACGTCCGGGGTGATGACCCGCGGACCCGACACGTAGTCGCCGTACTCGGCGGTGTCGGAGACCGACCAGCGCTGCTTGGTGATGCCGCCCTCGTTGATGAGGTCGACGATGAGCTTGAGCTCGTGCAGCACCTCGAAGTACGCGACCTCGGGCTGGTAGCCGGCCTCGGTGAGCGTCTCGAACCCGTACTGGATGAGCTGGGACACACCGCCGCAGAGCACCGACTGCTCACCGAACAGGTCGGTCTCGGTCTCCTCGGTGAAGGTGGTCTTGATGCCCGCGGCCCGCAGCCCGCCGATCGCCTTGGCGTAGGACAGCACGAGCGGCCAGGCGGCGCCCGACGCGTCCTGCTCGACCGCGACGATCACCGGCACGCCGCGACCGGCGACGTACTCGCGGCGCACCAGGTGCCCCGGGCCCTTGGGCGCCACCATGATGACGTCGTGGTCGGCCGCCGGCTTGATGTAGCCGAACCGGATGTTGAAGCCGTGCCCGAAGACCAGGGCGGCGCCCGGCTGCAGGTTCGGCTCGATCTCGTCGCGGTACAGGTGCCGCTGGTTCTGGTCGGGGGCCAGGATCACGACGACGTCGGCCTCACGGACCGCCTCGGCCACGTCGAGCACGCGCAGCCCCTGGTTGGCGGCCTTCTCGCGCGAGGCCGAGCCAGGACGCAGACCGACGCGGACGTCGACGCCGGAGTCGCGCAGGTTGAGCGCGTGCGCGTGCCCCTGGCTGCCGTAGCCGATGACGGCGACCTTCTTGGACGCGATGACGGCCAGGTCGGCGTCGTCGTCGTAGAACAGCTCAGCCACTGTGGATCTCCTCGGGTTGGGTTAGGCGCTGCGGCCCACGCGCTCGAGAGCGCGGTCGGTGATGGAACGGGCGCCGCGGCCGATGGCCACGGTGCCGGACTGGACGATCTCTCGGATGCCGAACGGCTCCAGCGAGTTGAGCAGGGCCTCGAGCTTGCCCGGCCCGCCGGTGGCCTCGATGACCACGGCGTCCGGCACGACGTCCACGACGTGCGCCCGGAACAGCTGGACCACCTCGAGCACGTGCGTGCGCTGGGAGCTGTCGGCCCGGACCTTGACGAGCAGCAGCTCGCGCTGGACCGAGGCGTCGTCCTCCAGCTCGACGATCTTGATGACGTTGATGAGCTTGTTGAGCTGCTTGGTGACCTGCTCCAACGGCAGCTCGTCGACGTCGACGACGACCGTGATCCGGGAGATCTCGGCGTGCTCCGTCGGGCCCACGGCCAGGGAGTGGATGTTGAACGAGCGGCGGGCGAACAGCCCCGCGACCCGGGTGAGCACACCCGGCTTGTTCTCGACGAGCACGGACAGCGTGTGGCGGCTCATCTCAGTCCTCCCGGTCCCACGCCGGGCTGATGCCCCGGGCGTACTTGATGTCGTCGTTGCTCACACCGGCGGCCACCATCGGCCACACCATCGCATCGCGCGAGACGGTGAAGTCCACGACCACGGGCTGGTCGTCGATCTCCAGGGCCCGCTTGATGGTGGCGTCCACATCGGCCTTGGTCTCGCAGCGCAGGCCGACCGCACCGTAGGCGTCGGCCAGCTTGACGAAGTCAGGCACCCGGATGGTGCCGTGCCCGGTGTGCAGGTCGGTGTTGGAGTACCGCGACTCGTAGAACAGGGTCTGCCACTGGCGGACCATGCCGAGCGAGCTGTTGTTGATGATCGCGACCTTGATCGGGATCTCGTTGATGGTGCAGGTGGCCAGCTCCTGGTTGGTCATCTGGAAGCAGCCGTCGCCGTCGATCGCCCAGACCGTGCGGTCCGGCGCACCGACCTTGGCACCCATCGCCGCGGGGATCGCGTAGCCCATCGTGCCGAGCCCCGCCGAGTTGAGCCACGACTGCGGCCGCTCGTAGGAGATGAACTGGGCGGCCCACATCTGGTGCTGCCCCACCCCGGCGACGTAGATCGCCTCCGGGCCGGACAGCTCACCGATGCGCTGGGTGACGTACTGCGGGGCGAGCAACCCGTCCGACGGCTCGTCGTAACCCAGCGGGAAGGTCTCGCGCCACGCGTCGAGCTGGCGCCACCAGGCCTCCAGGTCCGGCTTGCCGTGCTGGGCGTGCTCACGTTCGAGCTCGGGCAGCAGATCGGCCAGCACCTCGCGCAGGTCGCCGACGATCGGCACGTCCACGGCCCGGTTCTTGCCGATCTCGGCCGGGTCGATGTCGGCGTGCACGATGGCGGCGTTCGGGGCGAAGCTCGACAGCTGCCCGGTGACCCGGTCGTCGAACCGGCTGCCCAGGGCGACGATGAGGTCGGCCTTCTGCAGCGCCGCGACGGCGGCCACCGTGCCGTGCATCCCGGGCATGCCCAGGTGCTGCGGGTGGCTGTCCGGCAGCGCGCCGCGCGCCATGAGGGTGGTGGTGACCGCCGCCCCCGAGGCGTCGACGAGCGCCCGCAGCTGGGCCGAGGCACCGGCGCGGATGACACCGCCGCCCACGAGCAGCACGGGGCGACGCGCGGTGGCCAGCAGCCGGGCGGCCTCGCGCACCTGCTTGGCGTGCGGCTTGGTGACCGGGTGGTAGCCGGGCAGCACCAGCTCCTGCGGCCAGGTGAACATGGTGGTCGCGACCTGGGCGCTCTTGGCGATGTCGACGACGACGGGGCCGGGGCGGCCGGTCGAGGCGATGTGGAACGCCGCCGCGATGGCCGACGGGATCTCGTCGGGGTCCTTCACCAGGATCGAGTGCTTGGTGATCGGCATGGTGACGCCGACGATGTCGGCCTCCTGGAACGCGTCCGTGCCGATGAGCGAGGCGCCCACCTGACCGGTGATCGCGACCATCGGGATCGAGTCCATGTTGGCGTTCGCCAGCGGCGTCACCAGGTTGGTCGCCCCGGGGCCGGAGGTGACGATCGCGACGCCGACCTTGCCGGTGGCGTGCGCATAGCCCTCGGCCGCGTGGCCCGCGCCCTGCTCGTGGCGCACGAGGATGTGACGGACCTTGGTGGAGTCCATGAGCGGGTCGTAGGTCGGCAGGATCATGCCGCCCGGCAGACCGAAGATGTCCTGGACGCCGAGCTCCTCGAGCGAGCGGACGATCGCCTGCGCGCCCGTCATCTTCTCGGGCGCCACCCGGTGGGCGGACGGGTTGGGCACGGTCGCGCCCGCGGGGCGTGGTGCGCTGCGGGGCGGTGCCGGATGGGGACCGGTGGCCATCGTGAACTCCTGAGGTGCTGGCGCAAGCGTCGGATCGGGTGCGGCGTCATCGCCGCGTGATCGGGCCCGGACACGAAAAAGCCCCTCGGCCCGGGACCCGGGCTGGACGAGGGGCGGGCGCGCTGGGGGGACCTGGAGGTCAGCCGGCGCGCCGGATAAGTACGAGGAACGTCGTTGCCATGCACGGGAGAGTAGCGCGTGCGGCCGTGAGGTGTCACGTAGCGCAGGTCTCGTCTCGGATCATGGATCACGAGTCCGCGATGTGGACGCCCCCCAGCGTGCTCGTCCGGGTCCCGCCCCGCGCGGCGCGCCCCGGGTCGAGAGCGCGGCGGCGGCTCAGTCGACCCAGACGACGATCCCGGTGACGTGAGACAGGACCGCCGCGACGCCCGCGCGCACGGCCTGGCCGCAGCGGTCCGGGGTGAACGAGGCCGGGTCGTAGGTCGACGCCATGCCCAGCCCCTCGCCGCGGAACGAGGCACCCGACCAGTCGGCGGCCGTCACGTTGCCGGTCGGCTCCGCCAGCTCCGCGCCGACCACGAGGAACTGCTGGTCCAGGTGGCTGGCCGTCACCAGGGCGAGCGGGTCGACCAGGTCGTCCCCCGCGCTCACCACGAGGTCCGGGTGCAGGTCGATCGCGCGCACGATCGCCGGCACCAGGTCGTCGTCACCGGTCGCCGTCACCGTGCGCAGGTCGGCACCGGTCTGCGTCGCCCACTGCTGCACTGCTGCGACCAGCGCCTTCGTCGGTGCGGAGTCGCCCGCCGTCAGCAGCACCACGCGGTAGCCGGCCGGCGGGGCGATCGAGTCCCACGACCCGGGGCGTGGCACCACCGTCGAGGCCGGGTCCGGCGTGCGGCTCGGGTCGACGAACCCCGGGCCCACGGTGCCGACGGCGGCGGCCCCCACCC
>NZ_VWSD01000280.1 GCF_009829685.1 Cellulomonas citrea
GCTCGTGTCCTTGATGCCGCGGTTGTGCAGGTACTTGTTGGTCCACGCCTGGTAGATGGCGCTGGCCGGGCCCAGACCCATCGACACGGTGGGGAACTCCCACAGGTCCGGGGCCAGGCGCGGGTGCCGGCGACGGGGTGCAGATCGCATCGCCCAGGCCCAGGTCCTGCAGCAACGCGGCGACCGTGCCCTGCCGGGTGGCGTAGGACTCGGCACCCGCGTCGAGCACCAGCCCGGCCACCGTGTGCGCGCGCACCGAGCCGCCGGGCGCGTCGCGCCCCTCGAGGAGCACCGTGCGCCGGCCCGCGACGGCGAGGTCGTGCGCCGCGATCAGCCCGCCGATGCCGCCGCCGACGACGACCGCGTCGACCCGTTCGAGGGTCACAGGGAGTGCACCAGCTCGACGATGCGGGTGAGCACGTCGGGGTCGGTGTCCGGCGGCACGCCGTGGCCCAGGTTGACCACGTGCGCCGGGGCGGCGCGGCCGGCGGCCACCACCTCGCGCACATGCGCCTCGAGCACCGGCCAGGGCGCGGCGAGCAGGGCGGGGTCGAGGTTGCCCTGCACCGGGGTGCTCCCGCCGAGCCGCCGGCTCGCCTCGTCCAACGGCACCCGGTGGTCCACGCCGACGACGTCGGCACCGGCGTCGCGCAGCGCCGTGAGCAGCTCACCGGTGCCGGTGCCGAAGTGCACGCTGGGCACACCGGTCTCGCGCACGGCGGTGAGCACCCGGGCGGAGGCGCCCAGCACGTGCGCGCGGTAGTCGCGCTCGGACAGCGAGCCGACCCAGGAGTCGAAGAGCTGCGCGGCCTGCGCACCCGCGGCGACCTGGGCCTGCAGGAACTGCGCGCTCAGGGTGCTCGTCACGTCCATGAGGGCGGCCCAGGCGGTCGGGTCGGCGTGCATGAGACGACGGGCCGCGAGGTGGTCGCGCGACGGACCGCCCTCCACCAGGTAGGCGGCGAGCGTGAACGGCGCACCGGCGAACCCGATGAGCGGGGTGGGCCCCAGCAGCCGGACCGCCTCACGCACCCCGGCGGTCACCGGGGCGAGCCGCTCGTCGTCCAACCGGGCGACCTCGGCCAGGGCGGCCACGTCGTCCCGGGTGCGCACGGGGGCGCCGAAGACGGGCCCGACGCCGGCCTCGATGCGCACGTCGACCCCGGCCAGGAACAGCGGCACGACGATGTCGGAGAAGAAGATCGCGGCGTCCACACCGTGCCGGCGCACCGGCTGGCAGGTCAGCTCGGCGGCCAGCGCAGGGTCGAGGCAGGAGTCCAGCATCGCGTGGCCGGCGCGCGCCGCGCGGTACTCCGGCAGGGACCGTCCGGCCTGGCGCATGAACCACACCGGAACGCGTTCGGTGCGGTGCCCCGAATACGCCGCCAGAAGTGCGTTTTTTGACGCGCTGTCATATCCATGGTCGGCATCGAGAATGGGCACGGCGACATTGTGCCCGACATTTCAATGCGCCGGGACATGTCCCGATCCGGACCCGACGGGTCGGTCAACCGGCGGATCGGTCAGCCGCCGATCCCGGTCTCGCCCGGCCAGGAGATCGGGCCGGTGCCGGTCGCACCGCCACCCGGCGCACCCGGTCCCGGTGCGCCGCCGCCCGGCGCCCCGCTGCCGGCCGC
>NZ_VWSD01000281.1 GCF_009829685.1 Cellulomonas citrea
TCGGCGGCCATCAGTACCGGATCCTCGGGTCGACCAGGGCGGCGATCACGTCGACGATGAAGTTCGTCACCGCGACGATGACGGCGAGCATCGCGACGATGCCCTGCACCGCGACGAAGTCCCGCGCCAGCAGGTAGTGCACGAGCTGGAAGCCCAGCCCCTTCCACTCGAACGTGGTCTCGGTGAGGACGGCGCCCCCGAGCAGCATCGCGATCTGCAGCCCGATGACGGTGATGATCGGCACGAGAGCGGGGCGCCAGGCGTGCGTGCGCAGCAGGCGGCGCTCGGACACCCCGCGCGAGCGGGCGGCCTCGACGTACCCGGTGCCGAGCGTCGCGATCACGTTGGTCCGCACCAGCCGCAGGAACACCCCGGCGGTGAGCAGCCCGAGGGTCACCGCCGGCAGCACGGCGTGGCGCAGCACGTCGACCACGATCGCCGGGTCGCCGGTGCTGAGCGCGTCGATGAGGTAGATCCCGGTCGAGCTGCCCGAGGTCTGCATCGCGACCACCGACGCCGTCGTGGCCCGGTTGGCCACCGGCAGCACCGGGATCCAGACGGCGAAGACCAGCTTGAGCAGCAGCCCGGCGAAGAAGACCGGGGTCGCGTAGGCGAGGATCGCGCTGACCCGTAGCGCGGCGTCGGCACCCTGGTCGCGGCGGGCCGCCGCGATCCGGCCGAGCGGGATGCCCACGAGCAGGGCCACGACCAGCGCGTAGAGGGCCAGCTCGAGCGTCGCGGTGCCGTAGGTGGTGAGCACCTCGGTCACCGGCCGGTTGTCCGAGATGGTGGTGCCGAAGTCACCCCGGACCACGCGGCCGAGGTACTCCAGGTACTGCACCAGGATCGGCCGGTCGTAGCCCGCGGCGTGGATCCGCTCGGCGAGCTGGTCGGGGGGCAGCTTGCCGCCCAACGAGGCCGTGATCGGGTCACCCGTGGCCCGCATGAGCAGGAACACCGTGGTCACGAGGATCCACACGGTGGGGAAGATGAGCAGGAACCGGACGAGCAGGTATCGCCCGAGGCCTCCGCGGGTGCGGGTGCGGGCGGGGGTGCTCGTTGGCGCCGCCGGTTCGGTGGTGGTCGTCATGGTCGTTCGAGCCTAGGGCGGCCCGCCCCCCGCGCGAGGGGACGGGCCGCCTGTCGGTCCTCGATGAGGTCAGCCGCGCGCGAGCGCCGCGTAGCGGAACTTGAACGACGCGTCGAGCGTGTCCGAGGCCCCGGTGATCCCGGTGCCGGTGACAGCCACCTGCGCGCCCTGCAGCAGCGGCACGGTCGACAGGTCGGCGGCCACCTTGTCCTGGATCTGGCCGATGAGCTCGGTGCGCTTGGCGGCGTCCGTCGTGACGGCCTGCTCCTGGATGAGCGAGTCGACGTCCGGGTTGTCGTAGTGGTTCGCCAGGAAGCCGCCCTTGAGGAAGAACGGCGTCAGGTAGTTGTCGGCGTCGGAGTAGTCCGGGAACCAGCCGAGCTGGTAGGCGGGGTAGACGTCGGCGGTGCGGTCCTTGGAGTACTGCTCGTACTCGGTGGACTGCAGGTTCACCGTGAACAGACCGGACTTCTCCAGCTGGTCCTTGATGAGCGCGTACTCGTCGGCCGAGGAGGGGCCGTAGTGCGACGGCGTG
>NZ_VWSD01000282.1 GCF_009829685.1 Cellulomonas citrea
CCGGGCCGCTCCCCCGGCCGCCGCAGGGTTGGGGTCAGGCACCGAGTAGACGACGCGGGCGACCCCGGCCTGGAGCAGCGCCACGCTGCACGGACCGGTCCGCCCGGTGTGGTCGCACGGCTCGAGCGAGACCACCGCGGTGGCCCCGCGCACGTCGACGCCGGCCTCGGCGGCTGCGGCCAGCGCGGCCGCCTCCGCGTGCGGGGTGCCAGCCCCGCGGTGCCAGCCCTCGGCGAGCATGCTGCCGTCGGGCCCCAGCAGCACGGCGCCCACCTGCGGGTTCGGGTCGTCCAGCGGGCCGCGCGCCGCGAGCTCGAAGGCCCGGGCCATCGCCGCACGCTCCGCGGCGCTCACCTGGTGCGTGCGCGACTCGGCGTCGCTGCCGTGCTGGGTGTTCGTCCTGCTCACCTCCCGGGCCGTCGGCTCCGGGGAGGGAGGCGCGGGACAGGTCGCCCACGCCACGGCGTACGCCCGAGGGCCCACGCCGCCACGTCTCCTCCCATCCGGACTTTCACCGTCGGTCCTGGAGTTCCACCAGGTCAACCGCTCGATCCCTTGCGGGACCTCACGGGTCGCGGACTGTCACCGCCGGCTCGGACTTTCACCGACCCCGGAGTACGTGTTGCGTCTTACGCCGTTCATCATGCCACGTGCGGACGGGGTGCTCCGGGACGCACGTCCCAGCAGGTCAGGCGTCGTACGACGCGTCCCCCAGCGTCCGGAGCTCGGCGATGGCCGCGGCTGGGTCTTCGTGCCCATAGACCGCCGATCCCGCGACGAACACGTCGGCTCCCGCCCGGGCGATCGCCGCGATGGTGGAGACCGAGACCCCGCCGTCCACCTGGATCCGGACGTCTGCGCCGGCGGCGGTCACCGCGGACCGCAGCCGCCGTACCTTGCCGAGCATCCCCTCGATGAACGCCTGGCCGCCGAACCCGGGCTCGACCGTCATGACGAGGACCATGTCGAGCTCGCCGAGCAGGTCGAAGAACGGTTCGACCGGTGTGGCGGGCCGCACCGCGACGGCCGCCCGCACGCCGCCGGCGCGCAGCTCACGGGCCAGCCGCACGGGGGCTTGGGTGGCCTCGGCGTGGAAGGTCACCGAGGCGGCCCCCGCCTCGGCGTAGGCCGGGGCCCACCGGTCGGCGTCGTCGATCATGAGGTGCACGTCGAGCGGCACCGGGCTGACCTGGGCGATCCGACGCACCACCGGGAGCCCGAGCGTGAGGTTGGGCACGAAGTGGTTGTCCATGACGTCGACGTGCACCTGGTCGGCCGTCGCGATGCGCGCGAGCTCGCTCTCGAGGTTGACGAAGTCAGCCGACAGGATGCTCGGATTGATCTGCACGCCCATGACTGGGCAGCGTATCGGTCAGGCCGTGCGGCGCAGCAGCGCCAGGAACATCGCGTCGGTGCCGTGCACGTGCGGCCACAGCTGCACGTCGCCCGCGCCCTCCACGCACCTGAGCCTCACAAGGAGACTGGGCTAACGCATGAATGCCACAGCTTCGGCGGTGCGCTTGAGCCCCGCTACATTGTCGGCGCGGAATCACTTGACCAGTGAGCTATTACGCACTCTTT
>NZ_VWSD01000283.1 GCF_009829685.1 Cellulomonas citrea
GCCCCAACGTCGCCGGGGCCACCCGTCGCCGGCTGAGCGCCGCCGGCTGGCCCGACCAGGTGGTCGACGACCCGGTCACCGCCGCCGCCGTGCTCGCCGGGGACGCCGGTATCGCCGCCGCGTTCGGGCTGGTCGCGGCGTCCCCGGCGGCCCCGGCCGTGCGGGTCCGGCTCGTCGGGCTGCTCGCTGCCAGCATCCGCACCACCGTCGCAGGTGAGCTGCTCGACGTGCGGGCCGAGCTCAGCGCACCGCACGAGGTCGAGGCGCTCGCGGTCGCCGAGCTCAAGACCGCCACCTACTCCGGGCAGATGCCGCTGCTCGCCGGCGGGCTGCTCGCCGGTGCCGATCCGGACCAGCTCGCAGCGCTCGGTCAGATCGGGCTGCGGCTGGGGGTCGCCTACCAGCTCGTCGACGACGAGCTCGGGGTGTTCGGCGATCCGGCCACCACCGGCAAGTCCGTCCTCTCCGACCTGCGCGACGGCAAGCGGACCGCGCTGCTGCGCACCACCTGGGAGCTCGCCGACGAGACCGGTCGCGACGTGCTGCACCGGCACGTCGGGCGCCGCGACCTCGACGAGCTCGGGGCGGCCCGGGTCCGCGCCGTCATGCGCGCCACCGGTGCGGTGGAGCAGGTCCGCGAGGTCGCCCGCGCCGCCACGCGGTCCGCGGTCGAGCTCGCCGCGGCACAGCTGCCCGCGCCGCTGGCCGACCATCTCGACTCGCTCATCGACGACCTCACCGAACGGGGACACTGAACCGTGACCGTCGACCCCCGGGTGCGCTACGACCAGGTCGCTGCGCGCACCGCGGCCCGGATGCTGTCCGCCTACTCCACGTCCTTCGGGTTGGGCACCCGGCTGCTGGGCCGCACCGCCCGTCGCGACATCCGCGCGGTGTACGGCCTCGTGCGGCTGGCCGACGAGGTGGTCGACACCTACCGCGGCCCGACCGCCGCCGCCGAGCTCGACGAGCTGGAGGCCGCGACCGCACGCGCCCTGGAGACCGGGTACTCGGCGAACCTCGTCGTGCACGCGTTCGCCCGCACCGCCCGGCACACCGGGATCGACGCGCAGGAGACCGGGCCGTTCTTCGCCTCGATGCGCGCCGACCTGCACGTCGCCCGGCACGACGAGACCAGCTACCGGGCCTACGTGCACGGGTCGGCCGAGGTGGTCGGGGTGATGTGCCTCAAGGTGTTCCTCAACGACGGCCGGGACCCGGCCGCACCCGTGCGGCGTCCCGGCGCCCGGGCGCTCGCCGGTGCCCAAGCGCTCGGCGCGGCGTTCCAGAAGGTCAACTTCCTGCGGGACCTCGGCGCCGACGGGGCAGACCTGGGTCGGGCCTACTTCCCGGGCTCGGCACCGGGCAGGCTGTCCGCCGCCGACGCCGCCGATGTGCTCGACGACGTCGCCGGTGACCTGCGCACCGCACGGGAGTGCCTCGACGAGCTGCCGTTGCGGGCGCGCTGCGCGGTGGCCGTGACGCTCGCGCTCTACGAGGACCTGCTGCGCCGGCTGAGCGCCCTGCCGCCCGCCGAGCTCGCCAGCCGCCGGGTGCGGGTGCCCGACCCGGT
>NZ_VWSD01000284.1 GCF_009829685.1 Cellulomonas citrea
CGGGCTGTGAGCGGGCAGGACCCCGAGCCGACCGGTCCGTCGTCCCCGGAGCCGGGCGGGGCGGTGGACTCCGCGCCCGACCGCGCGTCGGACACGCCGCCGGACGGGTCGCCGGCCTGGCGCCGGATGCACCCCGTGACACCGCTGCTGCGCGGCTGGAAGGTGTTCGCCGGGGTGCTCGTCGTCGTGGGCTACCAGGCGAGCGACAACCTGCGCTCGGCCGCCAAGGTGCTGGCCGGGCACGGCTGGCTGCTGGTGCTCGGCGGGCTGGCCGCGGTCGCCGTCATCGGCTTCGTGTACTCGGCGATCGCGTGGCGGATGACCCGGTTCGCCGTCACCGACCAGGCGGTGCACCTGCGCAGCGGCATCGTGTTCCGGCAGCAGCGGCAGGCGCGCCTGGACCGGTTGCAGGCGGTCGACGTGGTGCGCCCGCTGCTCGCCCAGCTCGTGGGGCTGTCCGAGCTGCGGCTCGAGGTCGCGGGCGGCGCCGGTTCGGCGGTCTCGTTGGCGTTCCTGCGCGAGCACGAGGCCGAGGAGCTGCGCGCCGAGCTGCTGGGCCTGGCGGCCGGTCTGCAGCGCCCGGCAACCGCCCCTGTCGCCGCCGGGGAGCCGTCCGCCGCGCTGGACGCGGACGCCGCCCCCGCCGAGGCGCCCCCCGCCGCACCCGGCGCCGCGGCCTACGAGACCGCCCCGGAGTACCAGGTCTACGAGGTGCCGCTCGGCCGGCTGCTCGCCTCGGTGGCGCTGTCCGGTGCGGTGGCCTGGTTCCTGCTGCTCGTCGTCGGGCTCACGGTGACGGGGTTCGCGACCGGCGACCCCGGGTCGGTCCTGCTGGCCCTGCCGATGGTGCTCGGCGCGGTGAGCGTCATGTGGTCCCGCGTCAACAGCGGTGCGTCGTTCCGCGCGGCCACGTCGCCGGACGGGATCCGGCTGCGGCACGGGCTCACCGAGGCCCGCGCCCAGACCGTCCCGCCGGGCCGGGTGCAGGCGGTGAGCATCCACCAGGGGCCGTTGTGGCGGCACTCCGACTGGTGGCGGGTGCAGATCAACGTGGCCGGGTACGCGCACGAGCAGTCCAGCGGGGAGCGCGAGACCGTGCTGCACCCGGTGGCCACCCGCCAGGAGGCGCGCACCGCGCTGTGGCTGGTGCTGCCCGACCTGGGTGTCGCCGACCCGGTGGCGACCCTCGACGCGGCGCTCACCGGGACGGGCACCGACGGCGGGTTCGTGGTCGCCCCGCGTCGGTCGGCCTGGGTGGACCCGGTGGGCTGGCGGCGGCACGGTGTGCTCGTCACCGACCGGGCGCTCATCCTGCGCTCGGGCCGGTTCTGGCGCCGGGTCGTCGTGGTGCCGCACGAGCGCACCCAGTCGCTGGGCCTCACCCAGGGCCCGGTGCAGCGGGCCCTGCGCGTCGCCACGTTCGTGCTGCACTCGACCCCCGGCCCGGTGCTGCCGCGTGTCGAGCACCTCGACCAGGCGGTCGCGGCGCAGCTGCTGCACGAGCAGGCCGGCCGG
>NZ_VWSD01000285.1 GCF_009829685.1 Cellulomonas citrea
TGCGCGTCCTGCGCGCGCGGTGCGGTGCGCACCGGGCGCCGCCGAGCGGTCGAGAGGCTGGGCGCCGCCGCGAGCAGCCGCTGGGTGTACTCGTCCTGCGGGTCGGCGAGGATCGCGGCCGCCTCGCCCTGCTCGACGATCCGGCCGCGGTGCATCACCGCCACCCGGTCGGAGCGTTCGGCCGCGAGCCCCAGGTCGTGCGTGATGAGCAGCACGGCGGTGCCGAGCTCGTCGGTGAGCCGGTCGAGCTCGTCGAGGATGCGCCGTTGCACGGTGACGTCGAGCGCCGAGGTCGGCTCGTCGGCGATGAGCAGGTGCGGGCGGCAGGCCAGGCCCATCGCGATGAGGGCGCGCTGGCGCATCCCGCCGGAGAACTCGTGCGGGTGCTGGCGGGCCCGCGCCCCGGGGTCGGGGATGCCCACCATGTCGAGCAGCTCGACGGCCTTCTCCCAGGCGGCCTTGCCCTGGGCGCGCCCGTGCACCTCGAGCGCCTCGGCGATCTGGGTGCCGACCCGCATGAGCGGGTTGAGGTTCGACATCGGGTCCTGCGGGACCAGCCCGATCTCGGCACCGCGCAGCGGCACCATCGCGTTCTCCGGCAGCTCGAGCAGGTCGCGGCCGTCGAGCAGCACCTGACCGCCGACCACCCGGCCGTTGGCCGGCAGCAGCCGGTTGACCGCGGCGGCGGTGGTCGACTTGCCGGACCCGGACTCGCCGACGACGGCGACGGTCTGACCTGCGGCGACGTCGATGCTCACCCCGGTGACGGCCGGGACGAGGGCACCTGCGGTGCGGAAGCTCACCGACAGGTCGCGGATGCTCAGCACGGGGGTGGTCGAGGTCATCGGGTCACATCCTTGGCGGGGGCGGGCACCGGGGACGCGGCCGGAAGGCCGGGTCCGAGGTCGAGGTCGGGGCACACCGTCGCGACGGTGTGCCACCACAGGTGGTCGGTGGGGACGGGGGCGCCGTCGGCGAGCAGCCGGTTGGTGGCCAGGGCGACGGCGCCGCGCCCGGCGGGCAGCAGCCCGACGGCGCAGCCGGTGAACCCGGGGTGCCACAGCAGCCGGTCGGGGCCGGTGGTGCTCGCCGCGGGCCCGGTCACGGTGCGGACCCGCCAGCCGAGTGACTGGTCGGGGTCCGGGCCGGGCTGCAGCAGCCCGTGCGGGTCGGCCTCGGCCAGCCGGCGGCCGAGGGGCAGGGCGGCGTCGAGCAGGTCGTCGACGGTGCCGAACAGCCCGGCGTGCCCGGCGACGGCGCCCCAGGCGTGCGCCGCGTTGCCGTCGTTCACCTCGCCGACCAGCAGCCGGTCACGCCAGCGGAAGGTGCCGGCCGGCCAGAGCACGGGGTAGGGCTCACCGGTGGCGACCATGCGCTGCTCGGCGCGGTCGCCCCAGGCCGAGGCGGCGACCGGCCCGTCGGCCGGGTCGAGCGGGCCGAACCCC
>NZ_VWSD01000286.1 GCF_009829685.1 Cellulomonas citrea
CGGTGTCGTCCGCACGCACCTCGACGGCCAACGCCCCCTGACCGGGCGCCGGCAGCATCTGCTCCGGGGTGAACGTCTGCCAGGCCGCGTCCCACCGGCCCAGCCGGGTCAGCCCGGCCCGCGCCAGCACCACGGCCGCCAGATCGGCCTGCGGGCCCAGGGCCCGGGCCAGCCGGGTGTCGACGTTGCCCCGCAGGTCCACCACCTGCAGGTCCGGGCGCAGCGCGCGCAGCTGGGCGGCCCGTCGTGGCGACCCGGTGCCCACCCGGGCCCCGGCCGGCAGATCGGCGAGCCGGGCACCGTCCGGGGTGCACAGCACGTCCCGGGCGTCGACGCGCGGCGGCACCGCCGCCACCCGCAGTCCCGGGGTGGGTGCCGTGGGCAGGTCCTTGAGCGAGTGCACCGCCAGGTCGCAGCGGCCGTCGAGCAGCGCCTCGCGCAGCGCCGCCGCGAAGACCCCGGTGCCCCCCAACGTGCTCAGCGGACCGGTCGCGACATCGCCCTGGGTGCGGATGCGCACCGTCTCGACGTGCAGGCCCTGCGCGGTCAGCGCCGCCGCGACGTGCCCGGTCTGGGTGAGCGCCAACGCACTCGCCCGGGTGCCGACCCGCACCTGCGTCGAAGCGGGTCCGGCATTCTCGGAAATGCGGGCGAGGGGCTCGTCGGGCATCGGTGCGCTCATTTCTGCTGCGTCACCCGGGCGGCCGCGCCGCGGGCGTCCTGGACCACCGAGGCGAGTCCCGTGCCGGCCGCCCACGCCCCCGTGACGGTCAGCCCGGGCAGCTGCTCGGTCACCTCGCGCACCCGGGCCACCGCATCGCGGTGCGCCGCGCTCGGCCGGGGCAGCGCCTGCGTCCAGCGCACCACGTCCGAGCCGACGAGGTCCTCGGCGCGCAGCGGGAGCCCGAGCAGCCGGGACGCCTCGTCGAGCGCGAGCTGCACCAGGCGGTCCCGGTCGGCCGCGAGCTCGTCGGCCTCGCCGCCGCCGCGGCCGTAGGACAGGCGCAGCACGTGCCGGCCAGGGCCCGCGTCGGCCGCCAGCCACGGCCACTTCGCCGTCGCATGGGTGAGAGCCTTCGCGCGCACGTCGTCGACCCCCGGGGCCACGAGCACACCGGTGCCGCGCGGGGCCGCGTCCAGCCGCGGGTCGTCCAGCACGAGCGTCACGAGGACCACCGGGGACCCCTGGTCGAGCGCCACGTCGGCCAGCCCGGGCAGCCCGTCGAGCACGGGGGCGGCGAGCACGACCTGCTCGGCCAGCACGGCTCCGTCCGCCAGCTCGACCCGCCAGCCGTCGTCGGTCCGGTGCACCGCCGTCACCCGGGTGCGGGTGCGGACCTCACCACCGTGCGCCACCAGAGCGGCGACGAGCGCGTCGGTGAGCCCGTGCATCCCGCCGGCCAGCCCGCACACCGCCGAACCCGCCGGTGCCGCG
>NZ_VWSD01000287.1 GCF_009829685.1 Cellulomonas citrea
TACGGCCAGGCGCTGTTCGGCACCGAGTGGCGCGACGTGGTCGCGTTCGTGCTGCTCATCCTCGTGCTGATGTTCCGACCGACCGGCATCCTGGGCGAGTCCTTGGGGAGGGCCCGAGCATGAGCACGTTCGTCCTGGTCGCCGCGGTGTACCCCGCGACCACCCGGGCGCGCAGGCTCACGGAGCGCTCGACCGCCGGTGCTGTGCTCGCGCCGGTCGGGTACGCGGCGGCCGTGCTGGGGACGGCGCTCGCCCTCGTCGGTGCCGATCCGGGCACCACCGGCACGGGAGGCTCGGGGCGCAGCGCCGCCGCGGCGCTCGGGTTCGGTGTGTTCGCCGCGGTGCCACTGCTCGCCCGGCCGGGCCGACGCCCCGCGGTCGCGGTCTGGACGGCCGTCGTCGTGCTGCCGGCGTTCGGCTGGACCACCGTCCGGGCGTTCGGGGCCGACGGCTGGTGGGCCACCGGATGGCCCCTGGGCGCGGTGGTCCTCCTCGGGGCTGGTGGTGCCGCCCTGATCGGGGCGCTCCTGAGCGAGTCGACGCGGCCGGCCCGACGCCCCTGGCCGCCGGCCCGGCCGACGCTCCCCGCGCTGACCGTCGGCAGCGTGCAGCTGGTGCTCGGCACCGCCGTCGCCGTGCTCGGCGGATGTGCGGACCCGTCCGTGGGATGGGCCGTCGTGCTCGCTGCGGCCGCGGCCGTCGTGCTCGCGACCGGGGTGCTCACGCTGCTGCCTCCGCTGGCCGCCGCCGCGCTCGTGCTCGGCTGGACCGCCGCCCAGGTGCTGCACCGCGACGCGTTCGACCCGCCGGTGCAGCTCGGGCTGGTCGCGGCACTCCTCGTCGTCGCCCACCTGCTCTCCCGACGTCCGCGCACCGGGTGGGCCCGACCGGATGCCTGGGTCGCGCTCGCGGGTGTGCCCGGCTACGCGGTCGGGCTCGCGCTCGCCCTGCAGGACGCCGCCCGGCCGACCGCCTCCCCCGGGACCGATCTGACGGTCGCGGTCGCGGGGCTGCTGCTGGTCGCCACGGCCGTACGGCTGCGCCGTCGACGGTGGCTCGCCGAGGGGCTCGGCTGGGCCGGGACCGTGGTGCTGCTCGTCGGCGCGGCGTACGCGGGCGCGGGATGGCCGGCGCTCACCTGGGCGCTGCTCGGGACCGCGCACACCGTCCTGGCGGCGGTGGTCTCCCGCGGGACCACCCGCACGGTGCGGCAGGTCATCGGTGCGCTGGCCGCGCTGATCGCCTGGGTGGCGCTTCTCGGCTGGCTGGCACCGGGTTCCGGCCGCGGCGTCGACCTCACCCTGGCGGCCGGCTCCCTCGTGCTCGTGGTGCTCGCCGCGCTGGTGGTCCGGGCCGGCCTCGCGCGCTCGTGGGTCGTGGTCTGGGGGACGACGGCCGCCGTGCTCGGGCTCGGTGCCGCCGGCTCGCTG
>NZ_VWSD01000288.1 GCF_009829685.1 Cellulomonas citrea
CGCCCTGGTCCCGGGCTGGGTGCCCTCGTGGGTCCAGGTCGCCTGGCCGGTGCTGGCCGGTGGCCTCGTGCTCGTGCTCGCGGTGCTGGCGTTCGCGCGGGGCGGAGGGGCCGCGCGGGCGGTGCGGGTCGGGTGGCTGGTCGCGCTCGTCGGGCTGGTGACGGCGACGCTGCTCGCGGCCGTCCCCGCGGTGCGCACCGCCGACCAGGTCGGGCCGGCCTGGGGCGGTGCCGCGGTCTCGCTCGCCCTGGCAGGGCTGCTCACCGCCGGGCTGGTCGGTGCTGACGGGGCCAGTGCCCGGCTGGCCGCTCATGCGTTCGGCTGGCGGCAGCCGGTCGCCGCCGGTCTCGTCGTCGTGGCGGTGCTCGCGGTGGCGCTCAGCGCCGGGTCCTGGGTCTGGCAGATGCGCGCGGGGACGGGGCTCGCGCTGCACGTCACCGACCAGCGGGTGGTGCCTGCGGTCGCGCAGCAGGCGTTCGCGGCACCGGTCGCCTCCCGGGTGCTGCTCGTCGAGGCGGGCGACGCGTCCGACCCGGTGCGGTGGCAGCTCGTGCGCGGTGACGGTGTGCAGCTCATCGACCAGGCGGCCTCGGCCTCGACCCGTGCTCTGCAGGGGTCGCTCACCTCGGACCACCTGGCCGCGCCCGACGCGGCGACGCGTGAGGTGCAGGGTCTGGTCGCCGCCCTGGCGACCGGAGCCGGCACCGACGTGTCAGCGCCGCTGGGCGCGCTCGGCGTCGCGCACGTCCAGGTCCCCGCGCTGGCCCCGGGCGTCACCGACGACGACCCGGCCGGCCAGGCCCGTGCCCTGCTCGTCGCCCGGCTCGACGCGACGGCCGGGCTGCAACGCGTGACCGAGGGCGTCACCGGGACGTTGTGGCGGGTGGCGGCGCCGGCGGCCGATGCGAGCCGGCCGGTGGTGACCAGCTGGGCGCGGCTCGTCGCTGCGGGCGCCGACCCGGCTGCGCCGACGACGACGGCCGAGCTGGTCGACTCCGACGGGAGTCAGGTCGACGCCACCGTGGCGTCCTCCGACGGCGAGCGGACGCTCGTCCTTGCCGAGCGCCGCGCCGCAGGGTGGCACGCGTGGCTCGACGGTCGCCCGCTGGTGGCAGCCGACGAGGGCTGGCGGCAGAGCTTCACCGTGCCCGCCGGTGCCTCCGGTCAGCTCGAGGTGCGGTACGTCGACCCGGGCAGGCTGCCGTGGCTGGTGGCCCAGGGGGGCGTCGGGCTGCTGGCTCTGCTCGTGGCGCTGCCGCTGCGTCGACGGAGGGCGGGACGATGAGCGACCAGACGTCGGCACGACGCTGGCTCGGCCGGCTCGCGCGCGCGGCCAGCGCCGTGGCCGTCCTCGGTGCGACCGTCGTCGTGGTGGGCGGAGGACTGCGGTCGCCGGTCGTCGCCGCG
>NZ_VWSD01000289.1 GCF_009829685.1 Cellulomonas citrea
GCTCGCCGGACGCTGCCCACGGGGCCCGCCGGGACGTCCATCGGACGAACGCTCCGCACCACCAGCGGCGCCGCGCCACTGCGAACCCGCACCATCCCCCTCGGGACGCGACCGCCACGGCCGGTCACCGGTCGGGCGACCGCCCGGCGAACGCTCACCACCGGGTCGACCGGACGTCGGTCGCTCACCGCTCACGCGCCCAGCACCCGGTCGCTCACCACGCACCTGATCGCGCTCGCCCCGGTCACCGCGGCTCCACTCCGCACGCGCCTGGCCGCCGCCCACCTCGCCAGCGCGGCCCCTGCCTGCGAATCCCCGGCCCGCGGCGGCACCGCTTCCGCGGCCCTCGCCGCCACCCTGGGGACCGCGGGACCAGTCGCCACGTGCACGGTCACCGCTCGACCTCGACGCACGGGCATCGCCCGAGCCCGCCCCGGTGCGCTCCCGTCCAGCCCCCGAAGGACTGCTCCCTGAGCGTCCTGCGGCGCCGGACCAACGGCTGCCGCCCGCACCGCCCGTACTCGAGCCGCCCTGGGGGCGGTCGCCCTCCGTCGGACGCCCCCCGCCCGACCAGCCGCGCTGTCCACCCGACGTGCTCCGTTGTGCACCGGACGTGCTCCGCTGCCCACCGGAACCGGACCAGGAGCCAGCGCCTGACGCCGTCGGACGCCCGCCACCCGCATCGCCGCGTGCCCCGCCCCCGGTACGCGCACCAGAGGATGTGTCCGGACGCCGGTCGCGCCCGTCGCGCGACCACTGCGCGCCAGCGCTGCCCGAACCCGCACGTGCCGGTCCTCCTGATCGCGCGCCGCCGCGCGGAGCGCCGCCACCGACCCCGCGACCACTGCCCCCCGAACTCGGGCGCGACGGGCTACGGCCGGATCCGGACGCGGCGGAGCGATCCTTGTCGCCCCGCTCGTTGCTCTGGTCGTCTCTGTTCACGTGTGTGTCGCTCCTCGATGGTCGTGCCACAGTCTCCCAGACCTCGGCCCACACGCCGAAGTGCCAGGGCATCCCGGCTCGGGCCTGCACCCCACATCCGCGCCCGCCAGCCCGCTGGCGCAGCGCCCGCCCCGACGGCAACGCCTGCCCCGCTCGTCCTGGGCCAGACGCAGAAGCGCACCGCCGGCGCGCGCCGAGATCGACGCACGCCCGTGAATCACCGACGAAGGCGAAGGCGATAGCGGCAGGGATGTGCCGGGTCGGAGTCCGGCAATGTGGTCACCGCTGTGGGCAGAAATGCCGAGAGCCCTTCGCGTGTGCGAAGGGCTCTCGGTGAATGGTGTTCGGCGGCGTCCTACTCTCCCACACCCTGGCGGGTGCAGTACCATCGGCGCTGAAGGGCTTAGCTTCCGGGTTCGGG
>NZ_VWSD01000028.1 GCF_009829685.1 Cellulomonas citrea
GAAGATGAAGCCCGAGAGCAGCACCTGGGGGAGCATCACCATGATGGCGCCCTGGATCGCCTGCGCCTGCGTGCTCGACACGGTCGAGATGAGCACGCCCAGACCGAGCACGACGAGCAGGACCAGCGCGCGCACGGCGTCGCGGCGCGACCCGGACCAGGCGGCCTCGGCGGCCACGTACTGGTACTCCGCCAGCGCCTGCGTGATGCCCCGCACCGCATGCGGCAGGGCCCGCTGCTCCTGCGGGTGCACCCCGGCGGCGTCGACCGTGCACCACATCTCGACGACGACGTCCTCGTCGAACCCGGGCAGCGCACCGCCGACGTTGGGCAGGTTGACCGGCAGCCGGGCACCGGTGTTGTTGTAGTAGGCGCTCATCACGTCGATCGCCAGCTCCAGCTCGTGGATGCCGCCGCGGGAGCGCGCCGGGTCCAGGTCGGGGTGGTCGGTGCGGGCCTGCTCGACGTAGTGCTCCCAGTAGCCGGGCAGCGCGGCCAGGATGTCCTCGGCCCGGGTGCGCGGGGCGGCCTGCTGCTCGCGCAGGATCTGCGGACCGTAGAAGTAGTACTGGAAGTAGTCGGCCGGCACCGAGCGCATGGTGACCGCGAGCTGCAGCATGCGCCGTTCGAACACGTCCATCGTGGGGTCGTCCTTGCGGGCCTCCCACGCCGCGTCGAGCAGCGGCATGAGGTCGGCGCCGTCGTAGGTGTGCTCGAACGACCAGCAGTTGTGGTTGACCCCGGCCATCGTCACCGTGGCCCGCTCGGGGTCCAGCCCGGCGGCGCGCAGCGTGGAGTTCGGGAAGAAGATCGGGCCCTCGCACATGGAGTAGACCGGCACGTCGGTGAACCGGGTGAGCGCCTGCGACACGATGTTCACCGGGTTCGTGTAGTTGAAGATCACCGCCCCGGGCGCCACGGCGTGCAGGTCCTCGACGATGTCGGCCATCACGTGGATCGAGCGCAGCGCCATCATGAAGCCGCCGGGCCCCTGGGTCTCCTGGCCGATCACGCCGTGCTTGATCGGGATGCGCTCGTCGAGCACGCGCGCGGCGAAGTCGCCGGGGCGGAAGCTGGTGAGCACGGCGTCGGCGTCGGTGAGCCCGGCGCGACGGTCCGTGGTCGCCTGGATGTCGATGTCCACGCCCGTGGCCCGCGCGATGCGCACGGCGATCTCCCGCACGATCTCCAGACGTTCGGCGTCCTGGTCGACGAGCACCACCTGCGACCCGGCGAACTCCTCGCCGTGCCACAGGAACGACGCCATCGTGCCGGCCGCCCGGGACGAGCCGCCGCCGACGTAGACGAGCTTGATCGCTGCCATCTCCTACCTTCCGGTCTGCGGGCCGCCGGCTGCGGCCCGGTCTGCGAAGAGCTGGGCGTCCGCGCACTCGGCGAACGCGGTGGACGGCCAGGCGGGGTCGTACCCGTCGGCCGCGACGATGCGGGCGTAGGCGGTCGCCTTGTCGGGTCCGGTGAGCACCATGACCACCGACCGTGACAGGTCGACGATCGTGGACACCCCCACCGTCACACCATGGGTCGGCACCGCGTCCAGCGTCGTGAGGTCGGGGAACGTGGCCATGTTGTCCCGTCGGGTGGCCTCACCGAGCTCGACGACGTGCGTGCGGCTGGTCCGCGGCGTCCCGGGCTGGTTGAGCGCGATGTGCCCGTCGCTGGCCCCCGACGCGAGCAGGAACAGGTCGAGGCCACCGGCGGCGGTGATCCGTGCGTCGTACTCGTCCGGCGCACCCGGGTCGGGCACCCATAGGTCGGCCGGTCCGCGCAGCCCGACCGAGCCGGCCGCAGCGGCGAGGGGCTGCACGATCTCCCGGCGCCCGTAGCCCACGCACGAGTGCGAGCGGCCCGGGTCGAGCCGGTGCAGCCCGTCGGGCCCGGCCGTCAGGTACTCGTCCATGAGCACGACGACGAGGTCGGCCAGATCGATCCGCCGGTCGGCCACCCGGCGGGCCAGCGCTCGGTAGGTGGACTCCAGGCTGCGTCCGGACGGGCAGCCGAGCAGGAAGGGCCGCCCGGCCGCCGCGACGAGGGCGTCCGCGACGATGTCGGCGACCGCGTCGCCGACGGCGGCGGCGTCCGGCAGGACGGTGGGGGTGGCAGGCACGACGGGCTCCTGGGGTGAGGGGACGTGGGTGGGGGCGGGGGCTGCCGGTGGGCGGTGGCCGTGCTCACTCGCGCAGGGCGCCGGCGAGCATCCCGGAGATGAACCGGCGCTGGAACAGCACGTAGAGCACGAGCACCGGCGCGGCGACGATGAGCCCGCCGGCCGCCATGAGGTTGATCTGGGTGACGTAGCGCCCCTGGAACACCCCGAGCGCGACGGTGGCCGTCACGTTGTCCCCGTGCAGGAAGACCAGGGACAGGAAGTAGTCGTTCCAGGTCCACATGAAGGCGAGCAGCAGCAGGGTCCACACCGCGGGGCTGACCAGCGGGGCGGCGACCCTGAGCAGCAGGCGCAGCGGGCCCGCGCCGTCGATCTCCGCGGCCTCGAACAGCGAGCGCGGCAGGGCCCGGAACGCGGCACGCATCCAGAAGATGCCGAACGGGACGGAGGTGCCCAGGTGGATGAGGATGATGCCCGGGACGGAGTTGGTGAGCCCGGCCGACCGGAACTGGTAGTACAGCGGCACGATGATCGCCTCGAGGGAGATCATCAGCCCGAGCAGCACGACCGGGAACAGCACCTTCTGCCCGGCGACGCCGAGCACCCCGAACCCGTACCCGCCGAGCACGGCGAGCAGCACCTGGCCGAGGCTGGCGGTCGCCGCGATGACGAGCGAGACGGTCATCGCCCGGGAGAAGCCGGCCTGCTGCCAGGCGGTGGCGAAGTTGTCCCAGTCCACCCCGGCGGGTCGCCCGGCACGGTCGGAGCTGAGCGCGGCGAGCACGAAGGTGACCGCCGGCCACAGCACGACGACCGACATGACGACGAGCACGACGTAGTTCGCGGCCTGCTCGGCCCGTGGGGCGCGCATCAGTCCTCCTCCGTGACCTTGGTGATGACGAGCGCGATGAGCAGGCAGACCACGGCCATGACGACGCCGATGGCCGCGGCCTTGCCGACGTCGGGGTTCTGGAAGGCCGCCCGGTAGAGCAGCACCGCCGGCGTCATGGTCGAGGTGCCCGGACCGCCCCGGGTGGTCACCCACACGAGGTCGAAGGTGCGCAGCGCGGTGGTGATGGTGAGCGTGAGCGCGACCCCGATCTGCCCGCGCAGCCCGGGCAGGGTGACGGCGACGAACTCGCGCACCGCCCCGGCGCCGTCCATCCGCGCCGCCTCGTAGAGCTCGTCGGGGATGGCGGACGTCCCGGAGATGAACAGCACCATGCAGAACCCGAAGGTGACCCAGGTGCCGATGAGCCCGAGGGCGGGCAGCGCCCAGGTGAAGTCGGCCAGCCAGGGGCGGGTCAGACCGCCGAGCCCGACCGCGCTGAGCACGGAGTTGAGCGAGCCCTCGGCGGCGTAGATCCGCCTGAACATGAGCGCGACGACGACCGAGGTGAGCACCTGCGGCAGGAAGAAGATCCAGCGGAACAGGCCCATCCCGGGCTGGCGTGCGCGGGTGAGCATCGCCGCGGACACGAGCCCGAGCGCGATCGGCAGCAGCGAGAAGAACGCGATGAGCACGAGCACGTGACCGAGGCTGGAGCGCAGCACGGGGTCGGTGACGAACCCGGTGTAGTTCTTCAGGCCCACCCAGGTGGCCTGCGAGACGCCGTCCCAGTCGAAGAACGAGTACTGCACCGACTGGAGCAGCGGCCACAGCACCACGAAGCCGTAGACGGCCAGCGGCAGGGCGGCGAAGGCGAGCCCGGTCCACCGGGTGCGCGCGTGCAGCGTGCGCGCGCGCACCCGGTGGTGGGGCGTCGTGCGGTCGACGAGGGGGGTGCCCCGCACGACGTCGTTGCCGGCCTCGGGCATGTCAGCCCTGCTGCCCGGCGAGCCCGGCGGTCCGGTCGGCGTCGACGGCTGCGACCAGCTGCTCCGGGGTGGTCTTCCCGGCGTACATCTGCTGCATCTGGGCGGTGAGCGTGTCGAGCATCGTCGTGCTGGACCAGTCGAAGTAGGGCACGAAGCCGTCGCTCTTGCCGACCGCGGCGGCGCCGGCAGCCTCGGTGGTGAGCGTCCCCATGGACGCCGGCACGGTGACGTCGGAGTGCAGCAGCGGGATCATGCCGTGGTCGACGGCGGTCTGCGCGGACTGCGCGGACATGAGGTAGTCGAGGAACGCGGCGGCGACGTCGGGGTGCTCGCAGCGCGAGGAGATGACCATGGCGCCGGGTGCCGCGCCGACCCCGACGGTCGTCGACGGGTCCGTGACCTGCGGCAGCTGGATGTAGCCGAAGTGCGACTGCTGCTCGGCACTGAGCCCGAGCGACCCGGTGTACTCCCAGCGGAACACGCCCTGCCCGCCGACGAAGTTGGCGACCGCCGTGTTGTAGTCGATGCCCTCGAAGCCGGGGGTGAGCCAGCCCTTGTCCGCCCAGGACGTGAGCTCGTTCGCCGCGTCGAGCAGACCGGTGTCCTTGGCGGTCACGGAGGTGCTGCCGTAGACGTAGTCGTTGATGGAGCCGGCAGAGCCGTACAGCGCCTGCAGGCCGAGCAGGATGGCGGTGCCGCCGTCCTGGCTGCCGTAGGCGAACGGGATCTCACCGGCGGCCTTGGCCTTGGCCGCGGCGGCCTCGAGCTCGGCGAGCGTGGTCGGCGGCGTGATGCCGAGGGCCTTGAGCTTGTCGACGTCGTAGTAGAGGCCGATCATCGACACCCGCGCGACGGGGGTGGCGAACAGCGAGCCGGAGCCGATGGTGGTGAAGTCGGTGGTGAACTCGTTCTGCCGGGCGATGGTCTGCGGGATGAGGGTGTCCCAGCCGTAGGCCTTGGCGTAGGGGTCGAGGTTGCGCACGAGCCCGCCCTTGGCCAGCGTGCCGAGGGACCCCCAGCCGTTGTTGGCGCTGGCGATGCAGGGGCCGTCGGCGTCGGTGAGCTGGAGGTTGAGGGTCGTGATGAGCTGCGACCAGTCCTCCTTGGTGCGGTCGATGGTGACGTTGGGGTACTTCTTCTGGAAGCCGTCGATGAGGGACGCCATCCAGTCGCCCTCGGCCGAGCCCCAGAAGTCGGAGACCTTGAGGGTGACGTCGCCTGCGCCGGCGACGTCGGTGGAGACGGCCGAGGCCGCGGTGGTGGACGAGCCGGAGCTGCCGCCCGGGGTGCATGCCGCGGAGGCGCCGAGCGCGAGCACCGCGAGCGCTCCCACGACCGCGGTGCGTCGCATGCCGGAGATGTGCATGGTGGGACTCCATGTCTTCGGGTCGGTGCGCGAGGCGCCATCGCCTCGGGGTACGCGGAGGGCCGACCGCCGATGCGAGCGACCCTAACCAGCGAAAGACCAGTTAGTCCAGTAACAGTCCAATAACAGACCAGTATCGCGCCATCTTCCTTACTGGTATACAGTCGCCTCATGGGCAGATCCCCCGTCGCGGACAGTGCGTACCAGTCGCTCGTGCACGAGCTGGAGCACGGTGTGCACAGCCCCGGCGACCGGCTGCCCGGCGAGCGCGAGCTGTCCGAACGCCTCGGCGTCTCCCGCGTGACCCTGCGCGCAGCCCTGGCCGCCCTCGAGGCCGAGGGCCGGCTGGAACGGTCGGCGCAACGCGGCTGGTTCGTGCCGCGCCAGGTGATCGGCGAACCGCCCAGCACCCTGCAGTCGTTCAGCGAGATGGCCCGCGCCCGCGGCCTCACCCCGACCGCCACCGTCCTGGCGCAGCACGTGCGCCCGAGCACGCTCGACGAGGCGGACCGGCTGCGCATCGCACCGTCCGCCCCGGTGCTCCAGCTCGACCGGGTGCGCGCGATGGACGGCACCCCGGTCTGCGTGGACACCGTCGCGGTCGTCGTGGACCGGGCCCCGCAGCTCGTCGAGGCCGACCTCACCGACCGCTCGCTCTACGACGAGCTGGAGCACCGGTGCGGGGTGAGCGTGCACCGCTCGGCCTACTCCGTGCAGGCGGCGGCCGCCGACGAGCGGCTCGCCCACCTGCTCGGCATCCCCGTCGGCTCCCCCGTGCTCGTGGGCTCGGAGGTCGCCTACACCGCCGACTCCACCCCGATCCTCATCGGCGTCAACCACTACCGCGGCGACGCCTACCGGTTCGAGGCCGACCTTTACCGACCCAAGTCCGGGAGCTGACGGGCGGCACCGTCACGGCGTCTGGGATCGACAGCCGCGCGCCCTCACGAAACGATGTCCCCATGGCCCAGCAGACGATCGTGACGCTCATCGACGACCTCGACGGCACGGAAGGCGCCCGCACGATCCGGTTCGCCTGGCAGGACACGACGTACGAGGTCGACCTCAACGACGCGAACCGGGAGAAGTTCCTGCGCGCGCTCGAGCCCTACATCACCGCCGGCCGCCGGGTGTCGGGCGGCACGGGGGCGCACCGGGTGCGCTGACGCCGGTGCGCGCGCCGCTCAGGCCCGCGCCACGACGCGCCCGTGCAGCACCGCGAACCAGCCGTCGGGATCACTGCCCCACCGCCGCCACCCGTCAGCCGCCTGTGCCAGCTGCTGCTCGGTGGCCAGGCCCCGCTCCACCGCCTGTGCCGCGAAGTCGGACGCGACCGTCCGCTCGGCCCACAGCTGCGACCACCAGCGGCGATCCTCGGACGTGGCGTAGCACCAGACGGCGGCACCCGGCGTGATCCCGGCCGGGTCGAACCCAGCAGCGCGCACCCAGGCCGCGAGCTTGCGCCCCGCGTCGGCGTCGGCGTGGTTGGAACGGGTGACCGCGAGGTAGGTCTGTCGCCACAGGTCCAGCCCGGCGACCTGCGGGTACCAGGTCATCGCGGAGTAGTCGGAGTCCCGCACCGCGACGTACCCACCCGGGCGGGCCACCCGGCGCATCTCGCGCAGCGCGGCGACGGGGTCGCTCAGGTGCTGCAGCACCTGGTGGGCGTGCACGACGTCGAACGAGTCGTCGGCGAACGGCAGCCGGTAGGCGTCGGCGACCTGGAAGGCCACGGTGGTGACGCCGGCCTGCGTGGCGGCCTCCCGTGCGGCCTCGACCACCGTCGCCGAGGCGTCGACGCCGACGACGTGCGCCACGCGGCGTGCCAGGTCGACCGTGATGGTGCCCGGGCCGCAGCCCACGTCGAGCAGCGTGAAGTGCGGTTCGAGCAGCGGCAGCAGGTGGTCGGCGGAGTTCTCGGCGGTGCGCCAGCGGTGCGAGCGCAGCACCGCCTCGTGGTGGCCGTGGGTGTAGACGTCGTGCTGGCCGGGGCCCTGCTGCGCTGCCGTCATGGCGCGAGGCCAGGTCGGCGGTGTCATCGCGTCCAGCATTCAGGACGATTCGTCTCACTTTACGGACGGGACTCCGACGCGCGGGCGGCCGTTCGCGCCACGGGCCCGACATGCACGACCGGGCACCCGAGCCCCGCGACGACAAAGGCCCCCGACCAGCGTCTCCGCCGGTCAGGGGCCTCATCTGTGCGCCATCAGGGACTCGAACCCCGAACCCGCTGATTAAGAGTCAGCTGCTCTGCCAGTTGAGCTAATGGCGCGCGGTGCATGAGATTAGCAGGCCTTGGGCCCAGGAGTGAAACCGGCCTAGAGGTACAGGCCGGGCTCCCGCTCGTCGCCCTCCGGCTGGGCCACACCGTGCACGTCCTTCTCCCGCAGCAGCAGGTAGACGGTGCCGGTCAGCTCGACCTCGGCGCGGTCCTCCGGGTCGAACAGCACCTTGTCACCCACCGCCACCTGGCGCACGTGCTGCCCGGCCGCGACGACGAAGCCCCACGTGAGTCGTTTGCCCATGACGGCGGTCGCCGGGATGACGATGCCGGTCGCGGACCGACGCTCGGCACCCTCCTCGTCCAGGCGCACCAGCAGGCGGTCGTTGAGCATCCGGATCGGCGGCGCGGACTCAGGCACGGCACGACGCTACCGGCTCACCGTGAACTGCGACGACGCGCCTCGTAGGGTGGAAGGCGCCCACCCCACCAGGAGGAACTCCATGCCGCGTCTGACCCCGGGCGAGAACGCCCCCGACTTCACGCTGCCGACCGCCGACGGCGGCACCCTCACGCTCAGCGACCTGCGCGGCACGTCGGTCGTCGTCTACTTCTACCCAGCCGCCGGCACCCCCGGCTGCACGACGCAGGCCTGCGACTTCCGCGACTCCCTCGCCTCGCTCACGGCCCACGGCTACGCGGTCGTCGGCGTCTCCCCCGACACCCCGGCCAAGCTCGCCGCGTTCGTCGAGGCCGAGCACCTCACGTTCCCCCTGGTCTCCGACCCGGAGCACACCGTGATGGAGCAGTGGGGCGCCTGGGGCGAGAAGTCGCTCTACGGCAAGACAGTGACCGGCGTCATCCGCTCGACCGTCGTGCTCGACGCCGCCGGTGTGGTGACGCTCGCGCAGTACAACGTCAAGGCCACGGGTCACGTCGCCAAGCTGCGCAAGGACCTCGGCATCGACTGACGGCGCCCCGGCCCGCCGTGCCAGACTCGGCGGGCGCGTGAGTGGTGAAACGGCAGCCACGCCAGGTTTAGGTCCTGGTGCCCGCAAGGGCGTGCGGGTTCGAGTCCCGCCTCACGCACCACAGGTCCCCGCTGCAAGCAAGGGCACCACCCGGCCGGGTGACATGGCTCAGACCCCCTGGTTCCCTGGTCGCCCGTCCAGATAGGTTCCTGCTGCGCCGTGAGTCCGCTGTGGGCCGGCGCACCGGGGGCAGTGAGGCCCCTGAGCGAGGACTGAGCGACATGTGCGTCGCATGCGGGGGGCATCGTGGTGCGAAGTGGTGTGAGTGTCGCCGTCACTCTGCTGGTGGCGTCGTCGATGGTGGGCGGGACGGGAACAGCCGACGCCGCATCGACCGAGCCGTGCGGGTCCTCGACAGCCCTCGAAGCCCAGGCCCTCGCGATGGCGTCGCGGTGTGGCGAGCCGATCGAGGTGCTCTCGGCGCGCTCGGAGTGGAGCACGCTCTACGCCCGACCCGACGGAACACGTGAGCTCGTCACCTCCGTGTCGGCGGTTCGCACCAAGGCCCACGGGGCCTGGGAGACGATCGACAGCTCGCTGACGCCTACCCAGACCGGTCTGACCGTCACTTCCCCGGTGCTCCCGATGACGTTCTCCGACGGGAGCGCCGATCTTCCCCTGGCGCGGATCAGCCGGGACGGTCACGAGCTGACGCTCGATGTGCCGTTCGCCTTGCCCGCGCCCTCGGTGGTCGGCTCACAGCTGACCTACCAGGACGTCCTTCCGGGCGTCGATCTGATCGTGACGGTCAACGCCGACACGACTGGCTTCTCCGAGGTGCTTCGCATCGCCTCGCCCGAGGCAGCCGCCGACCCCCGCCTGCAGGAGATTCGACTCCCGATCGAGACCTCCGCCGACTTGACGGTGAAGAGCGCACAGGGAGGGTTCGAAGCCCGGGATGCCACGGGAGCACCGGTGTTCTGGAGTCCTGCGCCACAGATGTGGGACTCGCGCAGGCAGCTCACCCCGACGGGAGCAGGGACGCCACGTCGTGCCGTCGGTTCGTGGCTGAGCGTCGACCCATCGGGCCTGCAGCAGGCAATGAGCGACACCGAGCAGTCGCGAGTCCGTTCAGTCGCGCCGCTCGGTGGCGAGAGGGCGGCCGTCATGACCGAGGCGGTCACTGACGACGCCGTGACTGTCGTCCCGGACACGGCGCTGTTGACGGACGCGGCGACCGTATGGCCCGTCTATGTCGACCCGGCGGTGTCCGGGTCGCTGAACTCGTGGATGTCGGCACGCTCGACGGGGGCCACGACCTGGATGTTCCCCAGCGATGACGGCGTCGGGCTGTGCAGGTCGGACGCCTACATGACGTGCTCACCGAGCCAGTTCGCCAGTCGGCTTCGGTGGAGGTTCGCCGGGCTCGACCAGATCGGGGCGCTCGACGCCGCCGACATCACCGGGGCGACCTTCAGCGTGTTCGGAACGCACTCGTACAACTGCACCGAGCGCCCCGTCACCTTGTACATGACTCCCGACTTCGACGCGTCCAGCGACTGGCAGTCGACGTTCGGCTGGTCAGGACTGAGCAGCCAGTCGGTCTCGCACAAGGCATCGTGCGGGAACCAGCGCTGGATCGGCTTCGACGCGACGGCCGGGGCGCGCGCAGTGGCCAGCGGCAACGGCGGAGTACTCGCGCTGGGTCTTGGGACCGACGAATCGTCGAACGTCAACTGGAAGCGTTACCGGTACGACGCGACGTTGTCGATCACGTTCAACCGGGCGCCGAACGGCGCGGCCAACGTCCGGACCTCGGCACCGGCCGCCCCCTGCGTCATGGGTGACGGACGCCCCTACGTCAACAGTCTGACCCCCACGCTGGCGGCCGACATCTCCGACCCCGACGGCGGCAACGTGTCTGGCGTGCTGCAGCTCTACCGCACCGCGGACGCTGCCCCGGTCTGGCCCTGGGTCGTGAGCGCGGCTCAGGCATCAGGGTCGACGTGGCGAGCGACGGTGCCCGGCGGCATGCTCACCGATGGCACGGGATACTCCTGGGGGATCCATGCCCAGGACGACGCAGGCCGAGCCGGGCCGTCGACCTGGTGCGAGTTCGTGGTCGACATCACCCCCCCGAACATGCCGGGCGTGAGCCCGGGACCAGGCTCGCCCTACCAGGAAGGGACCCGGGCCGGCGGTCCCCACATCCCGGGAAGCTTCACCTTCACCAACGGCGGCAGCTCCGACGTCGACCACTACCAGTACGGGTTCAACGACTCTGCGATGACGTCGAGAGCCGGTCCCGGGACCACCGTGCCCTTCGATCCGGCGAAGGCGGGACCGCAGGTGCTCTACGTCACCTCGGTGGACCGGGCGGGGAACGTCTCCAGCCGCCGCGGCTTCGCCTTCTCCGTCGATGTGCCCGCGACGAGCGCGATGTGGCTGTTCGACGAGGCAGCGACGTCGACGACGGCCGTCAACACGGTCGCGGGCGGACCGACGCTGTCGGTGTCGTCGGCGAGCCTACGAGTGCCGGGGGTGATGGCCGAGCTGGACCCGGGCAGCGCAGTCCCGGGCGACGGGGCGCTGCGGTTCGCATCGCTGTCCGACCAGGTGGTGTCGGCGGCGCCGGTGGTGGCGACGGACCGTTCGTACAGCGTGGGAGCGTTTGTGAAGCTCGACGACCTGGCGGGTGTGCAGACGGCAGTGAGCCAGAACGGGGTCAACGCGCCGGGGTTCGAGCTGGGATACCGCTCGGGGACAGGGTCAGGTTGCCCGACGGCGGCCGGCTGCTGGGCGTTCACGACGTACGGGTCGGACGCGACCTCGCCCGCCACCACGGTGGTTGCGTCGAGCCGGACGGTGCCCACCGGTGAATGGGTCTACCTCATGGGGCAGTACGACGCCCAGTCGCACGTCGCGGGTCTGTACGTCTGCGACCCCGGCGGGGCGCCGGACGCCGAGCTGACGTCCCCGTTCACCGCAGCCTGGTACGCCACCAGCGGCCTGGCGGTCGGGCGCGGCAAGGCCGGCGGATCCCCTGCGAACGGTCTGCACGGCACGGTCGACGACGTCACCGTCCTCGCTGGAGTGGCGGATGTGGACGTGGTCCGTCGGTACTGCGCGGCCGCCGCGACGCCCTGACCGGGCCGTCATCGCTGTCCACAGACTCGTCCGTGTCGTGCCTGCTCGAGGGAAGGGGCCCGCGGTGCGCCGCAGCCTGATCGCCGCCGTCATCTCTGTCGCCGTCGCCGTGGCCGGGGCGGTTCCGGCCGCCGCCGCCGCACCCGAGGGGGTGTCGTCCCAGTGGACCGACGCCCAACGGCGCGCCCACGGCCTCAAGGTGCGAGGGGCGGCGAAGGACGACACGTCGTTGCTGACGTCGTCACGCGCGCTCACCAAGGCTCGGTCGGTGGCCCCGCTGGGCGACGCGGCTCCGGCGACGGTGACGTGGCCGTCGGCAGGCACCGCGCACCTGGACACCCAGGCCGGGCGCACCGCGACGGCGACCCCCGGCGGGCTGCGGGTGGCAGCGACACCGGTCGGGCCGGAGGCGGCGCTGTCGACCCGGCGCACGGACCAGTCCGAGGTCTCGTCCGGCGTCGACGTGCAGGTGCTGGACCACGCGCGGGCGACTGCCGCCGGGGTGGACGGCGTGGTGCTGGCCGTGACCGGTTCGGCCGGGTCGAGCACGGACCTGTCGCTCGGCTACGCGGGGTTCGCAGGTGCCTACGGCGGCGACTGGGCCTCCCGGTTGAGGTTGGTGCAGCTGCCTGCGTGCGCGCTGAGCGACCCGTCGAACCCGGACTGCCGCACGCAGACCCCGATCGACTCGTCGGTGAACGACCCCGCGGCGCAGGCGGTCAGCGCCCGGCAGGTCTCGTCCGGCGCAGTGCTGGCCCTGACCGCCGGGACCTCCGGCGGGAGCGGCAGCTGGTCGGCGACGCCGCTGTCGGCGTCGGCATCTTGGCAGGTGAACAAGCAGGTCGGGGACTTCTCCTGGTCCTACCCGTTGACCGTCCCGGTGACCCAGGGCGGCCCGACCCCGAGCGTGTCGTTGACGTACGACGCCGGGTCGTTGGACGGCAGGATCGCCACGACGAACAACCAGTCCTCATGGGTCGGCGACGGGTGGGACCTGGGTGCCGGGTACGTCGAGCGCAAGTACGTGGCGTGCGCCGAGGACGCGACCGGGAACGCGAACAACGTCGGCCACCCGACCGGCGACCTGTGCTGGGGGTCGGACAACGCGACGTTGGTGCTGGCAGGCCACTCCTCGGAGCTGGTCAAGGACGCCGCGACCGGGAGCTGGCGGCTCAAGGACGACGACGGGACGGCGGTCAGGCACCTCACCGGGTCGTGGAACGGGGACAACGACACCGAGTACTGGCAGGTCACCACCACCGACGGCACCCAGTACTGGTTCGGGCGGGACAAGCGCTCGGCGTCCGACCCGTTGGCGCTGAGCTCGGCATGGACGGTGCCGGTGTACGGCAACAACCCGGGCGAACCGTGCCACGCCGCCACCTTCGCCGCCTCCGTGTGCACCCAGGCGTGGCGGTGGAACCTGGACTACGTCGTCGACCCGTCGGGCAACTCGATGACGTACGTGTACTCCACGGAGACCAACTCCTACGGCCGTGACAACAACTCCGCCGTGTCCTCCTACGTGCGCGGCGGCTACCTGAGCCGCATCGACTACGGGCAGCGGGCGGGCAGCGAGACCTCCGCACCGGCGCCGCAGCAGCTGAGCTTCACGGTGGCCGAGCGGTGCCTGCCGTCGGGGGCGATCACCTGCGACCCTGCCCAGCTGACGGCGGCGAACGCGTCGTCGTGGCCCGATGTGCCGTTCGACCTGATCTGCACCTCGACGACCAGCTGCCCGACCCTCACCTCGCCGGCGTTCTTCACCCGAAAGCGGCTGACCCAGGTCTCGACGGCCGTCTCCACCTCGGGTGGCTACAGGACCGTCGACAGCTGGGCGCTGACCCAGAAGTTCCCCTCCCCCGGTGACGGTTCGAACCCCGTGCTGTGGCTGGACTCGATCCAGCACACCGGTGCAGCACCCTGGTCGCCGGCCGGCGCCCCTGCCGGGACGTCCGTCACCCTGCCGAAGGTGACCTTCACCGGGGTCCAGCTGGCCAACCGGGTCGACACCTCGGGGAACCTGGGTCCTGCGATGATCCGCTGGCGGATCAGCTCGATCACGTCCGAGACCGGCGCGATCACCTCGGTGAACTACACCGCGGCCGACTGCACGACAGCCAGCCTGCCGGGTTCCGCGGACTCGAACACCCGCCGGTGCTTCCCGGTGGTCTGGAGCCCGGAGGGACTGGCCCAGCCGGTCACCGAGTACTTCCACAAGTACCTCGTGTCCTCGGTGGTCCAGGACTCTCTCGACGCCCAGTCCTTGCCGGTGGAGACCCGCTACACGTACGTCGGCGACCCCGCGTGGCACTACGACGACTCACCGTTGACACCCCCGGCCCAGCGCACCTGGGGCCAGTTCCGTGGGTACGAGACCGTGGATGTGACGACCGGGTCGACGACGTCGGCCCAGCTGCACACCCGCCATCGCTACCTGCGAGGGATGCACGGTGACCACCTGTCGTCCGGAGGCACCCGGTCGGTCACGGTGGACGGCATCGTCGACGTGCCGCGGGTCAACGGGTTCGAGATCGAGCAGATCACCTACGACGGTGCCACGGTCGTCCAGGACGAGACCCACGTCCCCTGGGTGTCACCGGCGACCGCGACGGCCGCGGACGGCACCACGGCGACGTTCTCGGGCACCGCCAGCAGCCAGACCACCACCCCCGCACCGGCGCTGGCCGGCGGGTCGCGCACCACCCGCACCGCCACCTCGTTCGACGCCACGTACGGCACACCGAGCCAGATCGACGACCAGGGCGACATCTCGACGAGCGCCGACGACCGGTGCACCCGCCTGGACTACGCCCGGAACACGACGGCGAACATCGTCGGTACGGTCCGGGAGGCCGAGACTGTCTCCGTCGCATGCTCGGCCGGCCCGTCGCGGCCGGGCGACGTGGTCTCGGACGAACGCACCCTCTACGACGGCGGCACCTTCGGCACGGCACCGACCCGGGGTCTGGTCACCGGCACCCAGGTGCTGTCGGGCTACAACGGGTCGACTCCGACGTTCGTCACGACCTCGACCGCCACCTACGACGCGAACGGTCGTGTCACCTCCCGCGCCGACGCCCTGGGCAACACGACGACGACCGCGTACACCCCGGCGAGCGGCGGACCCACGACCTCGGTCACGGTGACGTCACCCGATCCGGACGGCACGGGGTCGCTCACCGCCCACCAGGTCACCACCGCGCTCGAACCGGCGCGCGGCCAGGTCGCCTCGGTCACCGACGCGAACGGGAAGGTCACCTCGGCCGCGTACGACGGGCTGGGGCGGCGCACCGCGGTGTGGCTGCCCGGCCGGGCCCTGACCGCCGGCGCGACCACGACGTACGACTACGCCGTCGGCGGCACCGCGAGCAGCGGGCTGAGCACCGTGACGACCAAGACCCTGAGCCAGGACGGCACCTACCTGACCTCGGTCTCCTTCTACGACGCGCTGGACCGCCCCCGCCAGACCCAGTCGATGGGCGCCAACCGTGACGTGACGGCCACCTTGGTCACCGACACCCTGTACGACTCGCGGGGTCTGGCCGTGACGGTCAACGACCAGTGGGCCACGGCGGGCTCTCCGTCGACCACTCTGCTGCAGCCGAGCAACGCGGTGCCCTCTCGCACCCGCTACACCTACGACGGCGCCGGACGGGTCACCGCAGCCGCCTACGACGTGGACCAGCAGCAGAAGTGGGTGACCACCACCACCTACGGCGGGGATCGCACCACGGTGGTCCCACCGAACGGTTCGACACCCACGACCACGATCCTCGACGGGCGCGGCCAGACCACGAGCCTGGTCCGGTACACCACGGCCACCCTGTCCGGGCCGAGCCAGGTCTCGACCTACGGCTACGACAAGGCCGGACGGCTGACCAGCACCACGGACTCCACCGGGAACACCTGGACCTCCACCTACGACATCCGGGGCCGGTTGACCGCGAGCACGGACCCGGACAAGGGGGCATCCTCGGCCACCTACGACGACGCCGACCGGACCGTCACCAGCACGGACGCCCGTGGGGTGACCTTGTGGTTCGGGTACGACGCCCTAGGTCGCAGGACGGCTGAACGCACCGGCACCTCCACGGGCGCGCTGCAGGCCACGTGGACCTACGACACGATCGCCAAGGGCCAGCTGACCTCGAGCACCCGCTACGAGGCCGGCAACCTGTACACCACCGCCGTCATCGGGTACGACGACGCCTACCAGCCGACCGGGCAGTCGGTCACCCTGCCGTCCTCGGAGGGCAAGCTCGCCGGCACCTACACGACCAGCTACGGGTACACGCTCGACGAGCAGGTCAAGACGCAGACCATGCCCGCGCTGGCGAACCTGCCGTCCGAGACCTACACCACCTACTACGACAAGCTCTCACGGCCCGAGTGGAGCAGCGGAGGCCTGGGCAAGGGCGTGTACGTCGCCGGGTCCGGGTACTCCTCGTTCGGCGATCTGCTGTCGCTGGACCTGGGCAACTCCTACTCCGACTACCTCAGCTACACCTACGAGCAGGGCACCCGGCGCCTGTCCACCCAGAGGTTCGAGCGCGAGAAGGTCACCGGCTCCGACCTGGCGCTGACCTACACCTACGACGAGGCCGGGAACGTCACCAAGGTCGCCGACGCCCCGACGGCGGCCAGCGCCGCGGCCGACACCCAGTGCTTCACGTACGACGGTCTGCAACGTCTGACGTCGGCGTGGACACCGTCGGCCGGTGACTGCGGGACGGCCGCCACGGTGGCCGGGCTGGGCGGCGCGGCGCCCTACTGGACCGACTACGCCTACGACACCAACGGGCTGCGCACCTCCACCGTGACGCACGCCGGCGCGGGGACCACGACCTCGACCTACACCTACCCGACCGCCGGGACGGCCAAGGCCCACACCCTGACCGGTGTCACCACGACTGGCCCGAGCGGGACGGCCACGTCCTCCTACGCCTACGACCAGGCCGGCAACACGACCACCCGTGCCCCGGCAGGCCAAGCCGCCCAGACGCTGACGTGGAACGCCGAGGGCAAGCTGGCCACCGTCAGCGCGGCCGGCACCCAGCTCGAGGCCAACATCTACACCCCCGACGGTGACCGCCTGATCCGACGGGCAGGCACCAAGGTCACCGCCTACCTGCCCGGCGGGCAAGAGCTCACCCTGGACACCGGTACCCAGGCCCTGTCCGCCGTGCGGTACTACGCGTTCGCGGGCACGACCATCGCGATGCGCACCGGCACCGGCTTCGCCGGGGTCACCACCTTGGTCCCCGACACCCAGGGCACCGCCCTGGAGTCGATCGCGAACACGACCAACGTGGCGACCCGACGGTGGGCCGACCCGTTCGGCGGGTCCCGCGGCACGGCGACCGGGACCTGGACCGGGGACCACGGCTTCCTGGACAAGGCCACCGACACCACCGGGTTGACCGCTGTCGGGGCCAGGTTCTACGACCCGGTGATCGGACGGTTCATCTCCGTCGACCCGGTGATGAACGGTTCGGACCCCCAGCAGTGGGCTGCCTACACCTACTCCGACAACAACCCCGTCACCTGGTCCGACCCCTCCGGGCTGCTCTCGTGGGGCTCGGCGTGGAACTCGACCAAGTCCTGGGTGGTCAAGCACCAGGCCCAGATCGTCGGTGCCGTCGCCGGGATCGTCGTGACCGCCGGCTGTCTGGCGGTCACCGCGGGCGCCGGGTCGATCGCCTGCGCCGCCGCCGGCGGCGCGGCAGCCTCCGCCGTCACCAACCTGTGGGCCTCCAAGGTCGCCCACACCCAGACGTTCTCCTGGAAGTCCCTGGCCATCGACACCGCCGTCGGGGCCGTGGTCGGTGCAGCGACCGGTGCCCTCGGCAAGGTCGCCGCCCCCCTGCTGTCCAAAGCAGGCACCGCGATCGCCAACGCAGCCAGGACCGCCGCGTCCCGAGCCGCACCCGCAGCACGTCAAGCCGCTGCCACCGTGACCCGCGCAGCCAGCAACACCGCACGCGCCGCACTACGCACCGAGTCATCCGAAGGAAGCAGCGCCGCTGCGTCAGCGGCGAAGGCCTGCAGCGTCAACAGCTTCACCGGCGCGACCCTCGTCACGATGGCCGACGGCGCCAAGAAGCCGATCCGCGCGGTCAAGGTCGGAGACAAGGTCCTAGCCACCGACCCCGCCACCGGCCAGACAGCCGCCCGGCCCGTCACGAAGCTGATCGTGCACGCCGGCAAGCACACCATGGTCGACGTCCACCTCGCCGACGGCACGACGATCACGGCCACCGACCGGCACCCCTTCTGGGACGCCACCACCGGCCAGTTCACCTACGCCATCGACCTGCACCCCGGCGACCAGGTCCGCCAGACCGACGGCACACCCCTGACCATCCAGACCACCCGCGTCTACGACGCCGACCTCACGGCCTACAACCTCACCGTCGACGACATCCACACCTACTACGCTGGCACCACACCAGTCCTCGTCCACAACAGCTGCTTCGGCGAAGCCGCAGAAGCCGCAGCTGGCACCCGACCAGCGGCGGGCCAAGCGATCTATCGCGTTTACGGTGGGGACTCCGTAGCTGGCGGCGCGTCTTGGTCGCCAGTCAACCCGGGTACTGTGCCGAACTTCCGTAGCGCCGCAGGACTGCCGTCCGGTGGTGCGAGCGGAGCAACGAACACCGGGCGGTTCGTGATCGAAGGGACCCTCAACGACCCGGCAGCGGTAGTCCTACAGAGGAGCGCTCTCCCACTCGACGGCATGAAGGGCGGCCTGCCCGAGTACATCGTCCCGAACTGGATGGAGAACGGCTCCATCACGATCAGGCGCGTTAGCGGCGCGAACCCGGAGTTCTGATGCCTGGAGAGATCTACTACTTGAGTTCGCTCGAGAGCGCTCGGTTCGAGCCGGTTCGTGAGTGCCGGGTCGAAAGGTTGTTGACGTTCGACTCTGGGAAGATCGCTGCGGAGGCCCGACTTGCGCCAGGTGTTGTCGGGCAGGAGTTCAATCGGGACTCGGACGTCGACACCGTGATTCTGTCGAATCGCCACGAGGGCGCGTCAATCGATCCCGTTACCGAGTTCCCTTGCTTCGTCTTCGTCACGATCCCACGGGCCGGGTTCGATGTGCTCGAGAGCCCGATTCGTTCTGACGATCTCGAGATCATCGGCTGGGGTGAGCTTTACAGAACGCGAGAGGACGCTGAACGGCATGCCTTCGGCTAGCCTCGAGCGCCGCTCTGCTGGTCGCAGCGCCAGGACCCCGTCTCCTTTGCCCGGCGGTCGGGTAGCTCGACTGCTGCGTCGACTGATCGTCGTCCTCGCCGCCCTCGTGGCGGCGTCAGTCGCCACGTTCGGTGCTGCGCCGACGTCGGCCGCGACACCCGCCTACACCTACGACATAGCTACCTACGCCTACGACGCGCCTGCGGGTTTGTCGACCTCGCGCGGGTCGGTCGCGGCTGCGCGGGGCTTGCCTGCGGGGTCGGGAGCCGCGGCCAGGGTGAGCCTCGTCTCGATACGGAGTCACGGTGTTGCCGCAAACACCGCGGAGGCAGCTGCCGATGCCGCGTTGGCTGCTGGCCGCACAACTGGTGCGGCCGCGGAGCTCAGAGTCGGGGGGCAGGTCTTCACCGATGTCTCGACCGGGGGTGCGCCCCGGGTACTCAATGGTTCGGTGCAGGAGGCACTGGATGCTGTGCCCTTGGCGCAGCGTGCGCCGTGGCACGGCGCCTGCGCCGAGATGGGCTGTCTTAGCCAGGCCCTGGATGCTGGCGTGAACCCGGCCGGCGGTTCGATCCGTGCGGTGGCGATCGGTACGTCGAACCCGGGCCACGGCTTGCCGAAGGTGATCTGCACGAGCTGCTCAGCCGTTCTGGATGTCTTTGGAGTCGGGCGATGAACGGACAGGACTACCTGCACGCTGCCAGCCGTCTCGAGACGGCTGAGGGGCTGGATCCGTGGACTGCGCTGATGCGGGTTCTCGTGGCGAGACTCCAGGGCATGGACTTGCCGGCTCCGCTCCAGCCAGCGCTGGATCAAGCGGCGAGCCACTGGTCCGGCCGACCCGGCGCCTTGCCTGAAGTGAAGGTTGGGGTGTGGCGGTACATCGAGGCCATTGGGCCCTCAGGTGCCGACCTGGCGACGCCCGAGGGCAAGACGGCCCGGGCGCTGCTGTGCGTGCTCGAGCCCGCTGGAGACGACGAGGCGCGGTCCATGACCGCCGAGTGGTTTGCCGCCATGGCCGACGACCAGCAAGCCGCAGGCTGAGCGCGTGAATCGACAGGGCGGGTCCACGCGCAGGCTCTGCTGCACGGTTAAGTGACAGCCGGATAGTCACGCCGCCCGGGTGGCCGGTGCGCGGTCATACGAGTGCGGCCTTCGCCGCTTGGTGGCGGTGTTCTGTCGCTGTTGGATGGCGGGGCGAGGTCAGGTGACGCCGATGACGAGGGTGCTCTGGGCGGCTTCGATGACGTCGTTGGTGGTGGTGTGCAACCACCGGCGCCCTCGGCAAGGTCGCCGCCCCCCTGCTGTCCAAGGCAGGCACCGCGATCGCCAACGCAGCCAGGACCGCCGCGTCCCGAGCCGCACCCGCAGCACGTCAAGCCGCTGCCACCGTGACCCGCGCAGCCAGCAACACCGCACGCGCCGCACTACGCTCAGACGCTGGCACCGCAAACACCGCCGCAGAAACCGCACCTGCTCGGTTTGTCGCTAGCCGGCAGGGGATCATCGACACCGAGGCGCCTGCGCTGCATCAGCAGATCGGGGATGTCGTTGATTCGATGCGATCGACGGGCGCTCCGCCGCCCGGGGTGCGTCAGGGCGGTCTTCCGGGCAAGCCAGGGGTGTATGTGAACCGGAGCGGCGACCTTCCTGTGCAGCCCGAGGGCTACTATCACGAAACCGATGTCTGGCCGGGGCCGGGCTCTCGTGGCACCGAGCGCTTGGTGGTTGGCGGGCCTGGAGAGGTCTGGTACTCGCCTGACCACTACGGGACGTTCAGGTCGTGGCCGTGGTAGGCCGGTGGCTCGAACTCCCCGTGGCTCTGCTGGCCGGGGGGCGGGCGGAACCGTACTTGGTCGCTGAAGGGCGGGTGCGTGAGTTCCGCGACCATGTGGTTGGTGTTGGCGCTACGTGGCGGGAGGTCGACATCGGCAACGCGGCCAGCGTGGGCGCGGTTGTCGATGGCCTGAAGGGCGTCCTTCCGTTCCCCGACTGGTGCGGTTCGGGTTGGGACTCGATCGAGGATGCATTCGAGGAACTCCGCCAGGGTTGGCGCTTCCCGGTCGTCGTCGCGGTGCGGGGATTGCGTTTGATGCTGGCGACGAGACCTCACCTGGGTCTCGAGGTGGCGATTCGACTGAGCGAACTGTCGCGCGCGTTCTCCGTCTCGGGAGACCAGTTCATCGTGATCTACGCAGCTGAACGCTGGGAGTGACAGAGGAAGCGGGGCTCGCGAAGTCGGTTCCGGGGCCCCCGGTGTCCGTCAGCTGACGTTGAGTTGGCGGCGGGCGTGGTGGCGCAGGAGTGCGCCTTCGATCATGGCGAGGACGGCGGCGTGTTCGTCGGGGTCGAGCTGGTCGAGTCCTTCGAGTCGGGGGCGGAGCTGGTTGTGGTGTGTCCTGAGTTCGGTTGAGTCGGATTCCCGGACCCGGGTGTCACTTGGCCCTTGGAGGGGGGCCTCGTGGGACGTCGTGGGTGTCCGCCGGAGTTCCGGCGCAAGGTGCTGGACCTGGTCGCCAGCGGACGCTTCGTCGCGGACGTCTGTCGCGACCTCAGGATCAGCCAGGAGTCGATCTACACCTGGCGCCGCCAGGACCGCATCGACGTCGGCCTGGCCCCGGGGCTGACCTCAGTAGAGAAGGCCGAGCTGACAGCAGCCAAGCGCAGGATCGCCGAGTTGGAGGCCGAGCTGGCGGTGCACCGTCGGGCCAGTGAGCTGCTGGGGAAGGTGGTGCCCCCAAAGGCGGTTCGAGGCCATCGCAGTGATGGCCGAAGAGGGCTTGCCGGTCCAGGTCGCCACCCGCGCGCTGGGCGCCTCGGAGTCCGGGTTCTACGCCTGGCGCACTCGCGCGCCGTCAGCCCGAGCGATCCGCCACGTGATCCTCACCGACGCGATCGGAGAGGTCCACGCCACCTGTCGCGGGACCTACGGCGTTCGCCGCGTCCACGCCGAGCTGACACTCGGCCGCGGGCTCACCGTCTGGCAGGGGACAGTGGCGATGTTGATGCAACGAGCGGGTTTGAAGGGCATCGGTGTGCGACCGAAGTGGCGCCGCCCGCGCCCGGACCTGATCTCCACCGACCTCCTCGACCGGCTGTTCCGTCGCAAGGGCTTGGACCAGCTGTGGGTCACCGATATCACCGAGCACCACACCCGCGAGGGCAAGGTCTACTGCGCCGCCGTGCTGGACGTGTGCTCGCGGCCAGTCGTGGGCTGGTCGATCGACTCCTCCCCGACCGCGGCGCTGGTCACCAACGCCCTGGGCATGGCGATCGACTCTCGACGCCCACCGCCAGGCACGATCATTCACTCCGATCACGCAGCGCAGTTCGGTTCGTGGGCATTCACCCGCCGAGCGAAGGACTCCGGCCTGGTGCCCTCGAAGGACTCGATCGGCGACTGCAATGACAACGCGGTCATCGAGTCGTTCTGGTCCCGCATGCAGGTCGAGCTCCTGGACCGGCAATCCTGGCGCACTCGTCTGGAACTGGCGAACGCGATCTTCGAGTACCTCGAGATCTTCCACAACCGCCAGCGCCGGCACTCCGCCCTGGGCTGGCTCACGCCCGTAAAGTTCGAGACGAGACAACCGATCACCGTGGCCTAGATTCCAGCAACCCGGCTCCACGGAACCGGAGACACACCAGCCTCCACTGAACCCGGGGCGGTTCACTACCGTCCTTTCCGGCCTGCTGGCGATACCCGCGTCACCCGCCCCGAGGGGTGTCTGGTCTACGTCCGCTCACGCCACTACCGTCTTCACCTGCGACGACCCTGACGTCGGGTTCGCGCAGCACATTCTCAACGAGGGGGCACTATGGATCGCGGCACCTATCTTGAGCAGACGGACGCTCGTGTTCGGGCGGCTGGGTACACCCTCGATCCGTCGAGTGGCCCGGGTCTGCTGGTGGGGTATCGCAGTGATTTTCGGTGGCGGTGGATGGCGACGAAGCTGCACACCCTGGTCGTGGTGAGCACTGCCCCGCAGGCGAGCGGGGAAGGCATGGCGCAGTTCGCGAAGTCGTCGCTGGAGTGGGCGAAGGTCGTCAAGGGTCAGCTGCGCGGTGCCCAGGTCGGGGTCGCTGTCATCGCCGCCGTGGTCGCCGACCAGGCCGACGAGTCAGCGGTGGAGTACGCCCGCAAGGAGCTGGTGCGCGGGTACGCGGCGTTCGCCTGGCCCGTGCTCATCGACCTGAGCACCGGCCAACGAACCGCCCACGCGGGCCGGCCCACGCTCGGCGCGATCTACACCGGGTGGATGCGCCAGCAGATCGACACCCTCCTGCCCACACCGCACGGCTCCTGACAGGCGCGCAGGTCGGTCGACCGGCCCGAGCACGACCTCCCGGCCCGCCCGCCCGGCCCGCCCGCCCTACAGCTTCCCTACGAGCTCGGCGAGCGCGCCGTCGCGGGCGAACACCGGCAGGGTGCCCAGCGGGGCGTCGCGCTGGACGACCTGGCCGCCGTCGAGCACCTCGCCGGTCGCCAGGCAGGTCCAGCGAGCACCGGCGGGCAGCCGCACCGAGCGTGACCGCGCACCGGGTTCTAGCACGGGTGCCACGAGCAGGTCGCCGCCGAGCAGCCACTGGTCGGCCACGTCCCAGCACGCCGGGTCGTCCGGGAACTGAACGAACAGCGGGCGCATCACCGGCAGCCCGTCGGTGTGCGCCTGGGCCATCACCTCGCGCAGGTACGGGCGCAGCTGCTCGCGCAGCCGGACGAAGCGGGCCAGGATCTCGTAGACCTCCTCGCCGAAGGACCACAGCTCGTTGGGGCCCCCGCTGCGCAGCCGGCGCGAACCGTCCGCCGCGGTGACCTCCTCGTACGGCAGGCGGTCGCCGTGCAGCCGCATCACCGGCATGAACGCGCCGGCCTGGAACCAGCGGACCAGCAGCTCGTGGAACGCCGGGTCCGTCGTGTCGCCGGCGTGGAAGCCGCCGATGTCCGTGGTGAACCACGGGATGCCGGCCACCCCCATGTGCAGCCCGGCGGTCACCTGGGCGCGCAGCGCCTGCCAGGTCGAGGCGATGTCACCGGACCACACGAGCGCGCCGTAGCGCTGCGAGCCGGCCCAGGCGCAGCGCACCAGGTTGACGACCTCGGTCTCGCCGTCGCCGGTCTGCCCCTCCCACAGCGCCCGGGAGAACGCCTGCGGGTACAGGTTGCCCACCTGCACGCCGGGGCCGGCGTGCAGCCGCACCGCGTCGAAGTCGTAGACGCCGTACTCCGGCTCGGCCTCGTCCAACCAGAACGTGCGGATGCCGTGCTCGCCGTAGCTGCGGCGCAGCGTCTGCCACAGCCAGGTGCGTGCGCGGGGGTCGGTGACGTCGAGGAACACGCTCGGCCCCTCGAACATCATCTGCACGTCCACACCGCGCTCACCGCGCACCAGCAGACCGTTCTTGCGCAGGTGGTCGTGGTTCTCCGAGTCGAGCGCCACCTGCGGCCACACCGACACCATGAGCTCGACGCCCAGGTCGGCCAGCTCGGCGACCATCGCGGACGGGTCCGGCCAGAACTCGTCCTCGAACCGGTAGTCGCCCATGTGCGGCCAGTGGAAGAAGTCCGCGACGATGACGTCCATCGGCAGCCCGCGCCGCCGGTGCTCGCGCGCGACCTCGAGCAGCTGCTCGGCGCTGGTGTAGCGCAGCTTGCACTGCCAGAACCCCAGCCCGCGCTCGGGCATCATCGGCGCGTGGCCGGTCGCATCGGCGTAGGCCGCGAGGATCGCGGCGGGCGTCGACCCGGCGGTCACCCAGTAGTCGAGCTGGCGGGCCGACTCGCTCGTCCATTCGGTGCGGTTCGCGGCGAACGTCGCACGGCCGATCGCCGGGTTGTGCCACAAGAACCCGTACCCGGCGCTGGACAGCACGAACGGCACCGAGGCCTGGGAGTTGCGGTGCGCCAGCTCGAACGTGCAGCCCTTGAGGTCGAGCACCTGCTGCTGGTACAGCCCCATCCCGTAGAGCTTCTCCCCCGGCACCGGGTCGAACGTGGCCACCAGCGCCACGTCGGCTCCGGGCTGCGGGCGCAGCCGGCGCGCGGTGAGATCGAGCGAGCCGCCGCGACCCGTCTCGCGCAGCAGCACCCGGCCGTCCGCGTCGAGGAAGGTCACCCGGCAGGTGAACCGGGTGCGGCCCACCGGGTCGTGCAGCCACGACTCCTGCTCGAGCACGGCCGTGATCGCACCGTGCTGCAGGCGCGCGGTGTCGCCGTCGATCTCGAGGCGTGCCTGGCCCGTCGCGGTCTGCGGCAGCAACGCCCAGTCGGCGTCCTCGACGTCGCGCTTGAGCGCGGAGCGCACCCGCAGGCTGTCCCGGCCCCACGGCTCGACGACGAGGGTCTCGCCCTCGCCGCGCCAGATCAGCCGGTCACCGTCAGTCTCGAACGCCTGCACCGTGCTCCTCCTCGTCGGCCGGCAGGGTGCCGGCAGCGTGCTGCGCGTCCGTCACGGGCAGGAAGACGCGCATGGTCGTCGGGCCGCGCTCGGCCCAGCGGTGGTACGGCACCAGATCGGCGGTGAACGCGCGCCCCGGCCCCGGCACGACGGGTGCGGCGCCGAACGGCAGCGCACCGGCGGCCGTCGGCGCAGGTGGCAGCGCCACCAGCGCGACGCGCGCGCCGTCGTCCACGGCCTGCGGCGCCACCGCCGGGTCGATCCGCACGTCGTCGAGCTCGACACCGTCCGGCAGGTCCAGGCCCTCGGCGCACAGCACCACCGGGCCGCGCTCGACGGCCACGCAGCCCCGCACGGCGTCCACCCGCGGGTCGGGCCAGGTCAGGCGCGGCTGCACCGGCAGCTCGAGCACCACACGGTCCCCCGCCCGCACGGCACCGGCGACCAGCACGACGCCCGGGTCGACGTCGCGCACCTGCCCGTCGG
>NZ_VWSD01000290.1 GCF_009829685.1 Cellulomonas citrea
AGCCGGTCGAGCGCGTCGACGATGCTGGCCGCGTCCACCCCTTCGACCGGCCCCGCGTCCTGCTCGTCGCCGCGACGGCGGGGGCCGGCCAGCTGGTCGGCCCAGTCGGCGAGGGCGTGCAGGTCGGCCGCACCGAGCCGGGTCCGGGCACCGGTGAGCAGCCGCATGAGGGCGTCGCCGCGGGCCGGGTCGTGCACCACCTGCAGCGCCGCGACCAGGTCCATCACCTCGGGGCTGGTGAGCAGACCGCCGAGGCCGACGACCTCGACCACCAGCCCGCGCGCCCGCAGCGCCTGCGCGACCTCGTCGAACTGGGACCTGGTGCGGCACAGCACCGCCGCGGTGGTCCCCTCGCCGAGCTCGGCCCGGCCCGCGACGACGAAGTCGGCCACGGCCTGTGCCTCGGTGGCCCGGTCGAGCAGCACACGCGCCTGCACCAGCCCCGGACCCGCGTCGGGGCGCGCCGCCAGCCGCGGGACGTCGAGCCGGGACCCCTCACGCAGCGGCGCCGCGGCGCGGTTCGCCACGTCGAGGATCGCATGGTCGTTGCGCCACGACACCGACAGGTGCCGCTGCAGCGCCGGCTGCGGACCGTCCGGGCCCGCCGCCGTGAAGGTCGAGCAGAACCGGGCGAGCGCACCGGCGCTCGCCCCGCGCCAGCCGTAGATCCCCTGGTGCGGGTCGCCGACGGCGGTCACGGGGTGCCCGCCGCCGAACAGCGCGTGCAACAGCTCGACCTGGGCGTACGAGGTGTCCTGGTACTCGTCGAGCAGCACGACGGCGAACCTCGCCCGCTCCCCGGCCCCCACCTGCGGAACCTCACGGGCCAGCCGGGCCGCGAGCGCCACCTGGTCGCCGAAGTCGATCGCCTCGGCCCGACGCTTGTGCTCGGCGAAGGCCTCGACCAGGTCGAGCAGCCGGACCCGGGTGCGCAGCGAGTCGAGCACGTCGACGACGTCCTTGAGGTGGCCGCGCGGACCCGTCGCCGGGGTCGCCTCGAGCCGGGCGGCGAGCTGTTCGAGGGACGCGGCGGCCGCCGCCGGGGTGAGCAGATGCTCGCTCAGCGCCCCGGCCAGGGCGAGCACCGCGTCGATCACGGTGGACACCGCGGCGTCGATCCCCAGGTCCTGCGGCCAGGACTCCACCAGCTGCGCGGCGAGCTGGTAGCGGGCCGCCTCACCGAGCAGCCGGGAGGCCGGTTCGACCCCGAGCAGCAGGGCGTGGTCGGCCACCAGGGACGCGGCGTAGGAGTTGTAGGTGGCGACCGTGGGCCGCGCCAGCTCGGCGAGCACGTGGTCACCCGCGGCGCCGTCAAGCAGCCGGTCCCGGCCGGGCAGCTCGACGCCCGCGTCGGCGGCGGC
>NZ_VWSD01000291.1 GCF_009829685.1 Cellulomonas citrea
GCTGGCTCGGCGGGTGGCCGAGGCGAACGGCTGGCCGCTGCTGGCCGAGCCCTCGTCGGGCGCCCGCGGCGGCCCCAACGCGATCGCGGCCTACCGGGTGCTGCTCGAGCTCGCCGAGCTCGGCGGTGCGGTGCGGCGCGTCGTGGTGCTCGGACGGCCGACGCTGGCCCGTCCGGTGCAACGGCTGCTCGCCCGCGAGGACGTGGAGGTCGTCGTCGTCGCGCCGCGCGGCCGTGACTGGACGGATGCCGAGCGGGTCGCGGCCCAGGTGCTCACCGAGGTGCCCAGCCGGATGCGCAGCGGCAGGCCCTCGGCCGCGGACGTGACCTGGCTGCGGTCCTGGACCGCGGCCGACGATGCCGCAGGTCAGGCCATCGACGAGGTGCTCGACCTCGCCGAGGCCGCGCGCCGTCGCCAGCGCCGGTTCCGCAGCGCACCGCGCATCACGGGCCCCTACCTGGCCCGTGCCGTGGCCCGGGCCTCCGGGCCCGACGACGTGCTCGTGATCGGCGCCTCGCACCCGGTGCGCGACCTCGACCTGGTGGCGCGCTGGCCGGAGCCGCCGCTCGTCGTGGCCAACCGTGGGCTGGCCGGCATCGACGGGACCACCTCGACGGCCGCGGGCCTCGCGCTCGGGCTGCCCGGTCGGCGGGTGCGGCTGCTGGTCGGCGACCTCACGTTCCTGCACGACGTCGGCGGGCTGCTCGTCGGGTCCACCGAGGAGGTGCCGACGCTGCAGATCGTCGTCGCCAACGACCAGGGCGGCTCGATCTTCACCACGCTGGAGTCGGGCGAACCGGAGTACGCGGCGTCGTTCGAGCGGGTGTTCGCGACCCCGCACGCCGTCGACCTGGGCGCGCTGGCCGAGGCGTACGGGGTGCGGCACACCCTCGTGCACGATGCGGAGGACCTGGACCCGGTCCTCGCGGAGCCCGGGTCGGGGCTGTCCGTCGTGGAAGTGCGGGTGGACCGCCTCGGCCGCCGTGACCTGGCCATGGCGCTCGCGACCCAGACGGTCGAGGCGATCGGGTCGCTGGTCGACTGAGCAGACCGGGTCGCTGGTCGACTGAGCAGACCGGTGCGTGCCGCCGACGGGACGTTCTGGTCCAGCTCCTAGGTTGTTCCCAGGAACCCTGCAGCGATGCTCCAGCGCAGTGCTGTGCAATCGTCATCGACAAGGAGGAATCATGACGTCCACCCCGGGTGACGAGACCACCCCCAGCGCCACCGAGCGCACCGACTCTGCCGCGACCCCGACGACGCCGGTCGCACCCGCGCCAGCACCTGCCGCGCCGCTGCCCACCGCCGGCGCGCAGCCCGCCGCACCGTCCGCATGGGCCTCGCCGA
>NZ_VWSD01000292.1 GCF_009829685.1 Cellulomonas citrea
CAGCGGGCGCGCCCTGGCCCACCGGGAGGACGCACCCGGTCCCGGACACAGACGTGCCGGGTGCCGCCGGCCCGGCGGCACCCGGCACGTGCGAGGTCACCAGCCGAGCGCGGTACGCACCGTCGGGTCGGTGAGCGCGAGCACGGCGGCGTGCGCCTCCTGCGCCGAGCCGGCGGCGAGCGCGGCCTGCGCCATCTGCTCGCAGGTGGCGAGCGTGTGGTGGCGGACGGCGTACCGGACGGCCGGCACCGCACCGGCGGACATCGACAGGCTGGTGATGCCGAGCCCGACGAGCACGAGCGCCATGAGCGGGTCGCTCGCGGACTCCCCGCACACGCCCACGGGCTTGCCCGTGGCCTTGCCGGCGCGGGCGGTGCTCGCGACCAGCTCGATGACGGCGGGCTGCCACGACGAGATGAGGTCGGCGAGCTCACCACGCAGCCGGTCGGTCGCCATCGTGTACTGGGCCAGGTCGTTGGTGCCCAGCGAGACGAAGTCGACCTCGGCGAGGATCTGCTCGGCGCGCAGCGCGGCCGCGGGGATCTCCACCATGACGCCGACGGTCCGCACCCCGGCGGCACGTGCCGCCTGGGCGAAGTCGCGCGCCTCGGCCGGGGTGGCGATCATCGGGGCCATCACCCAGGGGGCGACGCCCGTGGCTTCCTGCGCTGCGGCCAGGGCGGCGAGCTGGGTGCTCATGAGCTCGGGGTGGGTGCGCACCAGCCGGTAGCCGCGCACCCCGAGCGCCGGGTTCTCCTCGTCGGCGGCGGTGGCGAAGGCCAGCGGCTTGTCGGCCCCGGCGTCGAGCGTGCGCACCACGACCTTGCGGCCGCCGAGGGCGGCGAGAGCCCGCGTGTAGGTCGCCGCCTGGTCCTCGACCGTGGGGGCGGTGGCACGCTCGAGGAAGAGCACCTCGGTGCGGAACAGCCCGACGCCCTCGACGGCGGTGCCGGCGACGCGCTCGGCGTCCTCGGCGGTGCCGATGTTGGCGAGCAGCGCGACGGGGTGGCCGTCGGCGGTGGCACCGGGGGCGGTGTCGTCGGCGAGCGCCCGCTCGGCCCGCGCACGCTCGAGAAGGGCCGTGCGCAGCGCGTCGTCGGGCGCCACGGTGAGCGCCCCGGCCGCGGCGTCGACCGCGACCTGCGTGCCGTCGACCAGGGCGGTGGCACCGTCGACCCGGACGAGGCACGGGATGCCGAGCTGACCGGCGATGATCGCCGTGTGCCCGGTGGGGCCGCCGAGCTCGGTGACGATGGCCAGGACGTTGGCCAGGTCGAGCGCCGCGGTGTCGGCCGGGGCGAGGTCGCGGGCCACGACGACGGACGGCGCCCGCAGCTC
>NZ_VWSD01000293.1 GCF_009829685.1 Cellulomonas citrea
CGCCCCGGTTCCGTCGAGGCGGCGGCCACGGCCGGTTCGGGCAGCGGTGCCCGTTCGACACGCGCGACCGCGGACCGCAGGGCCGACCCGTCGACCAGCGCGAGTGCCTCGAGCCGGCCGGTGAACCGCGCCGCCTCGGCTGCCAGCACCGCACCGACCCGGGCGTCGAGCCGTTCGTGCGCCACCGTGGCGAGACGACGGACCGCATCGTCGCCGAACACCGCCTCCAGCAGCCGCTGGGCGAGCAGCGCCGAGCCACCGGCGATCCCGATCTCCGTGCCGGTCAGCCCCGCGGTCGAGGCGAACACGACGAGCATGAGCGCCACCCCGAGCGCGTTGACACCGTAGGACAGCGCCCGGGCCTGGGTCCGTCGCCCCGCGCCCTCCTGGCTCACGAGCGCGACGACGTCGTCCTGCCAGCCGCGCACCTGGGCGGCGACCTCGTGCCGCAGCCCCGCCGACGACCGCGACAGCGCGAGACCGTCGAGCAGCGCCGCACCCGCCGGGTCGGCCCGCCAGGCCGCGTCGACCCGTTCGGCGGCCTCGTCCGCGGCGTCGAGCACGACCTCGTCGATCCCGGCGCCGATCGCGTCGGACAGGTCGGGCGTCGCCGCCCGCCGGCCACGCACGGCCGCGGTGAGCCGGTCGCGCCAGCGCGAGACCCCCTCCTCGATCGACCGCATGAGCTCACCCGTGCCGACGAGCTCCTGCCAGCGGGCGAGCACCTCACCGCGCAGCAACGAGGCGTCCGAGGTCGCCCGGCGCACATCGGCGGCGGCCGCACCGTACCCGGCGTCCACCGCCGCCTGCAGCCGGTCGCGGGCGGCCACCTGGAGGTCCGCAGCGGCGGCGAGCCGTCCGGCACGCACGAGCAGATCGGCCAGCAGCCCGTCACGGGTGCGCTCGACCACCGCACGCCGCGCTGCGGGGTCGACCGCCAGCGCGCCCAGCCAGTCGGCGACCGGGGCCACCGCCACCTCGGGGAGCAGACCGTCGACCAGCCCGCTGTCCGGGACGGTGAGCACCGTGGTCGTCGCCAGGCCGTGCTCGGCCAGCATCGCCCGCAGGTGCGTCGCGACCGCCTGCTCGTCGGCCAGGTCCACCCGGTCCAGCACGACCGCCAGCTCGGTGCGGCGCTCCTGGGCCGTCGCGAGCAGCTCCCACGGCACGGCGTCCGCGTACCGGGCCGCCGTCGTGACGAACAGCCACAGGTCGGCGGCGCCCAGCAGCTGGCGGGCCAGGAGCCGGTTGCCGGCGACCACGGAGTCGATGTCCGGGGCGTCGAGCAGCGCCAGGCCCTGCGGGACGGCCGCCGAGGCCACGAGGCGCAACCCGGCG
>NZ_VWSD01000294.1 GCF_009829685.1 Cellulomonas citrea
ACCCCGTCTGGTTGGCCGACCTCGACCTGGCCGAGCGCACCGAGCTCGGGCTGCCGCCCGCCGTCCGCGCCGTGGCGGCGACGGGGGAGCGGGTCGCGGTCGAGGCCTTCGCCACCCGCATCGAGGTCCCCGAGCTGGTGGTCCTGGGCCCGGTCCCGGTGGCCGACGACGAGGTCCGGGTGGTGCTACGTGCACCGCTCCGGCACGGCGCCGCGCTGGCGGCTGCGGTGGCCGGCGCACTCGGGGTACGGAGCGCCCGTCGAGAACCCGGCGCGCTGCGGGTCCGGCTCGACCCCCCGGACCTGGGCTGACGGGCTCCTAGGATCGAGCCATGCGACTTCTCTTCGCCGGGTCCCCGGCGCCCGCGGCGCGTGCCCTGGCCGCGCTGCTCGACAGCCGGCACGAGGTGGTGGCCGTGCTCACCCGGCCCGACGCACCCGCGGGGCGTGGTCGCAGCACGACGCCGAGCGCCGTCGCCGCCGCGGCCCACGAGGCGGGCCTCGAGGTCCTGGCACCAGCCCGCCTGTCGGACCCGGCGTTCGTCGACCGGCTCACCGAGCTGGCGGTCGACGTCGCCCCGGTGGTCGCCTACGGCGCGCTCATCCCGGCGGCCCTGCTCGACGTGCCGACGCACGGCTGGGTCAACCTGCACTTCTCGGTGCTGCCCGCCTGGCGGGGCGCCGCGCCGGTGCAGCACGCCGTGCTGGCCGGTGACGAGGTGACGGGTGCGAGCACGTTCCGCATCGAGGCCGGTCTGGACACCGGGCCTGTGTTCGGCACGGTCACCGAGCCGATCGGCCCGCACGACACGTCCGGCGACCTGCTCGGCAGGTTGGCCGACATCGGCTCCCAGCTGCTCGTGCGCACGCTCGACGCGCTCGAGGAGGGCATCCTCGCGGCCGTCCCGCAGCCGGCCGACGGGGTCTCCTACGCCCCCAAGCTCACCGCCGAGGACGGCCGGGTGCGCTGGGAGCACCCCGCGCACTCGGTGGACCGGCGCATCCGGGCGTGCACGCCGGCACCGGGTGCCTGGACCACGGTGCACGGCACGCGGCTGGGGCTGGGGCCCGTCAGCCCGGCACCCCAGGCCGAGCCGCTCGCGCCGGGACGCGTGCAGGTCGGCCGGCGTGAGGTCCTCGTGGGCACCGGCGGCCACCCCGTCGTGCTGGGGACGGTGACCCCGGCGGGCCGTCGCCCGATGGCCGCGGCCGACTGGGCGCGCGGCGCGCGGCTGGATGTGGACCTCGTCCTCGGGGCGGACGCGTGAACGAGGACCGCCGCG
>NZ_VWSD01000295.1 GCF_009829685.1 Cellulomonas citrea
CGGGTGCGACCGGCGGGTCCGGTGCCGCCGCGCCCGGGGGTGGCGGATCGGGTGGCAGCGGATCGGGTGGCACGCGGTCCGGGGGCGCCTCGGCCGGCACGTCCGGCGGCACGTCGTCGGCCGGTACGAGCACCCAGACCCGCGCGGCCACCCTCACCCTGGACGACGCGGCCGCGCTGGAGGACACCAGCCAGGCGCCCGACGTCGCCGCGGTCGCACCCGTCGTCACCGCGTCGAACGTGGTGGCGACCGATGCGGGGGCCTCGCACACGCTCGCGTCCTTCCTCGGCACCTCGCCGAGCTACCTGGGCATCGACGACGACACGGTCCAGGCCGGGAGCACCTTCACCGACTCCGACTACGTGGCGCACCGCCGGGTGGCGCTCATCGGCGTCACCGCGGCGCAGGACCTCGTCGGCGGTGACGGGCTGTCGGTCGTCGGGCAGCGCATCTCACTCAACGGCATCCCGTTCCAGGTGGTCGGCGTGCTCACCTCGAAGGGGACCGCGCTCGGCCAGGACCAGGACGACCGCGTCATCGCCCCGCTGCCGGCCGTGCAGGACACGCTCACCGGGTACGGCAACCTCTCCGCGATCAGCGTGAAGGCCGCCTCGGCGCAGGCCACCACGGCGGCCCAGTCCGAGATCACCGACATCCTGGACGCCCGGCACCACGTGAGTGCCTCGACCGCCGACTTCACGGTGTCCAGCGCCGCGTCCTTCGTCGCCGCCGCGACCGCGACGACCGCCACCTTCACGGTGCTGCTCGGCTCGGTGGCCGCGATCTCGCTGCTGGTCGGCGGCATCGGGGTGATGAACATCATGCTGGTCTCGGTCACCGAGCGGACACGTGAGATCGGCATCCGCAAGGCCATCGGGGCGCAGCGGTCGGACGTCGTGGGGCAGTTCCTGCTCGAGGCGGTGCTGCTGTCCGTGCTCGGCGGCACGATGGGGATCCTCGTCGGGCTGCTCGGCACGCGGTTCACGATCCTCGGCATCCACCCCGTCGTCTCGACCGGGTCGGTGCTGCTCGCCTTCGGCGTCTCGGCGGCCGTCGGCCTCTTCTTCGGCATCTACCCGGCCAACCGGGCCGCCGCGCTGCGCCCCATCGACGCGCTGCGCTACGAGTGAGCGAACCAGGCAGAAGGAGCATGTGATGAACCAGGACGGGACCCCGCAGCCGGACGAGCCGCACCGGCCGATCGAGCTGCCGGGCGGCGGTGCGGCGGGTGGTCCGGGCGGGGCCGCGGGCGGTCCGGGCCACG
>NZ_VWSD01000296.1 GCF_009829685.1 Cellulomonas citrea
GCCCCCCGGCCGCACGCCGGGGCAGCCCCCGTCGCGCCCGGTCCGGCTGCACCCCCTGCTCCCCCGGTCGACCCCGCCGAGGCCGCCCGCGCCGCCGAGTTCGGGCGCGTCGACGAGGAGGGCACCGTCTACGTCATCGAGGACTCGGTGGAGCGCGTCGTCGGCCAGGTGCCGGGCGCCAGCGCCGTCGACGCCCTCGCGCTGTACGTGCGCCGCTACCTCGACCTCACGGCCAAGGTCGCGCTCTTCGAGGCGCGGCTGCAGGCCACCGACCTGGCGGTCAAGGAGATCGACCAGACGCTCGCCAAGCTGACCGAGGAGCTCGCCGAGCCGCCGGTCGTCGGTGACCTCGTCGGGCTGCGGGCACGGCTGCAGGCGCTGCGCGAGGTGGCCGCGGCCCGTCGTGCCGTCGCCGAGGCCGAACGCGCCGCAGCGCGCGAGCAGGCCCTCGCCGAGCGCACCGCCGTCGTCGAGCAGGCCGAGAAGATCGCCCAGACCGACCCGTCGCGGATCCAGTGGCGGCCGGCCGGTGAGCAGCTGCGCCAGCTGCTCGACGCCTGGAAGGACGCCCAGCGCAACGGCCCGCGCATCGACCGGACCAGCGAGGAGGCGCTCTGGAAGCGCTTCAGCCACGCGCGGACGACCTTCGACCGTGAGCGTCGGCACTACTTCGCCGAGCTCGAGGCCCGCAACTCCCAGGCCAAGGCCGCCAAGGAGTCGCTCGTCGCTCGCGCGGAGCAGCTGGCGACGAGCACGGACTGGGGCGCGACCGCGGCCGCCTACCGGGACCTCATGACCGAGTGGAAGGCCGCAGGCCGGGCCGCGCGCTCGGTCGACGACGCCCTGTGGGCGCGGTTCCGTGCCGCGCAGGACGCCTTCTTCGCGGCACGTGACGCGCAGGCCGCGGCCACCGACGCCGAGTTCGGCGCGAACCTCCAGGTCAAGCTCCAGCTCCTGGCGGAGGCCGAGGCGCTGGTCCCCGTCAAGGACCTGGGCAAGGCCAAGTCGGCGCTGCGTTCCATCCAGGCGCGCTGGGAGCAGGCCGGCAAGGTCCCCCGCGCCGACGTGCAGCGAGTCGAGGGCCGGATGCGTGCGGTCGAGACCGCGGTGCGCGAGGCCGAGGACAGCCAGTGGCGCCGGACCAACCCCGAGACCAGGGCGCGGGCCGAGGGCCTGGCCGCCCAGCTCGAGGCCACCATCGCCGGGCTCGAGGCCGACCTGGCAGCTGCCGAGGCCGCCGGGAACACCCGCAAGGCGTCCGACG
>NZ_VWSD01000297.1 GCF_009829685.1 Cellulomonas citrea
CCCTCGACCCGGCCGTCCGCGAGGTCACCGGCCAGCGGCAGGTCGAGCAGCGCCGCCAGGTCGGACGCCCGCGCGGCCGGGCACGGCAGCATCGGGCCAAGGTCGACCCGTTGCAGCCACATCGGGCTGTCCGGCACCACGACGGCCTCGGCCTCGACCACCCGCACGCGTTCGGGCCCCGCACCCGGTCCCAGCAGGGCCGGCAGGTGCGCGGGCAACGAAGCCCTGGCCGGTGGGCGCCCGCGCCGGTCGTCGGCGAGCGCCGCGAACGCCCGCCAGACCCGCACCGCCGTCGCCGGCTCCACCGCGTTCCCCCGCACCTCGTCGAGCAGCTGGGCCCACGCGTCCAGGTCGAGCTCCTCGGGTGAGCCGACCCCGCCGAGCGCGGCCTGCACCTGCACGTCGGCGCCCGCGAGCACCGGCGGGGCGGCCGGCAGCAGACCGTCGAGCACCCCCGGGGCCAGCGCGAACGGGTGGTCCAACCCCAGGTCCGCGCGCTGCCGCAACCACCACGTGGTGTACGACGGGGCGCTCCCCCGCTCACCGCGCACCGGCTCGACGAGCGCGTCGCGCAGCCGGCGGTCGGAGCCGAACCCGGCCAGCAGCGCGGGCCAGGCCTCGGGTGCCACCGCGTCCAGGTCCGCCACAGCCGCCAGGTCACCCAGCCAGGCCCCCGCACCGAGCCGGGCGGCGAGCTCGGCCAGGTAGTCGCCCCAGCCGTCCAGGGTCGCGGCCACCAGGGCGGCCTCGGTGTCGGCGTCCAGGTCGAGGGCCAGCGGGTCGGCGATCACCTCGGGCACGTGCACGACGACGGGCGCCGCACGCACGCCCACCGCGGCGAGCACCTGCGCACCGAACCGCTCGACGGCCGACGCGGCGACCGGGGCGAGCACCCGGTCGTCGAACAGCCGGTGCGCGGACGACCCGGGCAGCACGAGCCCGTGGGCGGGCGTCGGCTCACCGTCAGCCGCGGGCAGCTCGACGAGCCCGAGCCAGGCCGGCAGCCGGGGGTCCGGACCGTCGTCGAGCACGGCGCGCACCAGGTCGAGCACCGCGGCGGCGACCTCGCCCACCTCGTCCTGCGGGTCCTCCTGGCGGTCCAGCACCGCCGAGCGCACGGCCGGGTGCACGAGCAGCCCCTGGGCGTCGGCGGCCGACGCCCCGAGCCGTTCGAGCACCGGGTGCACCGCGGCCGGGTCGACCACCCGCACCCCCCAGTCGGCGAGCGCCGCGAGGGTCCCCGGGGCCAGCCGGGCGACGAGCG
>NZ_VWSD01000298.1 GCF_009829685.1 Cellulomonas citrea
GCGGCACCTGGGAGCCAGGCCGGGTCGGCAGCCGGCCAGCCGGGCGCCCAGGGCCTCCCGGGCGGACGCACCGGATCCGACGGGTCCGGCCGGGAGCGGACACCCGGCGGCGGCATCGGCGGCCTGCTCGACGGTGTCACCGTGAGCTCGCAGGTCACGGCTGCGCTGCAGGCGGACGCCAGCACCTACACCTGGGTCGCGGCGACCGTCGGCTCGCAGAACGCGGCGAGCTACCAGCTGGCGGCGCAGGAGTCCGTGATGCCGATCGGCGGCTTCAACGGGACGGACCCCTCACCCACTCTCGAGCAGTTCCAGACCTGGGTGGCCGAGGGCGCGATCCATTACTTCATCGCCAGCGGCGGCACCGGGGGCTCGGACCAGGCGGTCGCGATCACGACCTGGGTGCAGGAGCACTTCACGGCCCAGACGGTCGACGGCACCACGCTCTACGACCTGTCCGGTGGAGTCACCGGCTGAGCAGGCGTGCGGGCGGCGTACGCCGGTCGACCGACCGGACGTCCGCCGCCCGCACCACGCAACCGGCCGGTGGTCGGGCCGGAGCGATCAGACCGGGAACGCGGAGTAGGCCCGGGCGATCTCGGCCACCGGGCCGGTGAGCTGCAGCAGCGCGGTCCCGTTGGTCCAGGTCGCCGTCCCGGTCCCGTCCCCGTTGTCGACGATGACGTAGGAGCCGACGGCCTGCCCGGCCGCGTCGACCGTCCCGGTCCGGGGCAGCCCGGAGGCATCGGCGGACGCCGTCGCGCCAGGAGTGGCTGCCTCGGTGGCCGTCGGCGGCGTCGCGGTGAGGGCACCGAGCACGGCGGTCGCCTCCTGCGGCGTGGCCCACTGGCCCACCTGGAGCCCGAGCGTGGTCCCGGCACCGTCGGTGAACGTCTCGGTGTACGCCTCGAGCGCACCCTTGGCGAGCCACGCGTCGTCGTTCACGGACGAGGCGAGCGCGTACTGCAGCACGCTGGCGGGCAGCGAGGCGGCGAAGGTCGAGGTGGCGGTCCGCGCCACCGGCTGGAGCGTCGGGGTGGGCGACGGCACGAGGAGCGTCGAGGTGGTGACGGTCGGCGTCCCCTTCGCGTGCAGCACACCCCACACCGCGCCACCGACGACGACCAGGAGCGCCACGACGACGACCGGCAGGACCCAGCGACGGCGACCCCGCACCGGCGTGGCGTCCTCGCCCTCGGCCACCGGCACCGAGCCCGTGGCCGGGCCGACCCCGGGCGGGC
>NZ_VWSD01000029.1 GCF_009829685.1 Cellulomonas citrea
GGCCACCTCGGCCGGTGCGCTGTCGGCCGCGCTGCGGCTGGCCGAGCGCACGGGTGCCTCGCTCGCCTGGGTGCCGCGTCGCGCCGGTGAGCGTGGTGCGGTCGAGGCCGGCACGCTGCCGTCCCTGCTGCCGGGCGGACGTCCGGTGGACGAGGAGTCCGCACGTGCCGAGGTCGCCGGTCTGTGGGGCGCCGATGCGCTGCCCGCGCAGCCCGGTCGGGACCTCGACGCGATCCTGGCGGCCGCGGCCGACGGTTCGCTCGGTGCGCTGCTCGTCGGTGGGGTGGACCCGGCTGACCTGGCCGACCCGGCCGCGGCCCGCGCCGCGCTGGACGCGGCCGGTTTCGTCGTGAGCCTCGAGGTGCGTCGTTCCGACGTCACCGACCGGGCCGACGTCGTGCTGCCGGTCGCGCCGCCCGTCGAGAAGGCCGGCACGTTCGTCACCTGGGAGGGCCGCCCGCGGCCGTTCCCGCAGGCCCTGGCCTCGAGCCAGCTCGCCGACCACCGTGTCCTGGACCGGGTCGCGTCGGTGATGGGTGCCGAGCTCGGGCTGTCCACGCTCACGGCTGTGCACGCCGAGCTCGACGGTCTCGGCGGCTGGACGGGTGCTCGGGTGAGCGCCCCCCAGACGGCCGCGAGCGAGCCGCCGGTCGTCCCGGCCGGGCACGCGGTGCTCGCGACGTGGAGCCCGATGCTGGACGCCGGCCGTGGGCAGGACGGTGAGCAGTTCCTCGCCGGGACCGCCCGTCGCAGCACCGCGAAGGTCTCCGCCGCCACCGCGGCGGGGGTGCCGGTGGCCGACGGTGACCTGGTCGAGGTGAGCACCGGCCGCGGGTCGGTGCGGCTGCCCGTGCAGGTCGTCGCGATGCCCGACCACCTCGTGTGGTTGCCGACCAACGCCCGGGACTGCCGCGTGCGCGAGCAGCTCGGTGCGCTCGCCGGGGACGTCGTCGCGCTGTCCGCCGCCGGTGATGCCGGCACGGACGAGCAGAAGGAGGACCGGGCATGACCCCCCACCTGGCGGTCGCCACCGCCGACTTCAGCCAGGACAACTTCTGGATCGTGCTGCTCAAGGGCGCCGCGATCCTGGTGTTCCTGCTGACCTCGGTCATCCTGGCCATCTGGTTCGAGCGCAAGGTCGTCGGCCGGATGCAGATCCGCCCGGGCCCGAACGTGCACGGCCCGTTCGGTCTGCTGCAGACCGTCGCCGACGCCGTCAAGCTCCTCATCAAGGAGGACATCTCGGTGCGGGCGGCGGACAAGGCCGTCTACCTCATCGCCCCGGCGATCTCGGTCTTCGCGGCGCTGCTCACCCTCGCCGTCGTGCCGTTCGGGCCGGCCGTCTCGATCTTCGGCCACCTCACGCCGCTGCAGCTCACCGACTTCCCGGTCGCGGTGCTCTACATCCTGGCCTGCACCTCGGTCGGTGCCTACGGGATGATGCTCGGTGGCTGGTCCTCCGGCTCGACCTACCCGCTGCTCGGCTCGGTGCGCTCGACCGCCCAGGTCATCAGCTACGAGCTGGCCATGGGGCTGTCGCTGGTGAGCGTCTTCGTGCTGGCCGGGTCGATGTCGACCTCGCAGATCGTCGAGTCGCAGAGCAGCTTCTGGTACGCCGTCGCGCTGCCGGTCGCGTTCATCCTCTACGTCGTGTCGATGATCGGTGAGGTCAACCGCCTGCCGTTCGACCTGCCGGAGGCCGAGGGCGAGCTCGTCGCGGGGTACATGACCGAGTACTCCTCGATGAAGTTCGCCTGGTTCTACCTGGCCGAGTACATCAACGCGCTCAACGTGTCCGCAGTGTGCACCACCTTGTTCCTGGGCGGCTGGCGGGCGCCGTTCCCGCTGTCGGCGATCAACGACGGGATGCTCAACACCGGCTGGTGGCCCGTGCTGTGGTTCCTCGTCAAGGTCTGGCTGCTCATGTTCTTCTTCGTGTGGGTGCGCGGCACGCTGCTGCGCTTCCGCTACGACCAGTTCATGAACCTGGGCTGGAAGGTGCTCATCCCGGTGGCGCTGGGCTGGCTGGTGCTCGTCATCGCCGTCAAGGCGCTGCAGGAGTTCGGCTCGGTGAACCTGCGGGGTCCGCTCTTCCTCATCGCCGGGGCCGTGCTGCTCGTCGCACTGGCGGTGTCCTTCTTCATCCCGGACAAGAAGGAAGTCGCGCCACCGGAGCCCGAACCGGAGCCGTTCGACGCCTTCGCGGCCGGCTACCCCGTGCCGCCGCTGCCCGGCCAGGTGCTGCCGCCCTCGCCGCGCAAGCTGCGGGCGATGGCCGCGGCCGGTGCGACGTCCGACCCGAAGACCACTCCCGAGGAGGAGGTCGACCGTGCCTGAGGCCAACGACGAGACCCGTCCGGCGTCCGGGGTGCAGCCCCGCCCGGTTGCCGGAACCCCCGGCGCGCCGGTGACGCCCTATGAGTCGATGATCCCCGAGCGCCACGGCCTGGCGGAGTTCTTCGCGCCCGCGGCCGGGTTCGGGGTCTCGCTCTCGAACTTCTTCAAGCCGATCGTGACCGAGCAGTACCCGCGCGAGCCGGCCAACGTGAAGCCGCGCTTCCACGGGCGCCACCAGCTCAACCGGTACCCGGACGGACTGGAGAAGTGCATCGGCTGCGAGCTGTGCGCCTGGGCCTGCCCGGCGGACGCGATCTACGTCGAGGCCGCCGACAACACCCCGGACGAGCAGTTCTCGCCGGGGGAGCGCTACGGCCGCGTCTACCAGATCAACTACCTGCGCTGCATCCTGTGCGGGCTGTGCATCGAGGCGTGCCCGACCCGCGCCCTCACCATGACCAACGACTTCGAGCTCGCCGGCCCCACCCGGGCCGGGCTCATCTGGGAGAAGCAGGACCTGCTCGCCCCGCTGGCGGAGGGCATGCTCGCCCCGCCGCACCCGATGGTCGAGGGGACCACGGACACCGAGTACTACCGCGGTGAGGTGACCGGCGCGACCGACACCCAGCGCGACTGGGTGCGCGAGCAGCGGCCCGACGACGCCTCGTTGGTCGGCGGCCCCGGTATCGCCACGGCCATCCCGATCGGCGAGACCCGCGCCGCTCAGCAGAAGATCACCGCGGCCGCGCGCCGCGAGGGGGGTGCCCGGTGACCACGCTCACCACGCTGCTGCCGGCGGCGCTCGACGCCAGCGGCACGACCACGACCGGCGAAGCCATCCTGTTCTGGGTGCTCGCCCCGATCATGGTGGTCGGCGCGCTCGGCCTGCTGTTCGCCCGCAAGGCCGTGCACGCCGCGCTCGGGGTCATCGTCGTGATGATCTCGCTGGCCTTCATGTACGTCGCGCAGGACGCGGTGTTCCTCGGCATCGTCCAGGTCGTCGTCTACACCGGCGCGATCATGATGCTGTTCCTCTTCGTCCTCATGCTCGTCGGCGTCGACTCCTCCGACTCGCTCACCGAGACCCTCGCCGGGCAGCGCGTGGTCGGCATCGTCGCCGGCCTCGGGCTGGCCGTCGTGCTCGCCGGAGTCATCGGCCGGGCGACCTACGGCGCCCCCGTCGGGCTCCAGGACGCGAACGCCGAGACCAACCCGGTGGGTCTGGCCAAGATCGTGTTCGGCCAGCACGCGTTCGCCCTCGAGATCGTGGGCGCACTGCTGGTCACCGCGGCGCTCGGCGCCCTCGTGCTCACCCACCGCGAGCGGCTCACGCCCAAGCGTGACCAGCGCCAGCGCGCCGACGCCCGCGTGGCCGCCCTCGCCGACGGTGTCGTCCTCACGCCGCTGCCGGCGCCGGGCGTCTACGCCCGGCACAACGCGATGGACGTCCCTGCGCTCGGCCCCGACGGCCGGCCGCTCGAGGCCTCTGTGCCGCGTGTCATCCGGGTTCGTGGCCAGGAGGCCGATGCGCGCGAGTACGCGGCGCGGATCGACCGCGTGCTGGCCGGGGGCTGGGCGGCCGACTCCGAACCGCCACCCCAGGCATCCGAGCCGCTGAGCGGTGACGAGCCGGCGACCGCGGCCCTGGACGCGGCCACCTCGCAGACCGGTCAGAACGGTCCGGCAGCTGCACCCGACCAGAGCACGGAGGCCGACCGGTGAGCGTCACCAACTACGTCGTGCTCGCGGCGCTGCTGTTCTCCATCGGCGCGTCCGCCGTGCTGCTGCGCCGCAACGCGATCATCGTGTTCATGGGGGTCGAGCTCATGCTCAACGCCACGAACCTCGCGCTGGTCACCTTCGCGCGGATCCACGGCAACCTCGTCGGCCAGGTGCTTGCGTTCTTCGTCATGGTGGTCGCCGCGGCCGAGGTCGTCGTCGGGCTGGCCATCATCGTCTCGATCTACCGGACCCGGCGCTCCGCGTCGGTGGACGATGCCAACCTCCTCAAGGACGTGAGGGAACCCGCGTGAGCACGCTCGCCACCTCGTTGACCGGAGCCGTGCTCGCGGGAGCCCTTCCCGCGTCCGAGCCCGTCGGCGCCATCCCGGCCACCGGGGCGGCCTCGGGCGCCCTGTGGCTGATCCTGCTGCCCGCGATCAGCGCCGCGCTGCTGCTGGTCCTCGGCCGGCGCGCCGACCGGTGGGGCCACCTGCTCGGGGTGCTCGCCCCGGCGGCCTCGTTCGTCGTCGCCGCCGCCATCGCGCTGCAGCTGCTGTCGGCCCCCGCCGACCAGCGCGTGCAGGACGTCGACCTGGGCAGCTGGATCTCGGCCGGTGCGCTCGACCTGCACGCCGGGCTGCGCGTCGACACCCTGTCGGTGACGTTCGTGCTGCTCGTCACCTTCGTCGGCTCGCTCATCCACGTCTACTCGATCGCCTACATGGCGCATGACGTCAACCGGCGGCGGTTCTTCGCCTACCTCAACCTGTTCGTCGCCTCCATGCTCGTGCTGGTGCTGGGTGACTCCTACCTCCTGCTGTTCTTCGGCTGGGAGGGCGTGGGTCTGGCCTCGTACCTGCTCATCGGGTTCTGGAACCACGAGGTCGACGCCCGGCCCGGCCACGACGGCGACCACACCGTCTCGGGCGTCAACGCCCTGGAGAACGCGGTCGCCGCGAAGAAGGCCTTCGTGGCCAACCGGGTCGGCGACCTCGGCATGCTCGTCGCGATGGGGCTGCTGTTCGCCAACGTCGGTGCGCTGGACTTCGGCTCGGTGAACGCTGCGGCTACCGGCGGGCACCTCTCGCAGGGGCTGCTCACCGCGATCGGGCTCATGCTGCTTCTCGCGGCCACCGGCAAGTCGGCGCAGTTCCCGCTGCAGTCCTGGCTGGGCGACGCGATGGCCGGCCCGACGCCGGTCTCGGCGCTCATCCACGCGGCCACCATGGTGACCGCGGGCGTCTACCTCATCGTCCGCTCCCAGGCGATCTTCGACGCGGCGCCGAACGCGCGGCTCGTCGTGGTCATCATCGGCGCGATCACGCTGCTCTACGGGGCGGTCGTCGGGTGCGCGAAGGACGACATCAAGAAGGCGCTGGCCGCCTCGACCATGTCGCAGATCGGCTACATGATCCTGGCCGCCGGGCTCGGCCCGATCGGCTACGCGCTGGCGATCATGCACCTGGTGAGCCACGGCTTCTTCAAGGCCGGGATGTTCCTGGGGGCCGGCTCGGTCATGCACGGCATGAACGACTCGACCGACATGCGCCGCTTCGGCGGGCTCGGCAAGCACATGAAGATCACCTACGCGACCTTCGCTGCCGGCTGGCTTGCGATCCTGGGCATCCCCCCGCTGTCGGGCTTCTTCACCAAGGACCCGATCATCGAGGCGGCGTTCGTCGTCCAGGACGGCCAGGTCTGGCGGGCCTGGGTGTTCGGGCTGGTCACGCTCCTGGGCGCGGCGATCACGTCGTTCTACATGTCGCGGCTGTTCTTCATGACCTTCGAGGGCAAGGAGCGCTGGGAGGACGACGTGCACCCGCACGAGTCGCCCAAGCTCATGACCGCTCCGATGATCGTGCTCGCGGTCGGCTCGGTCGCGCTCGGCGGGATCCTGGCCTCCGGGTCGCGGTTCACGCAGTGGCTGGCCCCCGTCACCGGCTCGCACGAGCACGGTGAGCCGGTGCTGCCGGCCCTGGTGATCACGATCGTCACGCTCGTGCTGGTCATCGCCGCGGCCGTCCTGGCCTGGCAGCGGTACGCGCGCCAGCCGGTGCCGACCACGGCCCCGGCGGCGAGCTGGCTGGTCCAGGCCGCACGCGAGGACCTCAAGCAGGACGCTGTCAACGACGGCCTGCTCGTCATTCCCGGGACCTACGCCACACGGGCCCTGGTGTTCATGGACGGCGCCGTGGTCGACGGGGCGGTGACGGGCATCGCCCGCGGCACCGTCGCCGTCGGCGACGCCGCGCGCCGACCGCAGACGGGCTTCGTGAGGCAGTACGCCTCGACGATGCTCCTGGGGCTGGTCGCGCTCGTCGTCATCGTCCTGGCCGTGCAGAGCTGAGGAGAGCAGCACACCGATGTCTCACTTCCCCTGGCTCACACTGCTGATCGTGCTGCCCCTGCTGGGGTCGCTCGCGCTGTGGCTGCCCTCCCCGCTGCGGGGCCGCGCCCGTGAGGTCGCCCTCGTCTTCGCCCTCGCGGAGGTGGCGGTCGCGGTGATCGCCGCTGCCGGCTTCGACACGAGCCGGGCCGGTGAGCACCAGCTCGTCGAGACCCACTCGTGGATCGCGGCGTTCGGCGTCTCCTACGCGGTCGGCGTCGACGGGGTCGGGCTCGCGCTCGTGCTCATGTCGGTGGTGCTCGTGCCGCTCGTCGTGCTGGCCGCCTGGCGTGAGCAGGGCAGCGTGCACGAGGCGACCGACGGGCTGCGCCGCTACCTCGCGCTCGCGCTGCTGCTCGAGGCCTTCATGGTCGCGGTGTTCGCCGCCCGGGACGTCTTCTTCTTCTACGTCCTGTTCGAGGCGATGCTCATCCCGGTCTACTTCATGATCGGCGGCTTCGGGGCCGACAGGTCCCGCAGGCGCTACGCGGCCGTGAAGTTCCTGCTGTACTCGCTGGCCGGCGGGCTCGTCATGCTCATCGGCGTCATCGCGCTGTACATGCAGGGCCCCGGCGGACCGCAGGGCTTCCTCACCGACAACCTCACCGGGCTGAGCCTGGACCCGAGCGTCGAGAAGTGGCTGTTCGTCTCGTTCTTCATCGCGTTCGCCATCAAGGCGCCGATGTTCCCCGTGCACACCTGGCTGCCGGACGCGGCCGAGCAGGCACCGGCCGGGACGTCCGCGCTGCTGGTCGGCGTGCTCGACAAGGTCGGCACCTTCGGGATGCTCACGCTGTGCCTGCCGCTGTTCCCGAACGCCTCGCGGTGGGCGGCGCCGTTCATCATCGTGCTGGCGGTCGTGTCGATCATCTACGGGGCGCTGCTGGCGATCGGCCAGAAGAACCTGTTCCGGCTCGTGGCGTACACCTCGGTCTCGCACTTCGGGTTCATCGTGCTCGGCATCTTCGCCTTCACGTCGACCTCGATCTCCGGGTCGTCGTTCTACATGGTCAACCACGGGCTCTCGACCGGCGGGCTGTTCCTGCTGGTCGGCTACCTCGTGGCGCGGCGCCGCTCGCCCGAGATCGCCGACTTCGGGGGGCTGCAGAAGCAGGTCCCGGTGCTTGCCGGGCTGTTCCTGGTCGTCGGGCTGTCGGCGCTCTCGCTGCCGGGTCTGTCGACCTTCATCTCGGAGTTCCTGGTCATCGTCGGCACCTTCGCCGTGCACCCGGCGGCCGCGATCGTCGCGAGCATCGGCGTGGTGCTCGCAGCGATCTACGTGCTGTGGACCTACCAGCGGGTCTTCACCGGTCCACTGCCGACGAACACCCCGGACCAGGACGTCCGTGAGCTGCCGGCGCTCGGTCGGTTCGCTGATGTGAGCGTCGTCGAGCGGTGGGCCGTCGTGCCGCTCATCGCCCTCATGCTCGTGCTCGGGTTCTGGCCCCGGCCCGCGCTCGACCTGGTCCGCCCGTCGGCAGTCACCAGCGTCCAGCAGGTCGGCGCGCAGGACGTGCCCCAGACCACCGCTACCTCGGAGGCCGGCAAGTGATCGCCGAGTTCATCGCGCCCACCGTCTCGTGGGGGCCGCTCGCCCCGGTGGTGGTGGTCCTCCTGGCCGCCGTCGTCGGCGTGCTGCTCGAGGCATTCGTCCCCGCCCGGTTCCGCCGCGTCGCCCAGGTGACGTTGTCGCTCGCGGCCGTCGTCGGTGCGCTCGTCGCACTGGCGCTGGCGTGGAGCACCGTGAAGTCCACGGGCGGGTACGACGTGCTCAGCGGGTCGTTCGTGCTCGACGGCCCGGCGCTCGTCGCGCAGGCGATCATCCTGGTGATCGCGCTGCTGTCGGTCCTCGTCATGGCGGACCGCACCGCGAGCGACGAGGACGCGTTCGCACCCATGGTCTCCGCGGCGCCCGGGTCGGACTACGAGAAGATCGCGACCACCCGGGGCATGGCGCAGACCGAGGTCTACCCGCTCGTGCTGTTCGCGACCGGCGGGATGATGATCTTCGGGTCGACGGGCGACCTGCTCACGCTGTTCGTGGCGCTCGAGGTGCTCTCGCTGCCGCTCTACCTGCTGTCCGGGATGGCGCGTCGTCGCCGGCTGCAGTCGCAGGAGGCGTCGCTCAAGTACTTCCTGCTGGGCGCCTTCGCCTCGGCGTTCTTCATCTTCGGCATCGCCCTCGTGTACGGCGCCACCGGCACCCTGCGCTACTCCGAGATCGCCACGGCGGTGGCCACCCCCACCGGCACCGAGGGGCTGCTGCTGCTCGGCGCCGTGCTCATCCTCGTCGGCCTGTTCTTCAAGGTCGGTGCGGTGCCGTTCCACATGTGGACCCCCGACGTCTACCAGGGGGCCCCCACCCCGATCACGGGGTTCATGGCGGCCGGCACCAAGGTGGCTGCCTTCGCGGCGATGCTGCGGGTGCTCTACGTGATGCTCGCGGGCCTGGGCTGGGACCTCACCGTCGTGCTGTGGACCGTCGCCATCGCGACGATGCTGGTGGGCACCGTGGCCGGTCTGGTGCAGACCGACATCAAGCGGCTGCTCGCCTACTCCTCGATCGCGCACGCCGGGTTCGTGCTCACCGGGGTGGCCGCGCTGGACAAGCAGGGACCGAGCTCGGTGCTGTTCTACCTGCTCGCCTACGGTCTGGCGACGGTCGGTGCCTTCGCGATCATCTCGATCGTGCGCGAGCGGTCGGCCTCCGGCGGGGTCAGCGGTGAGGCGACGGCGCTGTCGCAGTGGGCCGGTCTGGGCCGCACCCACCCCGTCGTCGCGGTGACCTTCCTGCTCTTCCTGCTGTCCTTCGCGGGCATCCCGCTCACGGCGGGCTTCGTCGGGAAGTTCGCCGTGTTCTCGGCGGCGGTGCACGGCGGCGCCTGGCCGCTCGCGCTCATCGGTGTGCTCGCCTCGGCGGCCGCGGCGTTCTTCTACGTCAAGGTCATCGTGCTCATGTTCTTCCCGGCCTCCGAGCCCACGCAGGCGTCGACCGACGCCGAGCCCGCGGCGGCTGCCGGGACCGGGACGGCGACGCTGCTCCAGACGGCGCCGGCGCGGGTCGTCACCACCACGGTGGTGCGACCGAACGGCCTGGCCACCGTGTCGATCGCGGTCTGCGCGGTGCTCACCGTCGTGCTCGGGATCTTCCCCGGCGGTGTGCTCGACGCGATCAGCCAGGTCGCGGCGTACCTGCCGTGAGCGAGCCGGGACTGTCGTACCTGGACCGCTCGGTTCGGTGTACCCGTCGGGGGGCCGCTAGGTTCGTCCCGTGAGCCCCACGACGACGATCCCGCTGACCGACCCCGCCCTCGCCCGGCGGCTGGAGGAGCGCCTCGCCGTGGTCGAGGAACGCCTGCAGCGTGCCGTGCGCCAGGCGGACCGGCTCGCCGACGATGCCTCGCGCCACCTGGTGAACGCCGGGGGCAAGCGGCTGCGGCCGCTGCTCGCGCTGCTCACCGCGGAGCTGGGCACGGCAGACCGGCCCGAGGTGGTCGAGGCCGCGGTCGCGGTCGAGCTCACCCACCTGGCCTCGCTGTACCACGACGACGTCATGGACTCCGCGCCGCTGCGCCGCGGTGCGCCGTCGGCGCACGAGGTCTGGGGCAACACGGTGGCGATCCTCACCGGCGACCTGCTGTTCGCCCGCGCCTCGGCCACGGTCGCCTCGCTCGGGCCGGAGGCGGTCCGCATCCAGGCAGAGACGTTCGAACGCCTGTGCCTGGGGCAGCTCGCCGAGACGGTCGGTCCGACGCCGGGGCAGGACCCGACGGCCCACTACCTGCAGGTGCTCGCGGACAAGACGGCGTCGCTGGTCGGCACCTCGGCCCGGTACGGCGCGATGTTCGCCGACTGCAGCCCGGAGGTCGTCGAGCTCGTGGCGCGGTTCGGGGAGCGGGTGGGTGTCGCGTTCCAGATCGCCGACGACTACCTCGACCTGGCCTCGGACGGCGCAGCGACCGGCAAGACGCCCGGGACCGACCTGCGCGAGGGGGTCGCGACCATGCCGGTGCTGCTGCTGCGCGAGGCCGTCGCGACCGGCGACGAGCGTCCCGGGGACCGTGAGCTGCTCGCGCTGCTGGACGGGGACCTCTCCGACGACGCCGTGCTGGCCCAGGCTGTCGCAGGGCTGCGTGCGCACCCGGTGGCCGAGGCCACCCAGCGACGTGCCGTCGAGCTGGCGAACGAGGCGGTCGCCGACCTCGAACCGCTGCCGGCCGGACCCGCGCGGGATGCCCTCGTGGCGTTTGCTCAGGCCCTGGTGGTTCGCGCCGGCTGATCCCGGTCCGCCCCGCGGGCTCATGCGACGGCCCTGAACGACCGATCACCCCGGCAGGGGTGATGGGAAGATCATCGCCAGGACGTGCGGGGAGCGCGATGAGGACGGCGGTGACGACCACGGTGACGGTCTGTGTGCAGTGCGGGCACCGGCTCGATCAGGGAGTCGTCCGCTGCACGTCCTGCGGCCACGTCGTCGACCATGCCGGGCTGAGCGCGGCGACCGCCCGACGACGGCACGCGGTCGTCCTCGAGGGCGAGGGCACGGCGCCCGTGCTGCCCGGGGCCGTGGCCCCGATCGGGCGTCGGCTCGTGGCCCTGCTGCTCGACCAGGTGCTCGGCGGGCTGCTCGTGGTGCTCGCGGTGGCCGGCTGGCTGCTCGCCGGGCTCCCCACCGGGACGCCGCTGCTGGTGGCCGTCCTCGGGCTGAGCCTGCTCGTCCTCGCGGGCCAGCTCGTCGCCGAGGCCGTGACGGGCGCGACCGCGGGTGCGGCGATCGTCGGGATCCGGACGGTGAGCGCGCGGACCGGGCTGCCCGCAGGGCTGGTCGCCGTCCTGGTGCGCGACCTGGTGCTGGCCGCCGGCTCGCTCGTCCTTGGGGTGGGTGCGTACGTCGTGGCCGGTTCGGGGGCGTGGGACGCCTCACCGGCCCGTCGGGGCTGGCACGACCGGGCCGCCGGCACGATGGTGCTGCTCGCCGCCGCGGTCCTGCCGCGGGGTGACCGCCGGTCGGCCGCGGCAGCCCTCGACGACGGCAACGGCGACGCCGTGCGGCGTCGCACGAGCGCCTCGGCGCGGCTCACCGAGCCGCGTCGCGCGGTGTCGTCGCCTCGCGCGTCGGCACCGCTGCCGGCACCTCTGGCCGCTGCAGAGGAGGGCCAGGCTCAGGACCGGGCCGACGCCGTCCCGGTCCCCGACCTGGTGCCGGACCCGCCGGGGCTCCTCGGCGCCGCCCCTGCCTCGTCCGACCAGAGTGCCGGGCAGTCCCCGGATGCCCCGGACCTGCTGCCCGACCCCCCGGGCGCGGCACCGCAGGTGGTGGTGGCGCGGGAGGAGGCAGCGCCGCACGGACCGTCCGCCGTGCGGGAGACCGCCGTGCGGGAGACCGCCGTGCTGGATCCTGTCGTGGCCGACGCCGCGGCGGCGGGACGCCTGCCCGACGAGGTCGAGCTCACCCGGTTCGCCGTCGAGCGTCCCGTCGAGCTGCTGGCAGAGCCGTGGCTGCGCCTGGTGGCCGACACCGGTGAGGTGGTCGACGTCGTGGGCGACGGGGCGATCGGGCGGGACCCGTCGCACACCTCGGGCCGCGGCGCCTACCACCAGGTGGTGCTCGCCGACCCGGAGCGGTCGATGTCCCGGCTGCACCTGCTGTTCGGCCCGGAGCAGGGCGGTGCGCTGCTGTGGGTGAGCGACCCGGGGTCGACGAACGGCACAGTGCTGCAGGACCCCACCGGGGCCACCGCGGTGCTGGCGCCCGGGGTCCGGGCCGTCATCGGCGCCGGCTGGGTGCTACGGCTGGGCGACCGCGTCGTGACCGTCACCGCGCTCGTCTGAGCCGTCGACGGCGGGGGTGCCGGGGCGCACCCGGTGCGCCGCGCGCAGCCCGTCGACGACGAGCAGGACGACCGCCACCCACACGAGCGCGAACCCCCACCAGCGGGCCGCGGGCATCGGCTCGTGCTGCACCCACACGCCGATCGCCAGGTGCATGAGCGGTGTGACGTACTGCAGCAGCCCGACCACCGAGAGCGGCAGCCGCCGCGCGGCCGCGTTGAAGGCCAGCAGCGGCACCGTGGTGACCACGCCCAGGCTCACCAGTCCCGCCACGTGCCACGGCCCGGACCCGGTCAACGAGCCCGCGCCGGACGCCTGCTGCCACACCAGGTAGGCGAGGGCCGGCGGGGCGAGCACGAGGGTCTCGGCCGCCAGACCCGGTGTCGCCGCGACCGTGCGGCCCACCCGGTTCTTCGCCAACCCGTAGCAGGCGAAGGTGACGGCCACGATGAGCCCGATCCAGGGCACCGCACCGTTGCCCACCGAGATGACGACGACCGCCGCGGCACCCAGGCCCAGCGCCACCCACTGGGTGACGCGCAGCTTCTCGTGCAGCACCACGACCGCCAGCCCGACGACGACGAGCGGGTTGATGAAGTAGCCGAGCGCTGCGTCCACGGTGTGCCCGGTGGTGACGCCGATGACGAAGGTCAACCAGTTCGCGGCCAGCAGCACCGAGGCCGCGGCGAGCACCGCCATCGTGCGCCGGTCCGCCAGCACCGCGGTGAAGGAGCGCCACGACCGCGTGACCAGCAGGATGCCCAGGCACAGCACGAGTGACCAGATCACCCGGTGCCCGATCACCTCGACCGCACCGGCCGGGGCCATGAGCGGGAAGTAGAGCGGCAGCAGCCCCCACAGCCCGTAGGCGGTGAGCCCCAGTGCCACGCCGGACCGTTCGGGGCTGCGCGGGGTGCCGGTCACGGCTGCACGGTAGCCGACCCCAGCGGAGGCCCCGGTGGGGCGCTCTAGACTGGACGGCGAATCTGCGGCGGACCGTGGTCCGCCCCCCTCGAGCACCCGAAGGTCCATCTCTGTGAGCAGCGCCTTGCGTGTCGCCGTCGTCGGTGCCGGTCCGGCCGGCACCTACGCCTCCGACATCCTGACCAAGTCCGTGCCGGACGTGCAGATCGACCTCATCGAGCGGCTGCCCGCGCCCTACGGCCTGGTCCGTTACGGCGTCGCCCCGGACCACCCGCGGATCAAGCAGATCATCGTGGCGCTGCACAAGGTGCTCGAGCGCGGCGACATCCGGATGCTCGCGAACGTCGACTACGGCACCGACCTGACGATGGCGGACCTGCGGGAGCACTACGACGCGGTCATCTTCGCCACCGGCGCGATCCGGGACGCGGCGCTGCCCATCCCGGGCATCGACCTGGACGGCTCCTACGGGGCTGCCGACTTCGTCTCCTGGTACGACGGGCACCCCGACGTGCCGCGCACCTGGCCGCTGCACGCCCAGCACGTGGCCGTGCTCGGTGCCGGCAACGTGGCGCTCGACGTGGCGCGGGTGCTGGCCAAGCACCCGCAGGACCTGCTGCCCACCGAGGTCCCGGCCAACGTGTACGAGATCCTGTCGGCCAGCCCGGTCACCGATGTGCACGTGTTCGCCCGGCGCGGTCCGGCGCAGGTGAAGTTCTCCCCGCTGGAGCTGCGAGAGCTGGGCATGGTGCCGGACGTCGACGTCATCGTGTACCCGGAGGACTTCGACTTCGACGAGGGGTCGATGGCGGCCATCCACTCGTCGAACCAGACCAAGCAGGTCGTCAAGACCCTCACCGACTGGACGCTCAAGGAGCCCGAGGAGCTGACCGCGAGCCGGCGGATCCACCTGCACTTCCTGCACCAGCCGGTCGAGGTCCTCGGCGAGGACGGCAAGGTCGTGGGTCTGCGCACCGAGCGCACCACGCTCACCGGCGACGGCACCGTCACCGGGACGGGGGAGCTGCACGACTGGCCGGTGCAGGCCGTCTACCGGGCGATCGGCTACTTCGGCTCACCGCTGCCCGACGTGCCGTTCGACGAGGCTGCCGGCGTCATCGCCAACCGCGAGGGCCGGGTCGTCGACGAGAACGGCACCCCGGTCCCGGGGCTGTACGCGACGGGCTGGATCAAGCGTGGCCCGGTCGGTCTCATCGGGCACACCAAGTCCGATGCGCAGGAGACGATCCGCAACCTGGTCGCCGACGCCCCGACGCTTCCCCAGGCGCCGACGCGTGACCCGCAGGCCGTGCTCACGCTGCTGGCCGAGCGCAAGGTCGACGTGGTCCCGTGGTCCGGCTGGGAGCTGCTCGACGAGCACGAGCAGCGGCTCGGCGAGCCGCACGGCCGGGCCCGCATCAAGGTCGTGCCGCGCGAGGAGATGGTCGACGTGTCGCTGGGGCGCGCGCGGGGCTGAGCGGCCCCGCTTTCCGCGGCCTCCGCCCGGTCACCGACCGGGCGCGCCGTGCGGCTCCGGCCGACCGCCCCGCGTCAGCCGGTGATGCGGCGCAGGAACTCCTGCGTGCGTTCGCGCTGCGGGTCCGAGAGCACCTGGGCGGGCGTGCCGCGCTCGTGCACCCGGCCGGCGTGCAGGAAGCACACCTCGTCGGCGACCTCCCGGGCGAAGGCCATCTCGTGGGTGGCCAGCAGCATGGTGAGCCCCGTCGACTTGAGCTCGGCCAGCAGGGTGAGCACCTCACCGACCAGCTCGGGGTCCAGGGCGCTGGTGACCTCGTCGAGCAGCAGCAGCTCGGGGCGACCGACGAGCGCCCGGGCGATGGCCACCCGCTGCGCCTGCCCGCCGGACAGCTCGTCGGGGAAGGCCCGCGCCTTGTCGGCCAGCCCGACGCGGTCGAGCATCGCGAGGGCGTCGGCGCGCGCCTGGTCCGCGGGCACCTTGTGCACGAGCCGCGGGGCGAGCGTGAGGTTGTCGATCACGCGCAGATGCCCGAACAGGTTGTACTGCTGGAAGACCATGCCCATCCGGGCCCGCTGCACATCGGCGTCCAGCCGCGGGTCGGCGATGTCGGTGCCGGCCAGCTCGATGACCCCGTCGTCGATCTCCTCGAGCAGGTCGATGCAGCGCAGCAGGGTGGACTTGCCGGAGCCGGAGGCGCCGATGAGGACGACGACGGCGTGCTCCTCGACGTCGAGGTCGACCCCGTCGAGCACCACATGGGTGCCGAAGGTCTTGCGCACCTGCTGCACACGCAGCAGCGGTCCGCCGCCCGCGGGTGCGGCCGGCGCGGCCGGACCCCGCCTCATCGCACGGTCCCGGCGGTGAGCGCACCCTGGGCGGCCAACCAGCCGGAACGTTTGGCTAGGGCGTCGGTGACCCGGCTGAGCGGCACGGTGAGCAGCACGAACAGCACCCCCGCCACGACGTAGGGCGTGAAGTTGGCGTGCTCGGCGGTCTGGATCTGGGCGGCGCGCACCGCGTCCACCGCGCCGAGGATCGAGATGAGCCCGGAGTCCTTGGACAGCGAGATGAGGTCGTTGAGCAGTGCCGGCACCACCCGGCGCACCGCCTGCGGCAGCACCGCGTGCGCCATCGTCTGCCCCCGGGTCAGGCCGAGGGAACGCGCGGCGGCGACCTGGGAGGGGTGCACGCCCTCGATCCCGGCCCGGAACACCTCGGCCACGTACGCCGAGTAGGACAGCACGAGCGCCAACGCACCGAGCGTGACGGCCGAGGTCGGGATGCCCTGCAGCCGCAGACCCGGCAGCCCGAACCCGACGAGCAGCAGCACGAGGATGAGCGGCAGCCCGCGGAACAGGTCGACGTACCCAGCCGCAAGCGCCCGCAACGGGAAGAACGCCGGCCCGCGCAGCGACCTCGCCAGCGCCAGCGCGAGCGCCAGCACGACGATGAGCACGGCGCAGACCACCATGACCCGCACGTTGAGCCACAGCCCGGCGAGCACGTCCGGCAGCGAGTCGAGCGCGACCTGCGGGTTGAAGAAGGACTGCCGCACCCGAGGCCAGCCCGGCGAGGACCGTACGCCGAGCACGATGACGGCGGTGAGGGCCACCGTCGAGGTGAGGGCCACGAGGGTGGACCGGCGAGCGCGAGCGCGACGGAACCGCTCCCGCTCGCGCTGCCGGTCCGAGGCCACCCAGCCCGGTGCGTCCGGGACGCTCACTTGAGGACCGGTGCACCCGCTGCGTCGGTGAGCCACGTGCTCTGCAGCGTGTCCAGCGTGCCGTCGGCCGCCAGGGCGTCCACCGCGGCGCTCACCGGTGCGGTGAGCGCGCTGCCCTTGTCGAGCACGAGCCCGAACTGGTCGCCGCCCGCCGAGTCCGGCAGCTGGCCCAGGATCACGCCGCCGTCGAGCTCGGCGCTGGTGATGTACAGCGCGGTCGGCAGGTCGACGACGATCGCGTCGACGAGGTTCGAGGTGAGCGCCGCCTTCGCGTCGTCGTTGCTGTTGTAGACCGAGATCGCGGTGGTCGGCTTGATGGCCTTCTGCGCGGCGGTGAGGCTGGTGGTGCCGACCATCGCCCCGATCCGCAGCGGTGCGAGGTCGGCCAGCGTCGTGGCCTTGGCAGCGGGCGAGGACGCGAGTGTGACGACCGCCTGGGTGGTCGTGTAGTACGGGCTGGAGAAGTCGAGGTTCGCCTTGCGCTCGTCGGTGATCGACACCTGGTTGATCGCCACGTCGAAGTTCTTCACCCCGGGCGCGATGATCTGGTCGAACGTCGCGTTCACCCAGACGACCTTGTCCTTGGGGTACCCGAGCTTGTCGGCCACCGCGTAGGCGACGGCTGACTCGAAGCCCTTGCCGCTCGACGGGTCGTTGTCCTGCACCCAGGGCGCGTAGGCCGGGTCCGAGGTCGCGAACGTGAGCACGCCCTGCTTCACGGTGGCCAGCCCCGTGCCGCTGGGCGAGGAGCCGCCGGACGAGGTGGCCGGTGCGCAGGCCGCCAGGGCCAGCGCGGTGAGTGCGGCCAGGGCGGTCCAGCGGGCGATGCGCATCTGAGCTCTCCAGAGATAGGTCGTTCGCCGCGGGGCCATCCGGGCGACGTCGCGGCGTCGGCCAAGGGTACGGGGGAACGGTGCTGGTCCGGGAGACGTTCCACGGGGGAGGATGGACGTGAACACCGGGTCGAGGAAGGGTTCGATGGGACACCAGCACTACAACGGGGTGAAGACCGCGGCGCTGTTCGGGGTCATGTGGGCGGTGCTGCTGGGCATCGGCTGGGTGATCGGCGGCGGGACGCCCCGGTTCCTGTGGATCTTCACGGCGATCGGCCTCGTGACGACGGCGTACTCGTACTGGAACTCCGACAAGATCGCGATCCGGTCGATGCAGGCCCGGCCGGTGAGCGAGCTCGAGCAGCCCGTCATGTACCGGGTCGTGCGGGAGCTGTCGACGACGGCCCGCCAGCCCATGCCACGGCTCTACGTCTCCCCGACGATGGCCCCGAACGCCTTCGCGACCGGGCGCAACCCGCAGAACGCCGCCGTGTGCTGCACCGAGGGCATCCTCTCGCTGCTGGACGAGCGTGAGCTGCGCGGGGTGCTCGGCCACGAGCTCATGCACGTCTACAACCGGGACATCCTCACCTCGTCGGTGGCGGCGGCGATCGCCGGTGTCATCACCTCGGTGGCCCAGTTCGCGATGTTCTTCGGGGGTGGCTCCGACCGGGACCGCGGCGGCAACCCGCTGGCCGGTCTGCTGCTGGTGTTCCTGGCCCCGCTCGCGGCGACGATGATCCAGCTCGCGATCAGCCGCACCCGCGAGTACGACGCCGACGAGGACGGTGCCACCCTCACCGGTGACCCGCTCGCGCTGGCCTCGGCGCTGCGCAAGCTGGAGCAGGGCACCCAGGCCCGCCCGCTGCCGCAGGACCAGAAGCTGGTCGACGTCTCGCACCTCATGATCGCCAACCCGTTCTCCGGGGCGGGCGCCGCCAAGCTGTTCTCCACCCACCCGCCGATGGCCGAGCGCATCGCGCGGCTCGAGGCCATGGCGGGCACCCAGGGCGGGATCACGCGGTACTGAGCGTGGCGACGGTCGACGCCGGGGTGGGTGCCCCGGCGTCGACCGGGCTCAGCGGTAGTTGACGAACTGCAGGGCGGCGTCGACGTCGGCGCCCTTGAGCAGGGCGATGACGGCCTGCAGGTCGTCGCGGCTCTTGGACGAGACGCGCAGCTCGTCGCCCTGGATGGCTGCCTTGGCGCCCTTGGGGCCCTCGTCGCGCACCAGCTTGGCCAGCTGCTTGGCGACCTCGGACGACAGGCCCTCCTTGATGGTCGCCGACAGCCGGTACTCCTTGCCCGACGGCTTGGGCTCGCCGTCGCCGGTGTCCAGCGACTTGAGCGAGATGCCGCGCTTGATGAGCTTGGTCTCGAACACGTCGAGCACGGCCTTGACCCGCTCGGCGGAGTTGGCGACGAGCAGGATGGTCTCCCCGCTCCAGGCGATCGAGGCGCCGACGCCCTTGAAGTCGTAGCGCTGCGCGATCTCCTTGGACGCCTGGTTGAGGGCGTTGTCGACCTCCTGCCGGTCGACCTTGCTCACCACGTCGAACGACGAGTCGCCTGCCATGCCACTGCCTCCTGGTCGGTCATGTCCCTGCCTGCCCCTGCGCACCCCCTGCCGGCGCACGCGATTCGGGCGTGGGGGCTGGAGTTGCTATCCTTCCATCCGCACGTCGTCGACGGTCACCTCAACGGGTGTCCGGCACGGCGTCCCTGCGGCGGGTTACCCGAGTGGCCAAAGGGGGCTGACTGTAAATCAGCTGGCAACGCCTACGGGGGTTCGAATCCCTCACCCGCCACAGCACGGGGCGGTCTGCACACGCAGACCGCCCCGTTCTCGTCTCGCGGGTGCGTCGCACCAGCCGGGCAGGGGGTGCGGGGCGCCTGCGTCGGCAGCCGATTTCGTGCGGCCCCCTGGCTCCTGTACTCTGTTCCGCGCCGCCCCGATAGCTCAGTCGGCAGAGCGTCTCCATGGTAAGGAGAAGGTCAAGGGTTCGATTCCCTTTCGGGGCTCTGTGCATGGCCTGTGCCATGTCGGGGCGGGGTAGCTCAGTTGGTGAGAGCGCACGACTCATAATCGTGAGGTCGCGGGTTCGAATCCCGCTCCCGCTACCACTCAGCTCCACGGAGCGCGTCGGCCGGCGCGCCCGGTTCGACGAACACGGCGCGCCGCGCGCGCGAGAGGTGACAAGCCATGGCCAGCAAGAGCCACGACGTCCGTCCGAAGATCACGCTCGCCTGCACGGAGTGCAAGGAGCGCAACTACATCACCAAGAAGAACCGGCGGAACGACCCCGACCGGCTCGAGATGAAGAAGTACTGCCCGCGCGACGGTCGTCACACCGTCCACCGCGAGACCCGCTGACCTCCGTGCCGGTCGACGCCGGCTACGTCGGGCGGGTCTACCCCCCGACGCCTGCGTACGAGGTGGCCCGCACGGCCCTGGCGGCGTTCGCCGAGGCCACCGGTGCCACGCACCCTGCCTACAGCGACCCGCAGGCGGCCCGTGCCCTCGGGCACGCTGACGTCGTGGCGCCGCCCACCTATGCGGTGGTCATCGCCCAGCGGGCCGAGCAGCAGCTGGTCGCCGACCCGGCCGCCGGGATCGACTTCTCCCGTGTGGTGCACGCCGACGAGCGGTTCACCCACCACCGGCCGATCGTCGCCGGTGACCGGCTGGTGACGACGCTGCACGTCGAGCAGATCACCGAGCGGGCCGGCATCACGTTGGTGACCACGCGCTGCGAGATCGCCGACGAGGCGGGTGCGCCGGTGAGCACCGTCCGCTCCACCCTCGCGGTGCGGGGGGAGGACGCATGAACGTCGGCGACGAGGCGGCCCGGCGCGAGATCGCCGTGGACCGCTCCCGGCTGGTGCGCTACGCCGGTGCGAGCGGTGACTTCAACCCGATCCACTGGAACGAGCGGGTCGCCCGCGAGGTGGGCCTGCCCGGTGTGATCGCGCACGGCATGTGGACGATGGGTGCGGCGGTCGACGTCGTCGTCGACTGGCTCGGCGACCCGGGCGCGGTGCTGGACTACCAGGTGCGTTTCGCCCGTCCGGTCCCGGTGCCCGACCCCGGCCAGGCCGTCGTCGAGGTGGTGGCCGTCGTCGGTGCCCTCGACGAGGAGGCCGGGACCGCCCGCATCGACCTGCAGGCCGTGGTCGAGGGGCAGCGCGTGCTCGGCAAGGCCCAGGTCCAGGTCCGGCTGCCCCGCTGACCTCGGCTGCCCTGCTGGTCCCGGCTGGAGGTCAGACCGGCGCGGGGCCCGTCGTGGTGCCGACGACGAGGGACACGTCGAGCGTGCGGGTGCGCGGTTTCTTCCCCGCGAGCAGGTCGGCGACCGCGCGGCCGATGAGCTCGCCCTTGGTCTGCAGCGGCTGGTGCACGCTGGTGAGCACGTCGGGGTGCAGCCACGGCAGGTCCAGCCCGTCGAAGCCGGCGATCGACACGTCCCCGGGCACCGACAGCCCGAGCTCGCGGGCGGCGAGCAGCACGCCGGAGGCCAGCAGGTCGGACTGGGCGACGATCGCGGTCGGCCGGTCGGGGCTGCTCAGCAGCGCACGCCCCGCGGCGGTGCCCAGCTCGACGAGCGAGGCCGGGGTCTCGTAGACCACGGTCGGCTCCACGCCGGCGTCGCGCAGACCGGCCAGCCGCCGGCGGGCGATCTCGTAGCGCATGTGCGTCAGCCGGGCGGGGTCGGCCGGACCTTCGCGGCCGTCCCGGTCGAACGGCAGGGTGACCGTGGCGATCCGGCGGTGCCCGAGGGCGAGCAGGTGCTCACCGATGAGCCGCATCCCGGTGCGGTCCTGGATCCGGATGAGGGCGTCGCCCTCGCCGACCCGACCCTCGACGACGACGATCGGCACGCCGCGGGCGCGCAGTGCGGCCAGCACCGGGCTGTCGGTCGTCGCGCCCCACAGCAGCACGGCGACGTCCATCGCGGCCGTGGCGACGAGGGGGTTGAGCTCCTCGGCGCCGGGCTCGTCGGAGCCGCGGACCAGGAGCAGCCCGAGCCCGAGCGACTCGATGCTCGTGGCCAGCCCGTCGAGCACCTGGATGGAGACGGGGTCGCGGAACGAGCGGCGCAGCGAGTCGCCCACGACGACGCCGACGATGCCGGCCCGGCCGCTGCGCAGCTGGCGGCCCAGGGGGTTCGGGCCCTGGTAGCCGAGGGTGCCGGCGGCCTCGAGCACCTTGGTGCGCGTCGCAGGCGAGATGGGCCCGGCACCGGAGAAGGCCAGCGAGGCGGTCGAGACCGAGACGCCCGCCGCGGCGGCGACGTCGGCGAGCGTGGTGCGGGCTGACATCGCGGCTCCTTCCTGTCGGTGGCGGCAGCTCTCGGCGAGGTCCGGGGTGGCCCGGACGGTACCGGTCGACCCGCCCGGGCGGACGTGGTTGACGGCGACGTCAGCGTAGCGACACAATGCCAGGACCCATCAAAACGATTCGACGTGCTCCTCGTGCTGTGGTCGAATCGATTCGATATCTCGATCGGCGTCCCGCTGCCGACCCGGCGGCCCGACGCTGCCGCCGCCACCGATGGAGCCGTCGTGCTACGCCGCGCGCACACCGCACCCAGTCCCGCCGTCCGACGAGCCCGTCTGCTGCTCGTCGGCATCTACGCGCTCATGGGCATCATGTTCTCCTCCTGGCTGGCCCGGCTGCCCTCGGTGCGCGCCGCGATGGGGCTCTCGACCGCGCAGCTCGGCGTCGTGCTGCTGCTCGGCGCACTGGGCGCCCTTGCCGCCGTGCTCGTCTCCGGGGCGGTGCATGCCCGGCTCGGCAGCCGGCGCCTCATCGTCGTCGCGGCCGTCGTCATCTCCAGCGGCTACCTCGTCATCGGCCTCGGACCGACCTTCGGCGTGCTGCCGCTGCTCTGCGTCGGCGTCGTCGTCAACGGGGTGGGGGTCGCCCTCGTCAACCTGGCGATGAACGTCGAGTCGGCCCGGATCGAACGGGCCTTCGGTCGCACCGTCATCCCGCAGTTCCACGCCGGGTTCTCCGCCGGGGCCGTGCTCGGCTCGCTGGGCGGGGCGGCCTGCTCCGCGCTCGACGTGCCGGTCGAGGCCCAGATGGCGACCGTCGCGGTGCTCGGGCTGGTCTGGCGGCTGGCCAGCGTCCGCGCCGGGGTCGTGCTGAGCGTGGACGAGGTGCCCGCCGTGCCCGGCCAGCAGGCAGCGGCCGGGGCCGCGGAGGTGGCCCCGGGCAGCGGGCTGCGCGCCTCGATGCTCGCGTGGACCGAACCGCGCACGCTGCTCATCGGGCTGGTCGCGATGGCCGCCTCGCTCTCGGAGGGGTCCGCCAACAACTGGCTGTCGCTGGCCGTCGTCGACTCCTTCGCCCGTCCCGAGGCCGTCGGCGGGGTCGTGCTCGGCGTGTTCATCGCCTCGATGACCGCCGTCCGGGTGCTCGGCACACGCCTCATCGACCGGTTCGGACGGGTCGCGGTGCTGCGGGTCTCGGGGCTCGTGTCGCTGGCCGGCCTCGTCGTGTTCGGGGTGGCACCGACGCTGCCGCTCGCCGTCGGCGGTGTCGCGGCCTGGGGCCTGGGGGCTGCGCTCGCCGTGCCGATCGCCATCGCCGCCGCGTCCGACGACCCGCTGCGGGCCGCCGGTCGGGTCGCCGTGGTCTCCTCGTTCGCGACCGTCGCCTCCCTGGTCGCGCCCCCAGTGCTCGGACTCGTGGCCCAGGGCCTCGGGACGCGCCACGCGCTGCTGCTCGTCACGGTCGCGCTCGCGGCCTCCGTCGCGGTGGCCGGCCGGGTGGCGCCGCTGCGCACCGTCACGGCCCAGCGCACGTCGGCGACGGCCGCGCTGGTGGACGCGCGATGAGCCGGGAGGATGGGCGGATGACCGCCCCCTCGTCCGTCGCACCGGATGCGGTGCGGCGCGGGTCGGTCGCGGTGTTCGCCGTCTTCTTCCTCAACGGCTTCAACTTCGCGTCCTGGGCCTCCCGGCTGCCCGCGGTGCGCGACGGGCTCCACCTGCAGCCCGACCAGATGGGGCTCGTGCTCCTGGCTGCCTCGGTGGGTTCGCTCGTCTCGCTGCCGCTGTCCGGGATCGTCGTGCAGCGGCTCGGCCCCCGGCGCACGGTCACGGTGTTCGCCGCGGCCAACGCGACCGGGCTCACGGTCGCGGCGCTCGGCGTCCAGGCGAGGTCCGTGCCGCTCGTCGTCCTCGCGCTCGTGCTGTTCGGCGTCGGCACCGGGGTGTGGGACGCCGCGATGAACTTCGAGGGCGCGGCCGTCGAGCAGCGGCTCGGCCGTACCGTGATGCCGCGGTACCACGCCGGGTTCTCCTTCGGCACGGTGGTCGCGGCGGCGCTGGCCGCGGGCGCGGCCGGTCTGGGTGTGCCCGTCGTGGTCAACGTGCCGGTGGCCGTCGGGCTCTCGTTCCTCGGGGTGCTCCTCGCGGTGCGGTCATTCCTGCCCTCGTCGGTGCCCGCGGCGCCCGTGGTAGCCGCGCCTGCCGACGAGGACGTGCTCGTCGACCCGGCCGTCGTGACCCCGGCGCCCCGGCGCAGCGCGTTCGCCGCCTGGACCGAGCCGCGGACGCTGCTCATCGGCTTGGTGGTGCTGGCCGCCGCGCTCGCCGAGGGTGCTGCCAACGACTGGGTGAGCCTGGCGGTCGTCGACGGGTTCGACGTGTCGCACGCCCTCGGCGCGTTCTCGTTCGGTGTGTTCGTCACGGCGATGACGACGACCCGGCTGCTCGGCACCTACGCGCTCGACCGGTACGGCCGGGTCGCCGTGCTGCGCGCCTCGGCGCTGTTCGGCCTCGTCGGGCTCGCGGTGTTCGGGACCGTCGGGCCGCTGTGGCTGGCCCTGCTCGGGGTGGTGCTGTGGGGCGCGGGTGCGGCGCTCGGCTTCCCGGTGGGGATGAGCGCGGCCTCGGACGACCCGGCGCACGCCGCCCCGCGTCTCGCCGTCGTCTCGACCATCGGCTACAGCGCGTTCCTGGCCGGTCCGCCGCTGCTCGGGCTGCTCGCCCAGCACGTCGGCTACCGCCACGCGCTGCTCGCGATCATCGTCCCCGTGCTGGCCGGGCTGCTCGTCGTGGGCGCCGCCGCCCCGTTGCCGGCCGCACCCGCCCGGGCGGCGGCCGACGACGGCGATGACGGGTCCGACGGCGACCCTGCCTAGGCTGGTGGGGTGACCGAGCCCGTCCCCACCCTGGCCGACCTGACGACGCTCCGGGTCGGCGGGCCCGCCCGGAGGTACGTCGAGACCCGCACCGAGGCCGAGCTGATCGCCGCCGTCACGGCCGCGGACGAGGCCGGCGAGCCGCTGCTCGTGCTCGGCGGCGGGTCCAACCTGCTGGTCGCCGACGCCGGGTTCGACGGTGTCGTCGTGCGGGACGTGCGCGACGAGCTGGACGTGCCCGACCACTCCGCGTGCGCCGGGATCACGCTCGTCGCCGCAGCGGGCACCCCGTGGGACGCCGTCGTGCGGTACGCGGTGGCCGGGGACCTCACCGGGGTGGAGGCGTTGTCCGGCATCCCCGGGTCGGTCGGGGCCACCCCGGTGCAGAACGTCGGGGCCTACGGCCAGGAGGTGGCCCAGACCATCGCCGTCGTGCGGGTCTGGGACCGGGGGCGTGGCCGGGTGCGCACCCTGCCGCTGTCCGACCTGCGGTTCGGCTACCGCACCTCGGTGCTCAAGGCGTCGATGCGCCCCGATCCCGACGACGCCCGCGCGCCGTGGGCCCCCACACCGCGCTACGTCGTGCTCGATGTGACCTTCCAGCTGCGCAAGGCCTCGCTGTCCCGGCCGATCACCTACCCCGAGCTGGCTGCCGCGCTGGGCGTGCCGGTGGGGGAGCGGGCGCCGCTGCAGGCGGTGCGCGACGCCGTGCTGGGGCTGCGGGCGAGCAAGGGCATGCTGCTCGACCCGGACGACCCCGACACCCGGTCGGCCGGCTCGTTCTTCACCAACCCGCTGCTCGACGCGCAGGCTGCGGCCGCGCTGCCGCCGCAGGCGCCCCGCTACGAGGCCGCCGACGGCCGGGTCAAGACGAGCGCGGCCTGGCTCATCGACCACGCGGGTTTCGGCAAGGGCTTCGGGCTGCCCGGTCCGGCCGCGCTGTCCGGCAAGCACGTGCTGGCGCTCACCAACCGGGGCGGCGCGACAGCCGACGACCTGCTGCACCTGGCCAGGACGGTCCGCGACGGGGTGCAGGCCGCCTTCGGCGTGCGGCTCGAGGCCGAGCCGGTGCTCGTCGGCGTCACGCTGTAGGCCGGCTCGCTGCGGCCGGTGCACGGCCGCCCGCTGACTGCGGCCGGTGCGCCCCCGCCCGCGCTCAGTCGAGCAACGCCCCGCGGACCAGGTCGAGCGCCGCGGCGTCGGACAGCCCGGCAGCCCGCGCCGCGCGGGCGTAGGCGGTCGCTGCGGCGCGGGCCGCATCGACGGGCACCGGCGCGCCCTCGGCGATCACCGTCCCGCTGCGCCGCCGCGTGAC
>NZ_VWSD01000002.1 GCF_009829685.1 Cellulomonas citrea
GCAGCCTCGCCCACCGCGACCCAGAAGCCGGTGCCGAAGCCCGCCGCGAAGCCCACGACGGCCGCGCCGGCGGCACCTCCCCCGGCACCGGCCCCGGCGGCCGGGTCGACGAGCTCGCAGGTCATCGCGGGCACGGCGATCTCGATGCGGTACGGCACGGTGCAGGTCGCGGTCACCTTCACCGGTGCTGCGATCACGGCGGTGCAGACCCTGCAGGCGCCCAGCGGCGGCGAGTCGTCCCAGATCAACGCCTACGCCACCCCGATCCTGGCGCAGGAGGCCGTCGCGGCGGGCTCCGCGGCGATCGACACCGTGTCCGGGGCCACCTTCACCTCGCAGGCCTACAAGAAGTCGCTGCAGTCGGCCATCGACCAGCACGGCTGACATGCGACGCGTCGAGGAGGTCATGGGTCTGCCGATCTCGGTGGACGTCCGGGACGAGGACCACGGACAGGTCGACGCCGCGCTCGACGCCGCCTTCGCGGTGCTGCGCGCGGCCGACGAACGGTTCAGCCCCTACCGGCCCGACAGCGAGCTGAACCGGCTGCGACGCGCCGAGCTGACCGAGGACCAGGCATCCGACCAGATGCGCGAGGTGCTGGCCATCGCCGCCCAGGCGCACGACGACTCCGGCGGTGTGTTCGACGTGCACACACCCGACGGGCTGCTCGACACCGACGGTGTGGTCAAGGGCTGGGCGGCCCAGTGCGCCGCCGACGTCCTGGTCGCGGCGGGGCTGACGCGCTTCTGCCTCAACGCCGGCGGCGACGTCGTGCTGCGGGGCGAGCCCGAGCCCGGGAGGCCCTGGGACGTGGCGGTCCGCGACCCTCGGGACCCGAAGGCCGTCCTCGCCGTGCTGGGCGTGCGCGACGGGGCCGTCGCCACGTCGGGCACCTACGAGCGCGGGCAGCACGTCTGGGACGGCAGGACCGGCTCCGTCGACCTGCCATTGGTCGCGGCCACCGTCGTCGCCGCCGATCTCACGGTGGCCGACGTGCTCGCCACGACCGTGCTCGCGATGGGCACCGACGGGGTGGACTGGGCGCTGCGGCACGGCGCCGCGACAGTCATCGTCGTGACCACGGACGGACAGATCCTCGCGGGCACCCCGCAGGGTTGATCCGCGGCGCCAGACGGCGCGGACACACCGGCACGGCCCGGGACAGACCCGCCCCTCGCGGGTCCGGACCGCTCAGCGCGGGTCCGGACCGCTCAGCGCGGGGCCGGCAGCTCCAGCGTGAGCTGCGCACCGCGCTCGCGGTCGTCGCGCGCGCCCGCCGTGACCCGCCCGTGGTACTTGCCGGCGATCTCGGCGACCAGGGCCAGGCCCAGTCCGTAGTGCTTGCGCCCGTCGCGCCCCGTCCCGCCCGATGCGAACCGCTCGAACACCTGGGCGCCCTCGGCGATCCCGGGGCCGTCGTCGATCACCCGCACCCGCACCACGGCGCCGTCCCGGACCACGTCGACCACGACGGCCTGCTCCGCGTGCTCGATCGCGTTGTCGACCAGTGCCGTCACCGCCCGGCGCACCGGCGACAACGAGGCGACCGCCACCGCGCTGCGGTCCCCCGTGCAGTGCAGTGTGCGGCGCCGGGAGGCCGCCACCGCCGACGCCGCGTCCACCACCGCCCGCGCCGTCGCCGCCACGTCCACCGGTTCGGGTCGCACCTCACGGTCGTCGGCGGCGAGCAGCAGGTCGTCGAACAGCCCGGCCAACGCGTTGGCGTCGCCGTACAGGCCACGGACGTCGTCGCGCACCGCCGTCGGCAGGTCCGGCACCTGGGTGTCCAGGTGCCGCCCGAGCAGCTGGACCCGGGTCGACAGCAGCGTGAGCGGTGTGCGCAGCTCATGGCTGGCATCCGCGACGAACCGGCGCTGCCGAGCCAGGGAGTCCGCGAGCGGCCGCACCGCGCGGCGCCCGAGCCACGCACCGGCCACCCCGGCGAGCACGACGCCCACGGCACCGGCGAGCAGCACCGCGGACGCGATCCGCTCGCTGATCTCCCGGTTCTGGGTCGGGTCTACCGCCACCTGGACCACCCGGTCGTCCCGGGCGACCGTGAGCACCGCCACCCGACCGAACGGGGTGCTCACGACGCTCTGCACCTCACCCCCCTCGGTCTGGGCCGCGGCCAGGGCAGTGGTGTCGGGCAGGCCGTCGGGCAGGTCGCTGCTCGACTGCTGCGCCCCGTGGCCGCGGTCCCGGTCCACGACGGTGACCCACAGGTCGGACGAGGCGTCGTGCACGTCGTCGATCGAGCGCGCGGCCTGCTGCCGTCGGCTGTCCGCCTCGGCGTTGAGCGCATGGCGGGCACCGAGCAGCGCGACCAGCGCCACCCCGAGCACTGCCGCGAGCACGACCGCCGCGCTGAGCACCCCGAGACGGAACGAGGCGTGGGCCAGCTCGACCTGCTCCGGCGTCCGTGGCGCTCGGCCCCGGACGCCCGGCGAGGTCACCGCTCGCCCAGTCGGTAGCCGACGCCGCGCACCGTCGCGACGACCTCTCGGCCGAGCTTGCGCCGCAGGTAGTAGACGTAGGTGTCGACCACGCCGATGTCCTCCGCGTCGGCGAACACCAGGTCGAGCAGCTGCTCGCGGCCGAACACCTGGGACGGGTGCCGAGCGAGGGTCTCGAGCAGGTCGCTCTCGCGTTCGGACAAGGCCACCCGACCACCGGCGTCGCACACCACCTCGTGGGTGCCCGGGTCGAGCAGCCCACCGGGCACGGGGACCTGGTCGGACTCCTCGTGGTGCCGACGCACGAGGGCGCGCAGCCGGGCCAGCAGCTCGTCCAGGTCGAACGGCTTGGCCAGGTAGTCCTCCGCCCCGGCGTCCAGCCCCTCGACCCGGTCGGCCGGGTTGCCCAGCGCCGACAGCACGAGCACCGGGGTGTAGACGCCCCGGGCACGCCACCGCGCGAGCACGTCAAGTCCCTCGAGCGCGGGCAGGCCACGGTCGAGCACCACGACGTCGTAGCTGCGGGACAAACCGAGGTGCAGCCCCCGCTGCCCGTCCCGGGCCGCCTCGACGTCGAAGCCCTCACCTGTGAGCAGATCCGTGAGCATCGCGGAGAGCTGCGGGTCGTCCTCGACGAGAAGCAGCCGACGGCGTGCGACCGGGCTGGTCACGACCCACCCGCGCATCTGGTCACCAGCCGAGACTAGTCCGCGCCGCCCACCCGGCGCGGGACGTCACCGCAGGTCGACGAGGAGACCCACCGCGATCGTGGCCATCACGCCGGCGATCACCACGTCGAGCACGCGCCATGCGGCCGGGCGGGCGAAGAGCGGTCCGGCGAGCCGCGCCCCGAAGCCCAGGCCGGAGAACCACAGGATGCTCGCGCAGCAGGCACCGAGGGCGAACCACCACCGGCCGGCCCCGTAGCCCGCCGAGACCGAGCCGAGCAGCACGACCGTGTCGAGGTACACGTGCGGGTTGAGCCACGTGAGGGCGAGCGTCGTGCCGAGCACCCGCCCGGCGGGCACCGGCGGCCCACCGGTCTGCGCGGCCAGCCCGGTCGGCCTGATCGCGCGACGCAGCGCGAGCCCGCCGTACACGAGGAGCACGGCGGCGCCGAGCACCGAGACCACCGCGAGCACCGCGGCGTTCGCCGAGACGAGAGCACCGACGCCCGCCGTGCCGACCGCGATGAGCACCAGGTCGGACCCGGTGCACACCGCCACCACGAGCCCGATGTGCTCACGGCGCAGCCCCTGCCGCAGGACGAACGCGTTCTGCGCTCCGATCGCGACGATCAGCCCGAACCCGAAACCCAGCCCCGACCAGATCGCATGCACCTAGCGCCCGTCCTCCTCGTCCGCCCGAGGTTCGGGCGCGTCCGGGATCCTGCCACCGGCCGGGCCGCCCGCGACGGCGCCGACCAGGGTGTGGGCACGCCGACGCACCCTGACCGCGGCCGGCGCCGGGCCGGTGACCCACACCGCCACCGCGACCAGGACCGCGACCAGGGCGACGGTGACCGAGGTCGCGACCATCGGTGCGGTCGCCGCCGTGAGGAACGCACGCACGACGGCCCCCGGCACGCTCGCGGGCGCCTGCGACACCGCGACGGCTCGGGCCACCGCGACGCCGACGGCCAGCACGGCCATCGCCACGACCTCACCGACGGCCGCCACCGCCACGGCCCTCCGACGACGCACCGCGACCAGCACGCCGCCGACGACGAACGCCAACCCGATCGGTGCGAGCCAGGCACCGGTCATGAGCACCAGCTCGTAACCGAGCCGCAGGCTCGGCAGCTGCTGCACCGTGGCGACCTCCACCTGTCGGTCGATGTCCGGCACGCGCGCCGCCAGCGCGAAGCCCTGGGCGACGAGGCGGTCACGCACCGCCGCCACGATCGGACGCAGCTGGACGGTCAACGTGCCGTCGTTCGACCCCACGACCACCGCACCCGGATCGCCTGCCAAGGTCGCGGTCGCCTGGGTGTGGGTGGCCCGCAGCGCCTCGCGCCAGACGGCAGCGAACGCATCCGAGTCGATGAAGGCCTCGGTGCGCGAACGCATCAGGCCGTCGATCGCCTGCACCGCCGTAGGGCGCAGCGCCTCGAGCGCGGCCGTCGTGCGCGGCCCCGCACCCAGCTGCACCAGACCGTCGACCAGGTCGTTGGTGAGCTGGTCGATGTCGACGGCCTGGTCCACCGCTGCCACGACCTGGTCGGTGAGGAAGGCCTGGACCGCGGGGTCGTCCGCGAGCGGGGCATACGTCGCCACGAAGCGGTCGGTGTCCGTGAGCGTCGACCTCGCCCAGGCGCTCACGACGGCGAACGGGGACACCAGCAGCCCGATCACGACGAGCGCGACCGCGACCGCGGTCCGCCCACGGTGACGGACGGGGCCCGTCGCGGACCCGCGGTCCGCCGCCGGGTCGTTCGGCGCTGTCGGGCTCATCTCGCCTCCGTCCGCACCACCCGGCGCGGGCGGGCGGGTGCCGGCCCAGGATTGCACGACGCGACAGCCTCCGCCGCCTGGTGACCAGGCCCGACGCACCTGCTCCGGTAGGATGGCCGTGGTGTGCCGGGAAGTCTGGTCGGCCGTCACGATGCCGTCCGGGTCGCGACGCTCGCTCCTGTGAGGACCCCGATGAACGTCACGACCCGTCTGTCCGCCGCCACCCGCCTGCGGCTGGCGCTCACCCGCGAGACCACCGGCGGGGCGCTGCTGCTCGGTGCCGCCGTCCTGGGTCTGCTCGCCGCGAACTCCCCCGCGGCTGACGCCTTCGAGAGGCTGCGCCAGGCCCCGGTGGGCCCACCAGGGCTGCACCTGTCCGTGTCGACGTGGGCCACCGAGGGGCTGCTGGCCGTCTTCTTCTTCGTCGTCGGTGTCGAGCTGGTGCGCGAGCTCGTCGTGGGCAACCTGCGCGACCCCCGTCGTGCCGCGGTCCCCGTCCTGGCCGCCGTCGGGGGGATGGCCGTGCCCGCGGCGTTGTACGTGCTCATGCTCGCGTGGGCCGGGGACCTGTCCGCCGTGCACGGCTGGGCCATCCCGACCGCCACCGACATCGCCTTCGCGCTCGCCGTCCTGGCGGTGGTGGGCCGCGGGCTTCCGGTGGGGGTGCGCACCTTCCTCCTCACGCTCGCGGTGGTCGACGACCTGCTCGGCATCATCGTCATCGCGGTCTTCTACGCGACGTCGCTGCACGTGCTGCCGCTCGTCGCGGCCCTTCTCGGGGTGGCGCTGTTCGCGCTGCTGTCCCGGTCACGCGCTGGGCGTTGGTTCACCCTCGTCCCGGTCGCCGTGGCCACCTGGGTCGCGCTGCACGAGTCCGGCGTGCAGCCGGCGGTCGCGGGGGCGCTGCTCGGGCTGGCCGTTCCTGCACGCCCGGTGCTCGGGGAACGGCACTCGCGCGCCCACCGGTACGAGGAGCTCGTCCGGCCGTGGTCGGTCGGCATCGCGCTGCCCGTGTTCGCCTTCTTCGCCGCGGGCGTCGCGCTCGGGGACCAGGGCGGCTCGGTGCTCGTCGACCCGGTGTTCGTCGCCGTCGTGGTGGGACTCGTGCTGGGCAAGCCGCTCGGCGTCATGCTCGTCACCACCGTGCTCACCCGGACGACCCGGCTGCGACTGCCTTCGGGGGTAGGGCTGCGCGACCTGGCGCCGATCGGTCTGCTCACGGGTGTCGGGTTCACGGTCTCGCTGCTCATCACGCAGCTGTCGTTCGCCGACGGCCCCCAGGTCGCGGCGGGCAAGATCGGTGTGCTCGCCGGCTCGGTGCTGGCCGCCCTCGGCGCCTCGGTGGGGCTGCGGCTACGGGTTCAGCGGGTGCGACGCACCAGGACGGCCGCCGCATCGTCCGGGTCGACCAGCACGGGTGCACCCGCTGCTCCTGCACCCGGGACGACGAGCTCCACCGCACCGGAGGCCACCACCTCGAGCTCGGCGCCCGGGGCGACCAGCACCGAGGCCAGCCGCCCGAGCCGCGAGGCGTCCTCGTCCGAGACGCGCACCACCCGGTAGCGCCCGGCGGGGGCGAGCGAGAGCCGCTCGACCGGGGGCAGCGGCGGCAACGAGCCGTCGGCCGCCGGGATCGGGTCGCCGTGCGGGTCATGCCGGGGCTGGCCGAGAAGCGCGTCGACCCGTTCGACGAGCAGGTCGCTCGCGGCGTGCTCGAGTCGTTCGGCGTCGTCGTGCACCTCGCCCCAGTCGTAGCCGAGCGAGGTCACCAGGAAGGTCTCGAGCAGCCGGTGCCGGCGCACCATCGCCAGCGCGTGCACCGTGCCCTGCGCGGTGAGGCGCACCGGTCGGTACGGCTCGTACTCGACGAGACCCTGCGCCGCGAGCCGGCGCACCGTGTCCGAGACGCTGGCCTGCGTGGTGCCGAACCGCGCTGCCAACCCCTTCGTGGTGATCGGCGCGCCGCCCCACTCGGTGGCCGACCAGATCACCTTGAGGTAGTCCTGCGCGACCGCGCTGATCTGCTCGACTCCCACGCTCGCCACCCTAGGGTGCGAGCACCGTGAGCACGACGAGCGCCACGTTGAGCGCGACGACCAGGCTCACGGCCGTCCAGGACAGCACCCGCAGCAGCGGGCGTGCCGCGTGCTCCCCCATGACGGAGCGGTCGCCGTTGAGCCGCACGAGCGGCACGAGAGCGAACGGGATGCCCAACGACAGCAGCACCTGGCTGAGCACGAGCGCCCAGGTCGGGTCGACCCCGAGCCCCAGCACCACGAGCGCGGGGACCAGCGTGACGACACGGCGCACCAGCAGCGGGACGCGCACGTGCAGCAGCCCGGCCATGATCGTGGCCCCCGCGTAGGCACCGACGGAGGTCGAGGCGAGCCCGGAGGCGAGCAGCCCGATGGCGAAGGCCGTGCCGATGACGGGGCCGAGCGCACCGGTGATCGCCGCATGCGCCCCGTCGATCGTGTCGGTCCCCGACTGCCCGGACAGCGCCGAGGCCGCGAGCAGCAGCATCGCGATGTTCACCGTGCCGGCCAGCCCCAACGAGCCGACGACGTCCCAGCGGGTGGCCCGCAGCAGCCTGCCGAGCGGCTCGGCCCGGTCGGCTCCACCGAACCTGTCCCGCACGAGCGAGGAGTGCACGTAGATCGCGTGCGGCATCACCGTCGCCCCGAGCATCCCGGCGGCCAGCAGCACGGAGTCCGGCCCGGCGAACCCGGGCACCAGCCCGCCCGCGGCGCCGGCCCAGTCGACGGGTGCGACCGTGAGCCCGGCGAGGAACCCGACCGCGATGACGACCAGCAGCCCGATCACCACACCCTCGAACGGCCGCTGGCCGCGCCGGGACTGCACGAGCAGCAGACCGATCGAGACCGCGCCGACGATGAGCCCGCCGACGACGAGCGGCAGGCCGAACAGCAGCCGCAGCGCGATCGCGCCGCCGACCACCTCGGCCAGGTCGGTCGCGGCGGCGACCAGCTCGGCCTGGGCCCAGTACGCGAGCCGGGGGCCGCGACGCATCCGGTCGCCGAGCACCTGCGGCAGGCTGCGCCCGGTGACCAGGCCCAGCCGGGCGGACAGGTACTGGACGAGCACGGCGATCGTGTTGGCGACGACAAGCACCCAGACGAGCAGGTACCCGTAGCGGGCACCCGCGGTGACGTTGGCGGCGACGTTGCCCGGGTCGACGTAGGCCACGGCGGCGACGAACGCGGGGCCGAGCAGCCACGGGAGCGAACGGCGCGGGCGGGCGCCCGTTCCGGTCCGAGGACGTTCGAGATCGGTCGCCACGAGTTAAGTCAACCAAACATATGGCGCACGCGCTGGGGTTCCGGGAGCCGAGCCCGCGGCCGCACCACCTCGGCCCCGCGCCACCACGATCCCGCGCCGGCACTCACCGCACGCCGAGCGCCGCCAGCCCGGCTGCCAGCTTGAGCTCGGTCTCCTGCCACTCCCGCACTGGGTCGGACAGGATCGTGATCCCGCCACCGGTGCCCAGGCTGGCGGCGCCGGGACGCACCTCGATGCTGCGGATCACCACCGCGAGGTCGGCCGAGCCGTCGGACGAGAACCGCCCCCAGATCCCCGAGTAGGCCCCGCGCGGTCCCTGCTCGAGCCCGGCAAGCAGCGTCATGGCCGAGCGCTTCGGCGCCCCCGTCATCGACCCGGCCGGAAACAGGGCCAGCGCGGCGTCGAGCGCGTCAGTGACCAGCTGCGACTCGACGGTGCTCACGAGCTGGTGCACGTGCGGGTGGCTGTGCACCGCCCACAGCTCGCTCACCTGCACCGACCCGAGGGCCGAGACCTCGTGCAGGTCGTTGCGGCACAGGTCGACGATCATCACGTTCTCCGCCCGCTCCTTCTCGTCGGACGCGAGCTCGACCGCCAGGGCGCGGTCACGCACCGGGTCCACGTGCCGCGGACGGGTGCCCTTGATCGGCGAGGTGCGCGCCCACCCGGCCGTGTCGACCGCGAGGTACGTCTCGGGCGAGGCGCTGAGCAACCAGCGATCCCCGAACCGCAGCGCACCGGCGTGCGGGGCCGGGCTGGCGCGCACCAGCCGCCCGGCAACGGCGAGCGGGTCGAAGCCGGCGGGCAGCTCGACGTCGATCGTCCTCGTCAGGCACAGCTGGTAGGCATCGCCGCGGGTGATCGCCTGCAGGCACTCGTCGATCGCTTCCAGGTAGTCAGATCTCCCCAGCCGCCGGCGGGCCGGGCCGACAACCGGCACCGACAGGTCCGGACCTGGCGCACCGCCACGCAGCCGGGTCGCCGCGCTCGCGAGCCAGCCGGTTGCGTCAGCGGCAGCTGCGTCGACGACGAGCGTGAGCGCCCCGGACGTGGTGTCGATCAGCACCCCGCGGTCGACCAGGGCGAACGCGGCCGTCGGCCCGTCCGGTGCGGCGAACGGCACGCCGAGCGCGCGGGCCCCTGCCTCGTAGCCGAGCTGCCCCCACCAGCCGAGCAGCGGTGAGTCGCACGTGCTCGTGGCCAGCCGGGCGCGCAGCATGGCGGCGAACCCGTCGAGCCCGCCGCCCTGGTCGGTACCTCGCCCGTCGCGCACCCGGTCGTCGGCGTCCAGCGTGACCACGTCCCGCGCGTCGGCGACCAGTCCGACGAAGCCGGTGCCGCCCGGTCCGCGCGGGGCCGACCACACCATCGCGGCGCCGTCGTCGAGCCGCCGGATCACCGTCTCGGGCGGCACCGGGTGCGTGAGCCGTCGGCTCAGCACGCTCTGCGGTCGTGTGCGCGCGGGGCGACGAGCAGCCACGAGCCTCCTTGTCCTGGACCGGTCCGGCGCAGTGCGGACCGGTCGTGGGCGTGCCCGCACGGTCGCGAGCCTGCTGCAGATCGTCGCCTGTCAGCCGCCTGCGGACCACCTCGCCCTCACCCGGACGGATGCGGACGGTGTCCGCAAGAGTGGCTACGCTGGTGGCAGCCCGCGCACGCAGAGGTGCGCGGCCCGGACCGGCCAGCAGCCGGAACAGGAGCTCTCATGCGCGCAGTCGTCGTCTCCGCCACCGACACCTACTCCCTCCAGGAGGTGCCCGACCCCACCCTGGCCGCCCCCACCGACGCGATCGTGCGGGTGCGCGCCACGACCGTCTGCGGCAGCGACGTGCACCTCATCGCCGGCCACATGGTGCCGGTCCCGCCCGAGGGGTTCCCGCTCGGGCACGAGTTCGTCGGCGAGGTCGTCCAGGTCGGCGCGGCCGTGCTCAACCTGTCCCCCGGCGACCGCGTGGTGGCGCCCGCGGCCCCCTGGTGCGGCACCTGTGCCCGCTGCCGCGCGGGTCAGACCCAGCTCTGCCTGCGCGGCGGCATCTTCGGTGCCGGCCCGGCGTTCGGCGGGCTCGGCGGTGCCCAGGCCGAGCTGGTCCGGGTGCCGTGGGCCGACACCTGCCTGTCGACGATCCCTGAGAACGTGAGCGACGTCCAGGCCCTCGCGGTCGGCGACATCCTGTCCACCGGCTGGTCGGCCGTGAAGCAGGCCGTCACCGCGCCCGGGCAGACCCTCGTCGTGTTCGGTGCCGGCCCGGTGGGGCTCTCGGCCGTGCACACCGCACGCCTCTACGGCGTCCGCGAGGTCATCGCCGTCGACACGGTGGCCGACCGCCTCGAGCTCGCCAAGACCCTCGGCGCCGACCACGTCATCGACCCGTCGGCCCAGGACGTCGCGGCGGTCGTCGCTTCGCTCACCGGGGGTGCGGGTGCCGAGGCCGTCGTCGACGCCGCCGGTGTGCCCGCGACCATCGCCTCGTGGATCCAGGTCGGCGCCGTGGGTGCGCACGTCGCGATGGTGGGCATCCCGGCCGGACCGGTCGAGATGGTGCTCGGCGCGCTGCAGATGAAGAACATCTCGCTGTGGAGCGGTCTGGGCGACCTGTGCCACATGGACATGCTGCTCGCGATGATCGCCGCCGGCCGGCTCGACCCGTCGCCGATCTTCACCGAGCAGGTCGCGTTCGACCAGATCGAGGGCGCCATCGGGCAGTTCGTCGCCCGCAAGCCCGGGCTGGTCAAGCAGCTCGTCACGGTGGGCTGAGCGCGGGCATCCCTAGACTCCTGCGATGGACCTCTCGGCCGAGCGCCGCGGCACGCTGCCGTGGGGAACCCTGGACCGCGACACGATCGTCGCCGCGGCGCTCGAGCTGGCCCGCACCGACGGGCTGGACGGGGTGTCCATCCGCAAGGTCGCCGACGCGGTCGGGTCGTCCCGGATGGCCCTCTACCGGCACGTGCACGACAAGCAGGAGCTGCTCGACCTGGTGGCCGACGAGATCTCCCGGCTCAGTGCCGACCTCCCCGTGGACGAGGACGCCCCCTGGGAGGTCCGGCTGCGGGCGATCGCGACCAGCATGCGCGTGCATCTCAAGGAGAACCCGGCGTTCGCCGAGTTCATCGTGGTCCACTCGGCGAACGGTCCCGGCGGCGTGCGGATGGCCGAGCTCATCACGCGAGCCGTCGTCGCCACCGGACTGCCCCCCGACCGGGTGGCCCATCACTGCCTGGTGTTCAGCGACATCGTGCTCGGCAGGATCCACCGCGAGCTCGCCGGGGACCCGACGGCGGCCGCCCGCAACGCCCGGCTGCTCGAGGCCGCCCAGCACGTGCCGGAGGCGACGGCAGTGCGCCGGCACGACAGCGAGCTGCGCCAGGTGCACGCCGATGCCGTGTTCGAGGCGGAGGTGGACATGGTGATCGCCGCGATCTCGGCCGAGTCCGCTCGCGCACGGACGGCCTGAGCGATCGGCCGGGGCCCGGAGCCGCAGAGGGCCAGGAACCGACCAGGGCCGCAGACGACGAAGCCCCGGCGAGAGATGCTCTCGCCGGGGCTCTCTGTCGGGCTGACAGGATTTGAACCTGCGACCCCGTGACCCCCAGTCACGTGCGCTACCAAGCTGCGCCACAGCCCGTCGTGCCGGGTGACCGGCACGGGCAGACACTCTACCGTCCCGCGGGCACCACTTCCGCATCCCGTCCAGGCCGAGCCGCACCCGTGTCGTGCGAGGCCCGCCCACGGCCGCCGGCAGCTCCCTCGCACCCACGCGCGGCCGGGCCCCGACAGCACCCCGGACGAGGTCCGGTCAGCCGGTGACGACCGGCTGACCGGCCTGGGCCCACGCGGTGATGCCGCCCTTGAGGTCCTGCACGTGGGTGAACCCGGCGTCCTTCATCGCAGCCGTCGCGACCGACGACCGGTTCCCGGACCGGCAGTACACGGCGTAGGTCGCCGACGTGTCGAGGTCCGCGATCGTCGTGCCGAAGTCCGGCTGCTCGACGTCGATGTTGACCGCGCCGGCGAGGTGGCCCGAGTCGAACTCGGCGGGCGTCCGCACGTCGAGGACGACCACCCCGTCGGTCGCCACCAGCGTCGCGAAGTCGTCCACCCCGAGGGTCGACCCCTTCGCGCCGGAGCTCGACCCGCACGCGGCGAGCAGCAGGAGTCCGGCCACGAGCACCACGAGAGCACCACCACGACGTCGCATCATGGCGGTCACCATATACCCCCCTGGGTATCCCCGGGGGTCGGATCAGCGGCGCCGCTTCTCCCGCACCCGGACGCTGATCTCGATCGGCGACCCGGTGAAGCCGAAGGTCTCGCGCAGCTTGCGCTCGATGAACCGGCGGTACCCCGCCTCGAGGAACCCGGTCGCGAAGATGACGAACCGCGGCGGACGCGTCGAGGCCTGGGTCGCGAACAGGATCCGAGGCTGCTTGCCGCCCCGCAGCGGGTGCGGGTGCGCCGCCACCAGTTCGCCGAGGAAGGCGTTGAGCCGTCCGGTGGAGATCCGCTGGTCCCACGACTCGAGCGCCGTGGTGAGCGCGGGCACCAGCCGGTCGGTGTGCCACCCCGTCTTGGCCGAGACGTTGACCCGCGGCGCCCACTGCACCTGGACGAGGTCGAGCTCGATCTCGCGCTCCAGGAACGGGCGGCGGTCCTCGTCCATGAGGTCCCACTTGTTGTACGCGATCACCAGGGCACGCCCGGCCTCGACCACCTGGGTGATGACCCGGGTGTCCTGCTCGGTGAGCGGGGCGGAGGCGTCCACGAGGACCACCGCCACCTCCGCCTTCTCGATGGCCGCCTGGGTGCGCAGCGAGGCGTAGAAGTCGGCACCGGAGGTCTGGTGCACCCGACGCCGGATCCCCGCGGTGTCGACGAACACCCAGGGCTGGTCGCGCAGCACGACGAGCTCGTCGACCGGGTCGCGCGTCGTCCCGGCCGTGGGGTCGACCACCACCCGCTCGGAGCCGACGAGCTTGTTGAGCATCGAGGACTTGCCCACGTTCGGCCGCCCGACGAGGGCCACCCGTCGCGGGCCGTCCGGCAGCGCGGTGCCACGTGCGGAGACCGCGGGCAGCACCCGCATGGCCGCGTCGAGCAGATCGCCCACACCGCGCCCGTGCAGCGCCGAGATCGCGTGCGGCTCCCCCAGGCCCAGACCCCACAGCGTCGCGGCATCGGCCTCGGTGCCCGGGCCGTCGACCTTGTTGGCCGCCAGCACGACGGGCTTGCCGGCGCGCCGCAGCATGCGCACCACCTGCTCGTCGGTGTCCGTGGTGCCCACCGTCGCGTCCACGACGAGCAGCACCGCGTCCGCGAGCTCGACCGCGACCTCGGCCTGCTGGGCGACGCGCGCGTCGAGCCCGGCCACGTCGACCTCCCAGCCGCCGGTGTCGACCACCGTGAAGTCCCGGCCGGACCACTCCGCGGGGTAGCTCACGCGGTCCCGGGTCACGCCCGGGGTGTCCTGCACGACGGCCTCACGCCGGCCCAGGATGCGGTTGACCAGGGTCGACTTGCCCACGTTCGGGCGCCCGACGATGGCCAGCACGGGCTTGACCGGTGCGGGTCCTGCGGCGCCGGGTTCACCCAGCTCACCGCCGAGCAGCGCACGGTCCTCGTCCTCGAGCTCGTACTCCGCGAGGCCGGCCAGCAGCGCGCGTTCACGCGCCTCGTCGTCGGGTCCGGGGGGCGGCAGGGTGTCGGTCACCGTCTCATTGTCCCTGGCCGACGGGCCCTGGCAGCACCAGACCGCTGCGAGCGGTCGCCGCGACCACCAGATCAGCCATCGCGGCTCGGATCTGCTCGGTCCCGTCGGCGATCGCCTGGCGTCGCGACAGGCCCTCGGACGGCACCGTGATCGGCTCCCCGAACTCGACGTAGAACCGTCGGCGCAGCGGGGGCAGCCCGCCCACCGAGGCACCCGGCAGCCGCGTCCCGCAGATCGCCACCGGGACCACCGGGGCTCCGCCGTGCACCGCCAACCAAGCCACCCCGGCCCGCGCGCTGGCCACCTCGCCGGCACCGCGGTTGCCCTCGGGGAAGATCCCCACCGCACCGCCGCGACGCAGCACCGCCAGCCCGGAGGCGAGGGCGGCGCGCCCGTTCGACCGGTCGGTACGGATCTGACCTGCCGCGTCGAACACCCACGCGAGCGGTGTGGCGTACATCTCCTCCTTGACGAAGATGTGCAGCGGCCGCGGCGAGACCCCGATGAACAGCGGACCGTCCATCACGTGCTGGTGGTTCGCCGCGAGCACCACCGGCCCGGTGCGGGGCACGTGGTGCGCCCCGGCCACCCGGGTGTTCCACAGCACGTGCGCCCCGAACCAGCCGACGGCGTGCGCCCACACCGGCCCACCGGCCCAGGGCGCCCGCGCCCCGCTCACGGCCGGACGCCGGTGAGGTCCGCAACCACCTCGAGCACGGCCGCGACCGTCCCGTCCAGGTCCAGGTCGGTCGAGTCGACGGTGACGACGCCCGGAGCTGCCTGGTGGAACTCGACGACCGTCGAGTCGTCGGCGTCCCGGCGCAGCACCTGGTCCCGCGTGGCCTGCAGCGCGGCGGCCGAGTCGGTCCCGTGCACCTCGAGCGCCCGACGGGCCAGCCGGGCCTGCGCCGAGGCCGTGAGCAGCACCCGGACCGGGGCGTCGGGCGCCACGACCGTCGTGATGTCCCGGCCCTCGGCGACGACGCCGCGCCCGCCGGAGAAGCTCGTGGCGGTGCGTTCGGTGTCGATGAGCTCACGCTGCCGGGCCCCGAGCTCGGCCCGGGCGTCCAGGTTGGTCGCCACGGCGCTCACCGCCTGCGAGACCTCGGTGGAGCGGATCGCCTCGCCCACGTCGATCCCCGCGACCGTGACCGTCGGCGCCGCCGGGTCCAGCCCCATGACGAGGGGCAGCGCGGCGACCTCGCGTGCGACGGCCACCTCGTCGTCGAGCGGCACGCCCCGTTCACGGCACCACCAGGTCGCGGCGCGGTACATCGCACCGGTGTCCAGGTAGGCCAGGCCGAGGGCGCGTGCCACCCCGCGCGCGACGCTCGACTTCCCCGAACCCGAGGGGCCGTCGATCGCGATCACCAGCGGCTCGCCGTTCACCGCACCACCTTCCAGCCGTGCTCGGTCAGGACCTGCTCGAGGTGCTCGGCCGACTCCGGCAGCACCGAGACGTTCGCGATGCCGACCGGTCGCCCGGCGGCGTGCTCGAGGTCGAGGTCCTCGAGGTTGACCCCGGCCTCGCCGATCTGCGCCAGCAGCGCGGCCAGCGACCCCGGGGAGTCCGGAACCAGCACGCTCACCAGGGCGTACGTACGCTGCGTCCCACCGTGCTTGCCCGGGATGCGGGCCACCCCGGCATTGCCGGCGGCCAGCGTGCGGGCCAGCGCGCCGAGTGCGCCCGGGGCCACGGTCTCCGGGCCGTCGGCCTCGTCGGCGGCGGCCAGCGCGGCCACGACGACGTCGAGCTCGGCGCGCAGCGCCACCAGCTCACGGTGCACGGCGGCGGAGTTCGCCGCGAGGATCGTGGTCCACAGCGCGGGGTCGGAGGCCGCGATCCGGGTGACGTCGCGCAGTCCCTGCCCCGCCAGCCCGAGCGCACCGGGCGCCGCGTCCCGCAGCCGTCCGGCGACGAGCGTGGAGACCAGCTGCGGCACGTGCGAGACGGTCGCCACGGCCGCATCGTGCTCGGCCGCGCCCATCGCGACCGGCACCGCACCCAGGTCGACGGCCAGCGCACGCACCGCCAGCAGCGCCTGCGCGTCCGCCTCCCCCGGGTCCACGATCACCCATGGACGCCCCACGAACAGGTCCGGGACGGCCGCCGACGGGCCCGAGCGCTCCCGCCCGGCCATCGGGTGCGAGCCGACGTAGCGGCGCAGGTCGACCCCCGCCGCCCGCAGCTCGGCCAGCACGTACCCCTTGACGCTCGCGACATCGGTCACGACGGCCTGCGGGTGCGCGACCAGCTCGGCTGCGACCACCTGGGCGACGACGTCCGGCGGCGCCGCCACCACGACGAGCGCCGGCTCCGGGTCCCCGTCCCGGGCGGGCTGCCCCGCACCGACGTCGCGGGCCAGTGCCAGCGCCGTCCGCGAGGGGTCGGCCAGCTGGACGGGCACGCCGTGGTTGCGCAGCGCCAGCCCCACGGAGGCGCCGAGCAGCCCCGTGCCCACCACCCGCACCGGCCCGACGGTCGAGGCCGTGCGCGGACGCTCCCCGTCCGGCGAGGTCACAGACCGGCCGCCGTCATGAGCGACCCCACCTCCACGGTGGACAGCACGCGGGTGCGCCCCGGACGCAGCTCACCCAGGCGGATCGGCCCGAACCGGGTCCGCACGAGCCGGATGACCGGGTGCCCGACCTCCTCCAGGACGCGGCGCACCACGCGGTTGCGGCCCGAGTGCAGGTCGATCTCGACGAGCGACTCACGTCCGTTGGTCTGCACGAGCTGGAACCGGTCGACGGTCGCGAGCCCGTCCTCCAGCTCGACACCGGCGAGCAGCTTCTTGGCCAGGCCGGGCTGCACCTTGCCCTCGACCTGCGCCATGTACGTCTTGACCACGCCGTGCGAGGGGTGCGTGAGCTGGTTGGACAACGTGCCGTCGTTGGTGAGCAGCAGCAGCCCCTCGGTCTCCTCGTCGAGCCGACCGACGTGGAACAGCCGCTCCGACCGGTTCGCCACGAACTGGGACAGGTCCGGCTTGCCCTGCTCGTCGCGCATCGAGGAGACCACGCCGAACGGCTTGTTGAGCGCGAGGGTCACCATCCCGGTGTCCAGCACCACACGCTCGCCGTCGACGTGGATGACCGCGTGCACCGGATCCACGCGGATGCCCAGCTCACGGACCACCTGCCCGTCCACCTGCACCCGGCCGCGGGCGATGAGCTCTTCGCAGGCGCGCCGCGAGCCCAGGCCCGCACCGGCGAGCACCTTCTGCAGGCGGACGCCGTCGGGGTCGTGCACGTCGGTCATCGTGTTCCTTCGTCGAGGTCGTCCAGCTCGGACAGAGCCGGTAGGTGCGGGGCCAGGGCGGGCAGCTCGTCGAGCGAGGTCAGCCCCATCCGCTCCAAGAAGTATCCCGTGGTCCCGTACAGCACCGCACCCGTGGCCGGGTCCTGCCCCACCTCGGCCACCAGTCCGCGGGTGGACAGGGTGCGCATCACACCGTCCACGTTGACCCCACGCACCGCCGACACCTGCCCGCGGCTCACCGGCTGCCGGTAGGCCACCACCGCGAGGGTCTCGAGGGCCGCCTGGGTGAGCCGCGCCGTCTGCCCGTCGACCACGAACCGCCCGACGACGTCGGCGTGGGCCGGTGCCGAGTACAGCCGCCAGCCGGCACCCGCGTGCCGCAGCTCGAAGCCGCGCGGTCGGGCGCCGGTGTCCCCGCGGTACTCGGCCGCCAGCTCCAGCAGCAGCTCCTCGACCCGTTCGGTGGGCAGCGCGAGCACCGAGGCGAGCCGCACCGCCGGCACCGGCTCGTCGGCCACCATGAGCACCGCCTCGAGTGCGGCGGCGGCACCGCCGGGCAGCTCGGCGACGTCGAACCCCAGCTCGTCGACCCTCGTCTCGCTCACGGTGCGCTCCCCTCGTCGTAGTCGGTGGTCAGCTCGATCTCGCCGTCCTGCGTCCCGGTCCACCGGACCGTGAGCTCACCGAGCGCGACCACCTGGTCGAACGCGACCGAGCCGTCCCGGAACAGCTCGAGCAGCGCGAGGAACCGGGCCACCACGACGATCGGCTCACCTGCATCCGCGACCAAGTCCCGGAACGACATCGACGGGTGGCGGCGCAACCGGTCGGCGAGCACCGCCGCCTGCTCCCGCACGCTCACCGGCGGGGCGTGCAGGTGGCTGAGGTCCACACCGGGGGGCGCGGGCCGGGGCGCGAGGGCCTTGGCGGCGAGCGCGGCCAGCCGGTCCGGCCCCACGGTCCACACCAGGTCGGGCAGCAGGGCGGCCAGGTGCGGCTCCAACGAGACCGCCCGCGGGTATGACCGGGCGCCGTTGGCCCACCGCTCGGCCAGCTCGGCGGCGATCTCCTTGTACGCCCGGTACTGCAGCAGCCGGGCGAACAGCAGGTCGCGCGCCTCGAGCAGCTCGAGGTCCTCGGCGTCCTCCACATCGCCCGACGGCAGCAGCCTGGCCGCCTTGAGGTCGAGCAGCGTGGCCGCCACGACGAGGAACTCCGACGCCTGCGACAGGTCCCAGGCGTCGTCGTCCGCGGCGCGCAGGTGCGCCAGGAACTCGTCCGTCACCTGGGCGAGCGCGACCTCGGTGATGTCGAGCCGGTGCTTGGCGATCAGCCCCAGCAGCAGGTCGAACGGGCCGGAGAAGACGTCGAGGTGGACCTCGAAGTCGCGCGACCCGGCGTGCTGGTCGGCCGCGTCAGGCGGCGTCGCCACGGGCGACGAGCTCACGGGCCAGCTGCCGGTAGGCCTCGGCACCGGAGTGCGTCGGCGCGTAGGTGGTGATCGGTTCGGCGGCCACGCTCGCATCGGGGAACTTCACGGTCCGGGCGATGACCGTCTGCAGCAGGCGGTCGCCGAACGCCTCGTGCACCCGGGCGATGACCTCGCGCGAGTGCAGCGTGCGCGCGTCGAACATGGTGGCCACGATCCCGTCGACACGCAGCCGCGGGTTGAGCCGGTCGGAGACCTTCTCGATGGTCTCGGTGAGCAGCGCCACCCCGCGCAGCGCGAAGAACTCGCACTCCAGCGGGATGAGCACGCCGTGCGCCGCAGTGAGCGCGTTCACGGTGAGCAGCCCGAGCGACGGCTGGCAGTCGATGAGCACGACGTCGTAGTCGTCGAGCACGGGGCGCAGCGCACGGGACAGCACCTGCTCGCGCGCCACCTCGCCGACCAGCTGGACCTCGGCCGCCGACAGGTCGATGTTGGCCGGCAGCACGTCGAGCCCCTCGACCCGGGTGTGCTGGATCACGGCGGCGACGTCGGGGTGCCGGTCCATGAGCAGGTTGTAGACGGTGCCGGACAGCTCGTACGGGTTGACCCCGAGCCCCACGGTCGCCGCGCCCTGCGGGTCGAAGTCCACGACGAGGACCCGTCGGCCGTACTCGGCCAGCGCCGCCGCCAGGTTGATCGTCGTGGTCGTCTTGCCGACGCCACCCTTCTGGTTGCACAGCGCGATGACCCGGGCCGGGCCGTGCGAGGCCAAGGGAGCGGGGACCGCGAAGTCGCCCATGGGACGCCCCACGGCGTCAGTCGTACCGGTCACCGGCTCCGCACTTGCCACGACGCCCAACCTACCGGACGGCACCACGCCCCGGCGGGCACCACACGCCTCGCACACCCGTCGGGTCGGCGCTCACCGGGCTCGCGGGTGACTGGCCGCGTAGACCTCACGCAGCATGTCGGGGGTGACGAGCGTGTAGAGCTGGGTGGTGGTCACCGAGGCGTGCCCGAGCAGCTCCTGCACGACGCGCACGTCCGCACCGCCGGCCAGCAGGTGGGTGGCGAACGAGTGCCGCAGCGTGTGCGGCGAGACGGGTCCGGGCAGCCCGCTGCGCTCACCGGCCTGGCGCAGCACCTGCCATGCGCTCTGCCGGGAGAGCCGACCGCCGCGGGTGTTGAGGAACACGGCCGGCAGCCCTCGTCCGTGCGCCGCGAGGGCGGGCCGGCCGCGCACGAGGTAGGCCTCGACGGCCTGCGTCGCGTAGGAGCCGACCGGGACGACCCGCTCCTTGCCGCCCTTGCCGAGCAGCCGGACCGCGCTTCGGCCCGGGGTCAGGTCGAGGTCGTCGACGTCGAGACCCACGGCCTCGGAGATGCGCGCGCCGGTCGAGTACAGCAGCTCGAGGAGCGCCCGGTCGCGCAGCGGACCAGGTCCGTCGGCACCGCCGACCGCTGCGAGCAGACGTTCGACGGCGTCCACCGAGATCGCCTTCGGCAGCCGCTTCGGGGCCATCGGCGGGTGCACCTCACGGGCCGGGTCGGCGGCGGTGAGCCCCTCGGCGGCCAGGAACCGGTGCCAGCCCCGGATCGCGACCACGGACCGGGCGCTCGAGGAGGCCGACAGCGGGGACCGCCCGTCGGCACCGGTCCGAGCGGCGAGCTGGTATGCCTCGACATCGGCCTCGGTCACCTGCTCGGGCGAGGTCCTCCCCGCCGCCTTCAGGTGGTCGACGTACCGGCGCAGGTCACGTCGGTAGGCCGCGAGCGTGTTGACCGACAGCCCGCGCTCGACGGCGAGGTGCGTCAGGTACGTCTCCAGCGCCGTGTCGAGGGGCATCGCCCGTGATGCTAGAACGGCAGCAGCACGTCCAGCACGATCGCCACGGACAAGGCCGTGAGGTAGGTGATGGAGCGGTGGAACACCCCGATGGCCCGCAGCGGGCCGCGGCTCGGGTCGTCGGCCCGGCGCAGCAGCATGAGCACGGACCAGCCGAACCACGCACCCAGCCCGACCGCCGAGGCGAGGTAGACCCAGCCGAGCCCGCCGACCGGGCCGAGCGCGACCGAGCAGGCGATCATCGCCGCCGTGTACCCGACCATCTCGCGCACGACCTTGCGGTCGTCGGCGACCACCGGGAGCATCGGCACCCCGGCGGCGGCGTAGTCCCGGCGGAACTTCATCGACAACGGCCAGTAGTGCGGCGGCGTCCAGAAGAACACCACGCCGAACAGCAGCAGCGGCGCCCAGCCGACCGACCCGGTGACGGCCGACCACCCGATGAGCACCGGGACGCAGCCTGCGATCCCGCCCCAGACGATGTTCTGCGGTGTGCGCCGCTTGAGCAGCATTGTGTAGCCGACGACGTAGATGAGGATCGCGGCCCCGGCCAGCAGCGCCGACACCGGGTTGACCACGAGGGCCAGCCAGGCGAGCGAGAGCACGGTGAGCGCGAACCCGAAGACCAGGGCGGCCCGCGGTGTCACGGCGCCGGTGACGAGCGGGCGGCCGCTCGTGCGGTGCATCACCTGGTCGATGTCACGGTCGATGACGCAGTTGAGCACGTTCGCCGCGGCCGCCGCGCCTGCTCCGCCGGTCAAGGTGGCCACGAGCAGCCACCAGGACGGCCACCCGTGCGCGGCCAGCACCATGGTCGGCACGGTGGTGACCAGCAGCAGCTCGATGACCCGCGGTTTGGTGAGTGCGACGTACGCCCGCAAGGACGCGCCGAGCCTGGCCCGCAGCTGCACGGCGCGGGGCACGGGGAGCGCCGACGCCCCGGTCGGGTCGGCCCCGGCGACATCGGCGGGGACGGAGGTGCTCACACGCACGCAGGTAGTCCTTTCGTCCCAGACGGCGGGGGTCCGGCTCATGGTAACCACCCCGTCGCCATCGGACCGTCTCGGCCCGCTCCGCGCGGCGCCCCTCGTCGTCGTCCTGCCCACGCGGCTCTCCGCGCAGAGGCCCGATCATCCGCGCCCACGCCGGTGCGCACCAGTGGACCCGCCCGGACGCGGTCCCGCGCCCCGAGCCGGAACGGCATCTGGGACCCCGCGGAGATAGGGTCGCGGACGGGAAAGAACCACGGGCTCACACCGCCCGGCGACGACCTTGACGGGTCTTGGACGAGGCGCCCAGGCGGCGCGGAAGAGGGTACGACGACGTGACTGCTCCGGTGCGTGCGAGCTGGTCGGATCTGGATGTGCGTGCGGTCGACACGGCGCGCGTCCTGGCGGCCGATGCGGTGGAGAAGGTGGGCAACGGACATCCGGGGACGGCGATCAGCCTGGCCCCGGTGGCCTACCTGCTCTACCAGGACGTGCTGCGTCACGACCCCGCCGACCCGCACTGGCTGGGTCGGGACCGTTTCGTGCTGTCGGCCGGGCACTCCTCGTTGACCCAGTACATCCAGCTGTTCCTCGGTGGGTTCGGACTGGAGCTGGCGGATCTGCAGGCGTTGCGCACGTGGGGGTCCAAGACCCCCGGTCACCCCGAGTGGCGTCACACCGCTGGGGTGGAGATCACGACGGGGCCGTTGGGCCAGGGCATCGCCTCGGCGGTGGGGATGGCGATGGCGGCTCGTCGTGAGCGGGGTCTGCTCGACCCGGACGCTGCGCCGGGCACGTCGCCGTTCGATCACCGGGTCGTGGTGATCGCCGGTGACGGGGATCTGCAGGAGGGTGTCTCGGGTGAGGCGTCGTCGTTGGCCGGGACCCAGGAGCTGGGCGACCTGCTGGTGATCTGGGACGACAACCACATCTCGATCGAGGGCGACACCAAGATCGCGTTCGGTGAGGACGTGCTGGCCCGGTACGCCGCCTACGGCTGGCACACCCAGCTGGTCGACTGGACCGCCACCGGCCAGTACGTCGAGGACGTCGACGCCCTGGCGGCGGCGATCGAGGCCGCCAAGGCCGACCCGCGCCCCTCGTTCATCGCGGTGCGCACCTTGATCGCCTGGCCGACGCCGGGCAAGACCGGGGACCACTCCGCGCACGGGTCCAAGCTGGGCACCGACGCCATCCGTGGCCTCAAGGAGCTCGTGGGGCTGGACCCGGACCGCACCTTCCAGGTCGATGAGGACGTGCTGGCCCACACCCGGTCCCTGGCCACCCGCGCCGCGGCGGACCGCGCCGCCTGGCAGACCGGCTTCGACGCGTGGGCGGCAGCCAACCCCGAGCGCAAGCAGCTGCTGGACCGCCTGGTCGCCAAGGAGCTGCCGGCCGGGTGGACCGACGCCCTGCCGGTGTTCCCCGCAGGCAAGGCGGTGGCCACCAGGTCGGCGTCCGGGACGGTGCTGTCCGCCCTGGCCGACGAACTGCCGGAGCTGTGGGGCGGGTCGGCGGACCTGGCCGGGTCGAACAACACCACGATGGCCGGCGTCCCCTCGTTCCTGCCCACCGACCGGTCCTCGCACGACTTCGCCGGCACCCCCTACGGGCGCACGCTGCACTTCGGGATCCGCGAGCACGCGATGGGCGCGATCTTGTCCGGCATCGCCCTGCACGGGCTGACCCGCCCCTACGGCGGCACGTTCTTCCAGTTCGCCGACTACATGCGCGGCGCGGTGCGCCTGGCCGCCCTCATGGGCACCGACCCGATCTACGTGTGGACCCACGACTCCATCGGCCTGGGCGAGGACGGACCGACCCACCAGCCCGTGGAGCACCTGGCCGCCTACCGGGCCATCCCGGGCCTGGCGATCGTGCGGCCTGCCGACGCCAACGAGACCGCCGCCGCGTGGGCCGCGACCCTGACCCGCCACGACGGGCCGACCGGGCTGGTCCTGACCCGCCAGAACGTGCCCACCGTGCCGCGCGGGACCGACGGATACGCGACCACCGACGGGGTCGCCCGCGGTGCGTACACCCTCCTGGACACCGACGGCACCCCCGACGTCCTGCTCATCGCCACCGGCTCCGAGGTCCAGCTCGCCGTCACCGCACGCCAGACCCTGGCCGACCAGGGCATCAACGCCCGCGTCGTGTCGGCACCGTGCCTGGAGTGGTTCGCCGAGCAGGACCAGAGCTACCAGGACGCTGTGCTGCCCCCGCAGGTGACCGCGCGGGTGTCCGTCGAGGCCGGGATCGCCATGCCCTGGTACAAGATCCTCGGCGCGCACGGCCAGGCCGTCAGCCTCGAGCACTTCGGCGCCTCCGCCTCCTCCGAGGTGCTCTACGAGAAGTTCGGCATCACCGCCGACGCCGTCGTCGCCGCCGCCCACCGCACCCTCGCCTCCGTCCGCGGCGAGGCGCCGCAGGCGGCGGCGCCCGGCGTGCCGACCGCGACCGGCACCGGCGACCTGCCTGGCTGAGACCTGCCCGGTCGAGACCTGACCGGCCGAGACCTGCCCCTGCCCGGCCTGAACCCGCTCGGATGACGAGGTGGAGCATGACGCGACGAGACGCTCGATGAGCCCGGCCAAGGTCGAGGCGGGCCACAACCCGCTGCGGGACCCCCGGGACCGCCGGCTGCCCCGGATCGCCGGACCCTCAGGTCTGGTGATCTTCGGGGTGACCGGCGACCTGGCCCGCAAGAAGCTCATGCCGGCGGTGTACGACCTCACCAACCGGGGTCTGCTGCCGCCCGGCTTCGCGCTCACCGGGTTCGCCCGGCGGGACTGGGAGACGCAGGACTTCGCCCAGGTGGTGCACGACGCGGTCCGGGAGAACGCCCGCACCCCCTTCCGGGAGTCGACCTGGCGTCAGCTGTCCGAGGGGCTGCGCTTCGTGCAGGGCACCTTCGACGACCCGGCGGCGTTCGAGACGCTGCGCTCCACCGTCGAGGACCTCGACGCCCGCCGCGGCACGGCCGGCAACCACGCGTTCTACCTGTCGGTGCCGCCCTCGGCGTTCCCGTTGGTCTGCGAGCAGCTGTCGCGCTCGGGGCTGTCCCAGCCGCGCGAGGGCACCTGGCGCCGGGTCGTCATCGAGAAGCCGTTCGGACACGACCTGGCCTCGGCCCGTGAGCTCAACTCGATCGTGTCCCGGGTGTTCCGGCCGGACGACATCTTCCGGATCGACCACTACCTGGGCAAGGAGACGGTGCAGAACATCCTGGCGCTGCGCTTCGCGAACCAGCTGTTCGAACCGATCTGGAACTCCAACTACGTCGACCACGTGCAGATCACGATGGCCGAGGACATCGGCCTCGGCGGCCGGGCCGGGTACTACGACGGCATCGGCGCGGCCCGTGACGTCATCCAGAACCACCTGCTCCAGCTGTTCGCGCTCACCGCGATGGAGGAGCCCGTCTCCTTCGACCCGGCGGCGCTGCGGGCCGAGAAGACCAAGGTGCTCTCGGCGGTCCGGCTGCCCCGCGACCTGGGTCGGCACACCGCACGCGGGCAGTACGCGGCCGGCTGGCAGGGCGGTGAGCGGGTCGTCGGCTACCTGGAGGAGGAGGGATTCTCCAAGGACTCCACCACCGAGACGTTCGCCGCGATCAGGCTCGACGTGGACACCCGGCGCTGGGCCGGGGTGCCGTTCTACCTGCGCACCGGCAAGCGGCTGGGACGACGCGTCACCGAGATCGCCGTCGTCTTCAAGAAGGCGCCGCACCTGCCGTTCGAGTCGACCGCAGCCGAGGAGCTCGGCAAGAACGCGCTCGTCATCCGGGTGCAGCCCGACGAGGGCGTGACGTTGCGGTTCGGCGCCAAGGTCCCAGGCACGGCGATGGAGGTGCGCGACGTCACGATGGACTTCGGCTACGGCCACGCGTTCACCGAATCCTCGCCCGAGGCCTACGAGCGCCTCATCCTCGACGTGCTGCTCGGCGACCCGCCGCTGTTCCCGCAGCACGAGGAGGTCGAGCTCTCCTGGAAGATCCTCGACCCGATCACGTCGTACTGGGCCTCGCACGGCAAGCCCGACACCTACCGGGCCGGGACGTGGGGCCCGGCCTCGGCGGACGCCATGATGGCCCGCGACGGACGCAGCTGGAGGCGACCGTGATCATCGACCTGCCGGACACCACCACCCGGGCCATCAACAAGCGCCTGGTGACCGAACGTGACGAGGGCGGCGCCGTCGCCCTCGGCCGGGTGCTCACCCTCATCATCGACGTCGCGGGACGTGACCCGGAAGAGGCGATCGAGGCGGCCAACGCCGCAAGCCACGAGCACCCCTGCCGGATCCTCGTCCTGTCGGCGCACGAGCACGCCGAGCAGGTCCGGCTCGACGCCCAGATCCGGCTCGGCGGTGACGCCGGGGCCTCCGAGGTCGTCGTGCTCTCCCCCGCCGGTCCGGTCGAGCAGGACCTCGACACCCTCGTCATGCCACTGCTGCTGCCGGACGCGCCGATCGTCGCGTGGTGGCCCTACGAGATGCCGCAGGACCCCGCGAGGCACCCGCTGGGCGTGATGGCGCAGCGCCGCATCACCGACACCACGCAGTGCAGCACGCCGGGGCGGACGCTGCGCAGGCTCGCCACCGTGTACACCGAGGGTGACACCGACCTGGCCTGGACCCGCGCCACGCTGTGGCGGGGGCTCATCGCGGCCACGCTCGACCAGCCGCCGTACGAACCCGTGCACCAGGCCGTCGTCTCCGGGGAGTCCGACCACCCCTCGCTCGACCTCATGGCCGCGTGGCTCGCGCAGTCGTTGCGCTGCCCCGTCACGGTCGAGCGCATCCCGGGCGCCCCGGCGATCACCCAGGTGCGGCTCGAGCGCTCCTCCGGACCGATCGTGCTCGACCGGCCCGACGGCAAGACCGCTGCGCTCAACCAGCCCGAGCAGCCCGAGCACCGCATCGCGCTGCCGATCCGGCAGCTGCGCGAGTGCCTCGTCGAGGAGCTGCGCCGGCTCGACGCCGACGAGGTCTACGGCGAGGTCCTCACCAAGGGCCTGGCCCGGTTGGGGGACCAGTGACGCGCCGGGTCGTCGTCCTTCCGGACGCCGACGCCCTCGCCCGCTCGACGGCCAGCAGGCTGCTGCTCGCCCTGGTCGACGCACAGTCGCAGCACTCCCCCGTGCACATCGTGCTCACGGGAGGTGGCGCCGGGACGGCGACGCTCGCCGCGGCGGCCGTCGACCCGCTCGCCGAGCACGTCGACTGGTCGGCGGTCCATCTGTGGTGGGGCGACGAGCGGTTCCTGCCGTCCGGCGACCCCGAGCGCAACGAGACCGGGGCACGCGCCGCGCTCATCGACCCGCTGGGCGACCGCCTGCCCGCGGCCAACGTGCACCCGGTGCCCGGCCCCGGCCCGGCGACACCCGATCCCGAGAGCGCGGCGCGGGCCTACCGCGTCGAGCTCGCCGCCTGGGCGCCGGCCGGGGAACAGCTGCCTCGGTTCGACGTCCTTCTGCTCGGGGTGGGGCCCGATGCGCATGTCGCGTCCCTCTTCCCCGGTCTGCCCGGGCCGCAGGTCGACGACGAGATCGTGGTCGGGGTGCACGACTCCCCCAAGCCGCCGCCGCTGCGGGTCTCGCTCACGTTCCCGGCGATCCGCACCGCGGCACAGGTGTGGTTGGTGGCGGCCGGTGCCGAGAAGGCCGCCGCGGTCGCCTCGGCGCTTAGCGGCGCATCCCCCGAGCAGGTGCCCGCCGCCGGTGCGGTGGGACGCGAGCAGACGTTGTGGCTGCTCGACGCGGCTGCTGCCGCCGTGGCTGCGACCGAGGACGACTGAGGCCCGACCGGATTGACGAACGCCCCTGCTCCCTCCACGACGAGGGGGCAGGGGCGTTCGAGCGCCGGCTGACGGTCAGCGACCGCCGCGACGTGCGCGAAGCGCGGCCAGGGCCTCGTCGAGGATCGCGGCGCCGTCCTCGTCGGACCGCCGCTCCTTCACGTAGGCCAGGTGGGTCTTGTAGGGCTCGTTACGCACCGGGGAGGGTGGGTTCGCCTCGTCCTGACCGGCCGGGAACCCGCAGCGCGGGCAGTCCCACAGAGCCGGGGCCTCAGGTACGGCCTCCTCGGCGAAGCTCGGACGGGTCTCGTGCCCGTTGGCGCACCAGTAGGAGATCCAGACCCGCGGTGCGGACTCCCCGCGCTCGGCCTCACCCATCGGGCCGGCGCCGACCCTCGACCCACGAATTGCGCTGCCACCAGCCATGACGTACCCCTCAGCCGCGCTCGAGCAGACCGAGCACGACGATGACGGCGGCCCAGGCCAGGGCGACACCGATGGTGATCCGGTTGAGGTTGCGCTCGGCGACCCCGGAGCTGCCGGCGCTGGAGCTGATACCGCCGCCGAACATGTCGGACAGGCCACCACCCCGGCCCTTGTGCAGGAGCACGAGCGGGACGAGCAGGAGGCTGGTGATCACCAGCAGCACCTGCATCACGATCTTCAACGCGGTCACTACGGGCCTGACCTTCTTCGGATGACGGACTCGAGCGGCTGTGCCGCTCCCCCAAGGGTAAGCGACGAGCGGGTGTGCCAGGGGCGGGACCGGGGCAGATGCACCCTGGTCCCGCCCCTGTCGTGCTACAGCGTGTGCGACTGGTAGCGCGCGATCTTGGCGAACTCCTCGGGGTCGAGGCTCGCCCCGCCCACGAGGGCACCGTCGACGTCGGGCTTGGTCATGAGGGCCGCGACGTTCGACGACTTCACCGAACCGCCGTAGAGCACCCGGACCGCCTGGGCCGTCGCGGCGTCGTACAGCTCGCCGATCCGCACCCGGATGGCCTCGGCCAGCTCCTGCGCGTCCTCGGGCGTGGCGGTCTTGCCGGTGCCGATCGCCCAGACCGGCTCGTACGCGATCACCAGACCGGCGACCTGGGCGGCCGTCAGGCCCTCCAGCCCGCCGTCGAGCTGGGCGAGCGTGTGCGGGACCTGACGGCCCTCCTCACGCACCGACAGCTCCTCACCCACGCACAGGATCGGCACGAGGCCGGCGCCGAGGGCCGACTTCACCTTGGCGTTGGTGACCGCCTCGTCCTCGCCGTGGTACTGCCGGCGCTCGGAGTGACCGATCGCGACGTAGGTGACACCGAGCTTGGACAGGAACACCGGCGAGATCTCACCGGTGTAGGCGCCCGACTCGTGCGCCGACACGTCCTGCGCGCCGTACTTGAGCTCGAGCTTGTCCGCGTCGACCAGCGTCTGCACCGACCGCAGGTCGGTGAACGGGACCAGCACGGCCACCTCGACGGCGGCGTAGTCGTGCTTGCCGTCCTTGAGCGCCCAGGCCAGCTTCTGCACGGTGGCGATCGCCTGCTGGTGGTCGAGGTTCATCTTCCAGTTGCCCGCCATGAGCGGGGTACGCGTGGCCATGGGTCAGCCTTCCAGGACGGCGATGCCGGGGAGGGACTTGCCCTCGAGGAACTCCAGGGAGGCGCCGCCACCCGTGGAGATGTGGCCGAAGTCGGCCTCGTCGAAGCCGAGGATGCGCACGGCCGCGGCCGAGTCACCGCCGCCGACGATGGAGAACCCGCCGTTGTGGCCCGCGTCGACCAGCGCCTGGGCCACGGCCCGGGTGCCCGCCGAGAACGCCTCGAACTCGAACACGCCCGCAGGGCCGTTCCAGACGACGGTCTTGGCGTCGACGATCTTGGAGGCGAACAGCTCGCGCGTCTTCGGGCCGATGTCGAGGCCCATCTGGTCGTCCGGGATCTGGGTGGACGGCACGACGGTCGCGACGGCGTCCGCGGCGAACTCCGGTGCCACCACGGTGTCGACCGGGAGCACGATCTCGACGCCCTTGGCCGCGGCCTGCTCGAGGTAGCCCTTGACGGTCTCGACCTGGTCGGCCTCGAGCAGCGAGGTGCCGACGGTGTTGCCCTGCGCCACGAGGAACGTGTAGGCCATGCCGCCGCCGATGACCAGGCGGTCGGCCTTGGTGAGCAGGTTGGAGATGACGCCGAGCTTGTCGGAGACCTTGGCCCCGCCCAGCACGACGACGTAGGGACGCGCCGGGTCGTCGGTCGCCTTGCGCAGCGACGAGACCTCCTTGAGCACAAGCAGGCCGACCGCGGACGGCAGCTTGTGGGCGATGTCGTAGACGGACGCCTGCTTGCGGTGCACGACACCGAAGCCGTCGGAGACGAAGGCGTCGGCGAGCTCGGCCAGCTCGTCGGCGAGCGCACCGCGCTCCGCCTCGTCCTTGCTGGTCTCGCGGGCGTCGAACCGCACGTTCTCCAGCAGCGCGATCTGGCCGTCGGCCAGCGCAGCGACCGTGGCCTTCGCGGACGGGCCCACGAGGTCCTGCGCGAGGGCGACGGGCTGACCGAGCAGCTCGCCCAGGCGGGCGGCGACGGGGGCCAGCGAGTACTTGGCGTCCGGGGTGCCCTTCGGCCGGCCCAGGTGCGCCATGACGACGACCTTGGCGCCCTTGCCCAGCAGCAGCTGCAGGGTCGGGAGCGCGGCCCGGATGCGGCCGTCGTCGGTGATGGTCGTGCCGTCGAGCGGCACGTTGAAGTCCGACCGGACGAGCACGCGCTTGCCGCGCAGGTCGCCGAGGTCCTCGATGGTCTTCATGATCTCCTCATTCGTGGTCGTCGCCCGGTCGCCGGTTGCCGGTCACGGGCGGGAGGTCCGCACATGACGAGCGTCCGCGCGCACGGGAAGCTGCAGTGCACGCGGACGCTCGGTCAGTGGTCTTCAGGCGAAGGTCAGAGACGCTCGCCCACGTAGCTGGTCAGCGCGACCAGGCTGTTGGAGTAGCCCCACTCGTTGTCGTACCAGGCGATGATCTTGACCAGGTCGCCGCTCACCTTGGTGAGCTTGGAGTCGAAGATGCTCTGGTGCGGGTTGGTGACGATGTCGGTCGAGACGATCTCGTCCTCGACGTACTCCAGGACACCCTTGAGCGGGCCCTCGGCGGCGGCCTTGACCGCAGCGTTGACCTCCTCGACGGTGACCTCGCGCGAGGCGGTGAAGGTCAGGTCCGTGGCCGAGCCGGTGATGACCGGGACGCGCAGCGCGAACCCGTCCAGCTTGCCCTTGAGCTCGGGGAGCACGAGGGCGACGGCCTTGGCCGCACCGGTCGAGGTCGGGACGATGTTCTGCGCGGCGGCACGGGCACGACGAAGGTCGCGGTGCGGGCCGTCCTGCAGGTTCTGGTCACCGGTGTAGGCGTGGATCGTGGTCATGAGGCCACGCTCGATGCCGATCGCGTCGTTGAGCGCCTTGGCCACCGGGGCCAGGCAGTTCGTGGTGCACGACGCGTTGGAGATGACGTGGTGCGCGGCCGAGTCGTACAGGGTGTGGTTGACACCCATGACGAACGTCGCGTCCTCGTTCTTCGCCGGGGCGGAGATGATGACCTTCTTGGCGCCGGCCTCGATGTGGGCCTTGGCCTTGGTCGCGTCGGTGAAGAAGCCGGTCGACTCGATGACGATGTCGGCACCCAGCTCGGCCCAGGGCAGGTCGGCGGGGTTGCGCTCGGCGAGGGCACGGATCTTCTTGCCGCCGACGATGATGTTGTCGTCGTCGTACTCGACGGTCTCCGGGAAGCGACCCAGCACCGTGTCGTACTTCAGCAGGTGTGCGAGCGTCTTGTTGTCCGTGAGGTCGTTGACCCCGACGATCTCGATGTCAGCGCCCGAGGCGATGATCGCCCGGTAGAAGTTGCGCCCGATACGGCCGAAGCCGTTGATCCCGACCTTGATGGTCACTAGCCCTCCTCAGGTCGCGTCGAGGAGATCGACGCACCAGTTGATTGCGGTGTCACGTGTGCACGCCGATGTGCGGGCCCGGTCGCCCAGGACGATCCGGGACGAAATCGTTCCCGGCGCGTTGCTGTTGTGTGACGATCGGATGACACGACCCTATATCGAAAGCACCGGGGTCGCCATGACGTAGGTCCGGGGGCGCACCCGCAGGTCAGCGGCCTGTCAGAGGTCGAGCAGGTCGAAGTTGAGCCCGGCCTCGGTGTCCGGGATCCCCAGCTCAGCCGCGCGCTTGTCGGCCGTGGCCAGCAGACGGCGGATCCGGCCGGCCACCGCGTCCTTGGTCAGCGGTGGCTCGGACAGCCGTCCGAGCTCCTCCAGCGACGCCTGCTTGTGGGCCAGCCGCAGCTCACCGGCCTGCCGCAGGTGGTCGGGGAGGTCCTCGCCGAGGATCTCGAAGGCCCGCTCCACCCGGGCACCGGCCGCCACGGCGGCCCGGGCCGAACGACGCAGGTTCGCATCGTCGAAGTTGGCGAGCCGGTTCGCGGTGCCGCGCACCTCGCGACGGACCCGACGCTCCTCCCAGACCAGCATCGCCTCGTGCGCACCGAGCCGGATGAGCATGGCCGAGATCGCGTCACCGTCCCGGATCACCACGCGGTCGACGCCACGCACCTCCCGGGCCTTGGCCGCGATGCCCAGCCTGCGGGCCGCACCCACGAGTGCCAGCGCCGCCTCGGGCCCCGGACAGGTCACCTCGAGCGCGGCCGAGCGCCCCGGCTCGGTGAGCGACCCGTGCGCCAGGAACGCCCCGCGCCAGGCCGCCTCCGCCTCGCCGACACCGGCCGAGACCACCTGCGACGGCAGCCCGCGCACCGGCCGGCCTCGGTTGTCCAGCAGACCGGTCTGGCGCGCGAGCGACTCGCCGTCCTTGATGACCCGCACGACGTACCGGCTGCCGCGCCGCAGACCACCGCCGGTCACGACGATGATCTCGGCGGTGTGCCCGTACACGTCGAGAATGGCCTGGCGCAACCGACGAGCGGCGACCCCGGTGTCCAGCTCGGCCTCGATGACGATCCGCCCGGAGATGATGTGCAGCCCCCCGGCGAACCGCAGCGTCGCCGAGACCTCGGCCTTGCGGCAGGACGTCCTGTCGATCTTCAGCCGGGCGAGCTCGTCCTTGACCTGGGCTGTCAGCGACATGGCCCACATCGTGCCACCGCGGCGGGCACATCCAGGTCCATCTGAGATCACTCCTGGCCAGTCCGGGCGGGTTTGCGTCACTATGCCACAGCAGCACGGCACCCCGGTGGGCATCCCGTGACATCGACCACGAGCCGGCCCTGCGGCACGGACGGTGCCTCGGGCTGCTCGGTGAGGGCGTCCCGGCGGCGCGCCACCCCGGCGCAGGCTCAAGGTCGGCCCTGCAGCCGTCGATTCTGGTCAGTGCCAGGCGTGGCACCGTCGTGAGGAGTGGACCCAGATGCCCGACGAACCAGTCACGGACCTGGCCAGGCTCTCGCCGCACGACCGCGAGGTCGTGCGGGACGCGGTCACCATGGCCCTGTACGTGAGCCTCTCGCTGCTCGCGGTGCTCATCGCCACGCCGCCACCGGTGGAGGACGAGACGGCTCTCGAGCTCGCGGCGGTGATCCTGCTCACCGGGGTCGGGCTGCTCCTCGCGCACCAGGTCGCGTTCATCCTCTCGAGCAGGCTGCTCTCCGCCGGACGCCTCGACGCCCACGCCCGGCGGGCGTTGTCAGCCCAGCTCGCGGGCGGGATGTCGGTCGCGGTCCTGGCTGCTCTGCCCGTGCTCGCTCTGGGCGGCGAGGCCGGGCTCGTCACCGCCGAGCTCCTGCTGCTCGCGCTGGTCGCCGTCGTCGGGTACCTCGCTGCGCGGTCCCTCCCGATGCCTGTCGGCCGGTCCTTGATGTACGTGGGCGGCACGGTGCTGCTCGCAGCGGCCGTCATCATCGTCAAGCTGCTCGCCGGGCACTGAGCACCGCCGCTCCGCGAGCTGGCGCCACCCCTGGGGGGACGCTGAGCTGCGGACGCACGCGGCCGACCCGCCCCGACGACCTCCATGTGGTACACCACATGCCATGCACGCGGTCGGACGTGTCCTCGCCCTGTATCGCCCCTACCGCGGGCGGCTGATCCTGTCGCAGGTGCTCCTGCTGCTGTCGGCCGGCTGCACGCTCGGCACCGCCGCGCTCAACGCTCGGCTGGTCAACGACGGTCTCCTCGCTGGTGACACGACCGTCATCGTCGACACCGGGCTGTGGATGGCCACGCTCGGCGTCGCGGCCGGCCTGCTGCTCACCGGCGTCGCGGTGATCGCGGTGTTCTTCTCGCAGGGCACGGCGTACGCGCTGCGCACCCAGGCCTACGCGAGCATCCAGCGGTTCTCGTTCGGCAACTTCGACGCGATGCGCACGGGGAACCTGCTGGTGCGCCTCAACTCGGACGTCACCAACGTCGCCAACGCCGTGCTGTTCGGCGTCATGCTGCTGCTCTACGCGCCCTTCATGCTCGTCGTGTCCGTGGGTCTGGCGCTGGTCGACACACCCGGGATGGTGTGGATCCTGCTCCTGGTGGCCGCGGCCGTGCTGGCCGCAGCCACCGTCCTGGTCCCGCCGATGGAGCGGGCCTACGCCGAGCGCCAGCGCCGCCTCGACGAGGTGAACAGCGCGCTGCAGGAGAACCTCGCCGGCGTCCGGGTGGTGAAGGCCTTCGGGCGGGAGAAGCTCGAGGCCGCCAGGTTCGACGAGCGCACCGAGGCACTGCGCCGGCCGGCCGCCTCTGCCGCGTTCCGGGTGGCGCTGCTGAGCCCCGTCCTCACGACCGTCACCCAGCTCGGCATCGTGCTCACCCTGCTCGTCGGCGGCGACAAGGTGGTGGCGAACGACGGGACCTCGATCGGTCAGGTCACGGCGTTCATCCAGTACCTGAGCCTGGTGGTGGTGCCGCTCGCGCTGGCCGCCGTCATCGCGCCCTACCTCCTGCGGGGCGCCACGTCGGCGCGACGGGTCTTCGAGCTCGTCGACACCGGCCCGACGCTGCCGGAAGGCGGACAGACCCGGGTCGCCGACCAGGACGGGGCACGGGTGGTGTTCACCGGTGTGCGCTTCTCCTACGACGAGTCCGGCGAGGCGGGGCACGACGTGCTGCACGGCATCGACCTCGTCATCGAGCCGGGCCAGTCCGTGGGGATCCTCGGACCGACCGGTTCGGGCAAGACCTCGCTGGTGAACCTGGTGCCGCGGTTCTACGACGTGCGGGCGGGGAGCGTCACGATCGATGACGTCGACGTGCGCGACATCCCGCTCGACCAGCTGCGTGCCGTGGTGAGCACAGCGCTGCAGGAGGCGGTTCTGTTCCAGGGCGACGTGCGGGAGAACGTGCGCTTCGCCAGCCCGGAAGCCACCGACGACCGGATCCACGAGGCGGCCCGCGCCTGCGACGCCTTCGACTTCGTCGAGGCGCTCCCGCAGCGCTGGGACTCCCCCGTGGCCCGTCGCGGCTACAACTTCAGCGGCGGGCAGCGCCAACGACTCTCGATGGCCAGGGCGCTCGTCCCCCGGCCCCGGGTGCTCATCCTCGACGACTCGACCAGCGCGCTCGACGTCGCCACCGAGACGCGGGTGCAGGCCGCCATCCCCCAGGACGCCCTCGGTACCACCGTGATCTACGTCGCACAGCGGATCAGTGCGGTGATCGACCTCGACCGCATCGTGCTGCTCGACGAGGGCAGGATCGCCGACCAGGGCACGCACACCGAGCTGCTCGGACGCAGCGCGCTGTACCGCGAGATCTACGAGTCGCAGCTGGGCCCGATCGCCGGAGCGGGACGATGAGCGGGTCCGGGCCCACGGCCCGCCTCGTGCCACCGCGCGCGCCCGACGGGCGCGGGGTCATCGGCAGGTTGTTCTCCTACGTCGCAGGCCGGGGCTCACAGCTGACGTTCTGGTCGGCCGTGGCGCTGCGGGCGCTCTCCGTGGTGGCCCTCACCGCCGTCCCCGCGCTCACCGGGGCGGCTGTCAACGCCATGCGCTCGTCGGACCTGCCGGCGTTGCGGCGCTGGGTCGTCGTCGCCGCGGTGTCGGCGCTGCTCTACGTCCTCCTCGCCGGCGTCTCCGAGCTCATGATGACGCGACTGGCCACGTCGGCGACGATGCGCCTGCAGCGCGACATGTTCGGCACGATGCAGCGGCTGTCGCTCGGCTTCTTCGACCGCCAGCCCGTCGGCCAGCTGCTGAGCCGGGTCACCAACGACACGGAGTCGGTGGCGACCTTCAACGAGAACGCGGTGTCGCAGATCATGCGCGGCACCTTCCAGATCCTGCTCACCGTCGTCCTGATGGTGGTCACCAACTGGCGGCTCACGCTCGCTGCTCTCTCGGTCGTCCCGGTGCTGCTGCTCGTGGCCGCCGGAGTGGCCCGTGCAGCCGGCCCGGCCTACGCCCGGCTCCAGGAGCAGCTCGGCGACCTGTCCGGCTTCCAGGAGGAGACGATCTCGGGCCACGGCGTCCTGATCTCGACGCGGCGCCAGGCCTGGGCCGACGAGCAGCACCGCGTCGCGGCCGGCGAGGTCTTCGAGACGGCCTCCCACGCGACCTTCACGGGGTTGCTGCAGTTCCCGGCCACCATGGCCATGACCACCGTGCAGATGGTCGTGGTGCTGGTCACCGGCGGGCTGCTGGCCGCTGACGGCCAGGCCGACGTCGGCGAGGTCATCGCGTTCGTCGGCCTCGCAGGGCTGCTCGCCTCACCGCTGTCCGACCTGGCGAACCTGGCGACGACCACACTGGCTGCTGCGGCAGCCGGACGGCGGGTGCTCGAGATCGTCGACGACGCCCCCACCGTCGTGGACGCGCCGGACGCCGCGCCGCTGCGCTTCGAGGCAGGCAAGGTCGAGTTCCGTCACGTCGACTTCTCCTACGTGCCCGGCCGACGCATCCTGCACGACAACACCTTCACGGCGCTGCCCGGCCAGAAGATCGGCATCTGCGGCCCGACGGGTGCGGGCAAGAGCACGATCATCAACATCCTCACGCGGTACTACGACGTGGACGCAGGCGAGATCCTGGTCGACGACCAGCCCTTGTCCGAGGTCACCATCGCCAGCCTGCGGTCGAACGTCGGCATGGTGCTGCAGGAGGCGTTCCTGTTCTCCGACACGATCATGAACAACCTGCGCTACGCGCGCGAAGGCGCCACCGACGAGGAGTGCATCGAGGCGGCCACGCGGGCCAATGCGCACCACTTCATCGAGCTCCTGCCCGACGGCTACGACACGATGCTCGTCGAACGCGGCGCCAACCTCAGCCAGGGCCAGCGCCAGATGCTCACGATCGCGCGGGCGATGGTGGCCCGCCCACGCATCCTGATCCTCGACGAGGCCACGTCGAACGTCGACACCCGCACCGAGCGGCTCATCCAGGAGGGCTTGCGCCGTCTGATGTCCGGCACGACGTCGTTCGTGATCGCGCACCGTCTGTCCACCATCTCGGACGCCGACGCCATCCTCGTGGTCGACAAGGGCAGGATCGTCGAGCAAGGACGCCACGACGACCTGCTCGCGCAGGACGGTCTCTACCGCCGGCTCTGGTACAGCCAGTTCAAGACGCAGGCCCCGTCCGGTCGCGAGCGGCGCTGACCACCTCCGGTCCGGTGAGCCACCGGCCGGTGGCTCACCGTCACCTCAGGGTCGAGGGAGGGGCGGGGCGCCCGGCTGTGCTGCACGGCGCGCGGTGCCGGCGCCGTGCAGCACCGGGCGATCACGCGGTACGCGGGCGGCCGGTGCCGGCCGATGCGTCGCCCCGAGCGGTATCGATGCGCACGTCGACGTCACCGAGGACGCCCTCGGTGACGTCCCGCAGCGCCGCGGCGAGCCGCAAGGGGTCGTGCCGGGCCGAGCCGTCACCGCGTCGCACCTGGCGGACGAGCAGCCGAGCGCCCATCGTCCCCGCGAGCTCGTCCAACCGGTCGATGTCGTCCACCGAGCTCGGATCGGCCACCACCGCCTCGACGCACAGCCCCGGCGCGTGCTCGCGCAGCACCGCCAGGTGCTCGTAGGCGCGCATGCCCGCGGTCTCCCCCGCCTCCTCGGGCGCGATGTTGAGCACCACGATCGTGCGGGCGCGGGTGCTCTGCAGCGCCGCACCGAGGGCCGGGACCAGCAGGTGCGGCAGCACCGAGGTGTACCAGGATCCCGGTCCGACCACGACGACGTCGGCCGCCAGCACCGCCTCGACCGACTGGGTGCACGCCGGCGGCTCGGCCGGCAGCAGCCGCACCCGCTCGATCGGCCGCGCGCAGCGCGCCACCTCGCTCTGCCCGACCACGAGGTCCAGCCCGCCGTCCGGGCGACGTACCTCGGCCTCGATCCGCAGCGGCACCCCGCACATCGGCAGCACCCGACCGCGCGCGCCGAGCAGCTCGGCGACCAGGTCGAGCCCGGCCACCGGGTCCCCGAGCACCTCCCACGCGCCCGCGATGAGCAGGTTCCCCACGGCGTGCTGGTCGAGCGGCCCGAGCGAGGAGAACCGGTGCTGCAGCACCTCGCGCCACATCCGGCCGGGACCGTCGTCGTCGCACAGGGCGGCCAGCGCCATCCGCAGGTCCCCGGGCGGGAGGACCCCGAGCTCGTCGCGCAGCCGGCCCGACGAGCCACCGTCGTCCGCGACGGTGACGACGGCCGTGATCGCGTCCGTGAGGTGGCGCAGCGCCTCCAGGGTCGCCGACAGGCCGTGCCCGCCGCCGAGCGCCACCACCGCCGGCCCGCGCCTGCCCCCTCGCACGCGCCGCAGGTCGTCCACCGGGCTCACTCCTTGCCGAGGTCCCGTGCCAGCACCGAGACCCGGCAGCCCGCCTCCCGCAGCCGCTGCGCGATGGCCTCGCTGATCGCGACCGAGCGGTGCTTGCCGCCCGTGCAGCCGACCGCGATCGTCACGTAGTACTTCTCCTCCCGGCGGTAGCCCTCGAGCACCGGTTCGAGGGCCGCGACGTAGCGGTCGACGAACGTGAGCGCACCGGGCTGGCCCAGCACGTAGTCACGCACCGGACCGTCGCGTCCGGTCAGGTGCCGCAGCTCGCTGATCCAGTAGGGGTTCGCCAGGAAGCGCACGTCGACGACGTGGTCGGCGTCCAGCGGGATCCCGTACTTGAACCCGAACGACAGCAACGAGACCTGGACCTGGTCCTCCCCCGGCTCGGCGACCGCGGCGCGGACCTGTCGCGCCAGGTCGTGCACCGTGGTCGCCGAGGAGTCGAGCACCCAGTCGGCCCGGGCGCGCAGCTCGGCCAGAGCTGCACGTTCGGCCGTGATCCCGTCGAGCACGGTGCGATCGCCCTGCAAGGGGTGCGGTCGACGCACCTGCTCGTACCGCCGCACGAGCACCTCGTCGGAGGCGTCCAGGAACAGGACCCGCAGCTCGACACCCTGGCGGCGCAGCTGGTCCAGCACCCCCGACAGGTCGGCGAAGTCCCGGCCGCGCACGTCGATCACGGCGCACAGACGCTGGGCGCCCTGCGCCGCGGTCCCGGAGGTCATCATGCCGACGAGCGGCTCGAGCATCTGCGCAGGCAGGTTGTCCACGACGTACCAGCCGAGGTCCTCCAGGACCGCGGCCGCCCGGGAGCGACCCGCCCCGGACATCCCGGTGATGAGGACAACCCGAGGAGGTGAGAGCCGTGGCGCTCCCGCCGCGGCCTCCAACGCCGGGATCCCTGCGGGGACCGTGGTGGGGGACGGCTCGTCGGTCATGCCTCGATCCTGCCAGGTGTCGCACGAGGTGCGTCGGCGTCGACCGGATCCCCGGACAACGCCCGGAGCACCGCGGCCGCCGTGGCGGGCCCGATGCCGGGCACCGCGGCGACCTGCTCGACCGTGGCCTCGCGCAGCCGACGGACGGACCCGAACTCGGCGAGCAGCGCCGCCCGGCGGGTCGGTCCCAGCCCCGGCACGCGGTCGAGGGCCGAGGCGGTCATCCCCTTGCTGCGCCGGCGTCGGTGGGCCGTGATCGCGAACCGGTGGGCCTCGTCACGCACCCGTTGCAGCAGGTAGAGCCCCTGCGAGCTGCGCGACAGGATCACCGGGTACGCCTCGCCCGGCAACCAGACCTCCTCCAGCCGCTTGGCCAGGCCGCACAGTGCGACGTCGTCGATGCCGAGCTCGGCCATCGCCTCCGCCGCAGCAGCCACCTGCGGCGGGCCCCCGTCGACCACGACGAGGTTCGGGGGGTACGCGAAGCGGCGCGGACGGCCGGTGCTCTCGTCGACCGGGCCGGAGCGGGTCCGTCCGTCGGTCTCGTCGTCACCCGCATCAGCCAGCTCCAGGTCACCGGCGGCGTCACGGTCGGCCAGGTAGCGCCGGAACCGACGTCCGATCACCTCGCGCATCGCCGCGGTGTCGTCGACCGCACCGTCGCCGTCCGGCCCGCGCACCGTGAACACCCGGTACTCGCTCTTGCGGGGCAGCCCGTCCTCGAAGACCACCATCGAGGCGGCCTGGTAGGTGCCCTGGTTGTGCGAGACGTCGTAGCACTCGATCCGCAGCGGGGCGGTGTCCAGGTCGAGCGCCTCCTGGATCTCCTGCAGCGCCTGGCTGCGCGTCGTGAGGTCGCCGGCCCGCCGGGTGCGGTGCAGCGCGAGGGCGTGCTCGGCGTTCTTGGCGACCGTCGCCGCCAGCTCGTGCTTCTCACCGCGCTGCGGCACCCGCACCGATACCTTCCGCCCGCGCAGCGCCCCCAGCCACGCCTCCATCTGCTCCTGGTCGGGCGGCAGCACCGGGACGAGCACCTCGCGCGGCACCGCCGTGCCGTCACCGGACTGGTCGACCGAGCCGTAGACCTGGGTGAGCAGACGTTCGACCAGCTCGGCGTCCGTCACGTCCTCGACGCGTTCGACGACCCACCCGCGCTGACCGCGGATCCGGCCGTCCCGCACATGGAACACCTGGACCGCCGCCTCGAGGTCGTCACCGGCCAGGGCGAACACGTCGGCATCGGTACCGTCACGCAGCACGACGGCGTTGCGCTCGGTGGCCCGCTCGAGGGTCGCGATGTCATCCCGCAGCCGCGCCGCGCGCTCGTAGTCGAGGTCGGCGGCCGCCGCCTTCATCGCCGCCGTCAGCCGTCGGGTGAAGCGTCCGGTGTCCCCCGCCATGAAGTCGCAGAAGTCCTCCGCGAGGCGGTGGTGGTCGTCCGGCGAGATGCGACCGACGCACGGCGCCGAGCACTTGTCGATGTAACCGAGCAGGCACGGGCGCCCCTGCTGCTGCGACCGCCGGTACACGCCGGCCGAGCAGGTGCGCACCGGGAACACGCGCAGCAGCAGGTCGACCGTCTCCCGGATCGCCCAGGCGTGCGCGTACGGCCCGAAGTACCGGGTGCCCGGCCGCTTCGCACCGCGCATCACCTGGACCCGCGGCACGGCGTCGGCCAGGGTCACCGCCAGGTAGGGGTACGACTTGTCGTCGCGGTACTTCACGTTGAACCGCGGGTCGAACTCCTTGATCCAGGAGTACTCCAGGGCCAGCGCCTCGACCTCGGTGCCCACCACCGTCCACTGCACGCTCGCCGCTGTCGTCACCATCTGACGGGTGCGGGGGTGCAGCCCGGTGATGTCCTGGAAGTAGTTGGCCAGCCGGCTGCGCAGGCTCTTGGCCTTGCCGACGTAGATGACCCGGCCGTGCTCGTCCGAGAACCGGTAGACCCCGGGCGAGTCGGGGATCTCCCCCGGCGCCGGGCGGTAGGAGGCGGGGTCGGCCATGGTGCCGAGCCTAGTTCGCCGCCCTGACACACCGTCCGCACGGCCGTTGCTCCCGGACCCGCCGACACACCGAGCCGGCGCCCCTGCCCACCGGTGCCACGGGCTCTCGCGGACGGCCCCGGGCGGCCGAGTCAGCCGGTCGCGGCTACCGTGAGCGCATGCCGGCGCTGCACACCTACGACGTCGACCTCGTGTGGCTGGGTGCCCGGGACGTGGGCACCGTGAGCTACACCTCGTACGGACGCGACCACGAGCTTCGAGCGGCCGGTCGCCCACCCTTGCCGGGGACGTCGGACCCGGCCTTCCGGGGCGACCCGACCCGGTGGTCGCCCGAGGACCTGCTGGTCGGCGCGCTCGCGCAGTGCCACATGCTCTGGCTCCTGCACCTGGCGGCCGAGTCCGGCGTGGTGGTCCTCGACTACGCCGACCGCGCCTCGGGCACGATGCGGATCGAGGCCGCCGGCCACGGGCAGTTCCGCGACGTCGTGCTCCGTCCGCACGTCACTGCGTCCGCCACCACGTCGTCCGGCACACCCGTGACCGACGAGCTGCTCGCCGAGGTGCACGAACGCGCGCACGAGCACTGCTTCATCGCCCGGTCCGTCAACTTCCCGGTGGACGTGCGCCCGGCACCCGTCACGCTGCGCTGAGCGATCGGCCGCCGACGGGCACGTCGCCTCGGGCGGTCGGACGCATGACGCCTGCAGGTCGGTTCAGGCGCTCACGCGCCGCGCCGCGCCCTGGTCGAGCACCTCGGCGAGGAAGCGACCGGTGTGGCTGGCCGCGACCGTGGCCACGTGCTCGGGGGTGCCCTCGGCGACGACGAGACCACCGCCCGACCCGCCCTCGGGTCCCATGTCGATCACCCAGTCGGCGTTCTTGATGACGTCCAGGTTGTGCTCGATGACGATGACGGTGTTGCCCTTGTCGGCGAGCGACTGCAGCACGCCGAGCAGCTTGCGGATGTCCTCGAAGTGCAGCCCCGTGGTCGGCTCGTCCAGCACGTAGGCCGTGCGTCCCGTCGAGCGCCGCTGCAGCTCCGAGGCCAGCTTGACGCGCTGCGCCTCGCCGCCGGACAGCGTCGGCGCAGGCTGCCCGAGACGGACGTAGCCGAGCCCGACGTCCACGAGGGTCCGCAGGTGCCGGGCGATCGACGGCACGGCCGCGAAGAACTCCGCCGCCTCCTCGATGGGCATGGCCAGCACGTCGGCGACCGTCTTGCCCTTGAAGTGCACCTCGAGCGTCTCCCGGTTGTACCGCGCGCCGTGGCACACCTCGCACGGCACGTAGACGTCCGGCAGGAAGTTCATCTCGATCTTGAGCGTCCCGTCACCCGAGCACGCCTCGCACCGGCCGCCCTTGACGTTGAACGAGAACCGACCCGGCGTGTAGCCGCGGACCTTGGCCTCGGTGGTCTCCGCGAACAGCTTGCGCACGTGGTCCCAGACGCCGGTGTAGGTCGCCGGGTTGGACCGCGGGGTGCGCCCGATCGGCCCCTGGTCGACGTGCACCACCTTGTCCAGGTGCTCCAGCCCGGTGACCCGGCGATGCCGGCCCGCGACCTGCCGCGCACCGTTGAGCTCGTTGGCCAGCACGGTGTACAGGATCGAGTTCACCAGGGTCGACTTCCCTGAGCCCGAGACCCCGGTGACCGCCGTGAGCACGCCGAGCGGGAACGAGACGTCGATGCCCCGCAGGTTGTGCTCCCGGGCGCCGACCACCGTGAGCTGTCGCGACCGGTCGACCGGCCGGCGCGTGGCCGGCATCGGGATGGTCCGGCGGCCCGACAGGTATGCCCCGGTGACCGACTCCTGGTTGGCCAGCAGCCCGGCCAGGTCCCCGGAGTGCACGACATGGCCGCCGTGCTCCCCCGCGCCCGGGCCGATGTCGACGATCCAGTCGGCGGTGCGGATGGTGTCCTCGTCGTGCTCGACGACGATGAGCGTGTTGCCCAGGTCACGCAGCCGGGTGAGGGTGTCGATGAGCCGGCGGTTGTCGCGCTGGTGCAACCCGATCGACGGTTCGTCGAGCACGTAGAGCACACCGACCAGCCCGGACCCGATCTGGGTGGCCAGCCGGATGCGCTGCGCCTCCCCGCCGGACAGGGTGGCCGCCGGCCGCATGAGCGAGAGGTAGTCGAGCCCGACGTCGAGCAGGAAGCCGAGCCTGGCCTGGATCTCCTTGAGCACCTGGGCAGCGATGGCCTGCTCCCGCGGGCCGAGCACGAGGGCGTCGAGGAAGTCCCGGGCCTCCCGGATCGGCAGCTCGCAGACCTGCGCGATCGAGCAGCCGCCGACCCGGACGGCGAGCACCTCGGGCTTGAGCCGGGCGCCCTGGCACACCGGGCACGGGACCTCCCGCATGAAGGCTTCGTACTTCTCCTTGCTCCACTCCGAGTCGGTCTCGGCGTGCCGCCGCTCGAGGAAGGAGATGACGCCTTCGAACCCCGTTGCGTACTGCCGCTCACGGCCCCACCGGTTGCGGTAGCGCACGTGCACCTCGTGGTCGCGCCCGTGCAGCACGGCGTCCTTCGCCCGCTGCGGCAGCGCCCGCCACGGGGTGTCCATCGAGAACTCGAGGTCTTGCGCGAGTGCGCTGAGCACGCGCTCGAAGTACTCCGACGAGGTCTGCGCCCACGGTGCGATGGCGCCCTGGCCCAGGCTCAGCTCGTCGTCGGGGACCACGAGGTCGGGGTCCACCTCGAGCCGCGACCCGATGCCGGTGCACTCCGGGCACGCGCCGTACGGGGCGTTGAAGGAGAAGGTCCGGGGCTCGATCTCGTCGAGGGTGAGGACGTGGTCGTTGGGGCAGGCCCGCTTCTCGGAGAACCGGCGCTCCCGGGTCGGGTCGTCCGCCTCGGCGTCCACGAGCTCGATGACGAGCAGTCCGCCGGCGAGCCCCAGCGCCGTCTCGACCGAGTCGGTGAGACGACGCTGCACGCCGTCGCGGGCCACCAGCCGGTCGACCACGACCTCGATGGAGTGCTTGAGCTTCTTCTCCAGCGTCGGCGGGCTGGTGAGCTGCACGACCTCGCCGTCGACCCGAGCCCGCGCGAAGCCCTTGGCCTGCAGCTCGGCGAACAGGTCGGTGTACTCCCCCTTGCGCCCGCGCACCACGGGCGCGAGCACCTGGTAGCGCGTGCCCTCGGGCAGCTGGAGCAGACGGTCGACGATCTGCTGCGGCGTCTGGGCGGTGACCTGCTCGCCGCAGACCGGGCAGTGCTGCGTGCCGGCCCGCGCGAACAGCAGCCGGAGGTAGTCGTAGACCTCGGTGATCGTGCCGACCGTGGACCGCGGGTTCCGGTTGGTCGACTTCTGGTCGATCGAGACCGCGGGCGACAGCCCCTCGATGAAGTCGACGTCGGGCTTGTCCATCTGGCCCAGGAACTGGCGGGCGTAGGCGGACAACGACTCGACGTACCGGCGCTGTCCCTCGGCGAAGATCGTGTCGAAGGCCAACGACGACTTGCCGGACCCGGACAGCCCGGTGAACACGACCAGCTGGTCGCGCGGGATGTCGATGTCGATGTCGCGAAGGTTGTGCTCTCGGGCACCACGGACCACCAGGCGGTCGTTCACGGTCGGTGAGTCTACGTCGGACCCACCCACATCGCACACCTGTTCGATCCCGGCGCGTCGTGGATGATGTGCTGCGTGGAGCAGACCACCGAGACCCTCGGCCCGGTGCAGCTGCGCTCGGCGGTCGTCGGGCCGATGGCCACCAACGCCTACCTGCTCACCGACCCCGTGGCCCGCCGCCAGCTCCTCGTCGACCCGGGCGACGAGCCGGACAGGCTCACCGAGCTGTTGCGGCTCGGGTTGCCCCGCGGTGGGCTCGACGTCGTCGTCGTCACCCACCGGCACTCCGACCACCTGGGTGCGCTGGCCGCGGTGGTGGAGCGCACCCGCGCGGCCGTCGTCGCGGGCGAGGCCGACGCCGACGCGATCACGCAGGCCACCGGGGTGCCGGTGCGCACCGTCCTGCGGCACGGCGACGTCGTCGAGGTGGGTGCTGTACGGCTCGAGGTGATCGCGCTGCGCGGCCACACCCCGGGGTCGGTCGCACTCGCCCTGCTCGAGCCGATGCGCGACGAGCCGCCGCGCACCCACCTGTTCACCGGTGACGCACTGTTCCCCGGCGGCGTCGGCTCGACCGGCGGCGACCCGTCCCGGTTCGCCCAGCTCTACTCGGACGTCGTGGTGCGGGTCTTCGACCGGTTCGACGACCGCACGACGGTGCGTCCCGGCCACGGCCTGGCCACCACGCTGGGCGACGAGCGCCCGCAGCTGCGGGCCTGGCGGGAACGTCGCTGGTAGCTCAGGACTCCTCGCGCAGCGTGAGGACGTGGTCGCGCACGACCCGGCGCAGCACCTTGCCGACCTGGGAGCGCGGCAGCTCGGGCAGCACGACGAGCCGCCGCGGCAGGGCATACCGCGCGAGGTGCTGCTCACCCCAGGCGCGCACGGCCGCGAGGTCGACGTTGCGGATGAGCTCGTCGAGCACGATCGCCGCGACCACCGACTCGCCGTGGTCCCCGGCCGGCTCCCCGACCACCGCCACGTCGAGGACCCCGGGCATGAGCCGCAGATGGTCCTCGACCTGCGAGGGGTACACCTTGAACCCGTCGCAGACGATCATCTCCTTGATCCGGTCGACCAGCCGGACGAACCCGTCGGGTTCGACGACGACCAGGTCGCCGGTCCGCAGCCAGCCACCGGGCAGCAGCTGCTCCGCGGTCTCCTCCGGGCGGTTCCAGTACCCGGCGAACACCTGCGGACCGGCAATGAGCAGCTCCCCCTGGGCACCGTCCGGCATGTCGCGGTCGGTGTCCTCGGGGTCGACCACCCGGATCCTGGTCGACGGGAACGGCAGGCCGAGCAGACCGGGGCGACGGGCGGCGGTGAGCGGGTTCCCCAGGGCGACCGGTGAGGTCTCGGTCATCCCGTACCCCTCGATGGCCAGGCCGTGGGTGGCCTTCTCCCAGCGGGCGGCGGTGGCCGGCGGGAGCGCCATCGCACCGCAGATCGCGTAGCGGAACGAGGTGAGGTCGGCCCCCTCCCGGTCCGCCGCGTCCAGCAGGCGGTCGAGCATCGTCGCGACGGCCGGCAGGAAGGTGCCCGGCCGGCGCTTCTGGGCAGCGAGCACCTGGGCCGGGTCGAAGTTCGGGAACAGGACGACGGTGCCCGCGATCCGGGTGGTGTACGACAGGCACAGCGTGAGCCCGAAGGCGTGGAAGAACGGCAGCACGCCGTAGACCACCTCGGTGCCCGGCTCCGCCCCGGTCCAGGCCGCGCCCTGCAGCGCGTTCGCCACGAGGTTGCGGTGCAGCAGGGTCGCACCCTTGGGCGTCCCGGTGGTCCCGCCGGTGTACTGCAGCAGCGCGATGTCACCGCTGCGGGGCGCCGGGTAGGACGCGGGCAACGGCCGCGCGCGGCGCAGCAGCCGGTGCCACGAGTCGACCTGCGGCGGCACCGGTCCGCGCAACCGGGTGCGCAGCGCCTTGGCCGCGGGCAGCGGGAGGGACAGCGCCAGGCGCTTCGTGGTCGGCAGGTCCTGGCTGAGGTCGACGGCAACGACTCGGCGCACCGACGTGGCCGCTCGCGCCTCGAGCACCGTGGGCACGGCCTTCTCCCACGCCACGACGACGGTCGCGCCGGAGTCGGCGAGCTGGTGGGCCATCGCCGGCGCGGTGTACGTCGGGTTGTGCTCGACGACGATCGCGCCGAGCCGCAGCACTGCCCAGAAGGCCACGACGTGGCTGGTCGAGTTCGGCAGCACGAGCGCCACCCGGTCACCCGGTCGCACACCGAGCGCGTGCAGCGCCCCTGCCGCGCGACGAACCTGCCGGCCGAGCTCGGCCCACGTCGTGGTCCGCCCCAGGAAGTCGACCGCCACCCGGTCCGGGAAGTCCCGCACCGCGCGGTCGAGGGTCGCCGTGAGCGGCTCGTCCGGGACGTTCACCGTCGTCGGCGGGGTGTGCAGGGCCGGTTCGTCGACACTGAGGAAACTCACTCCGTCACGATAACCTACGGAACCGTAAGTTACGGACGCGTAGCCCTTCAGCCGCGCAGCGGGCCGAGCACCGAGGCGGCCACGGTGGCGTGCGCCGACTCGTCGTCCGACGGGTGGTAGATCCCGGCCAGCACGTCCCGGTAGAGCCGGGTCAGCTCGTGCCCGGTGAAGTACTCCCCGCCGCCGGCCACCCGCAGCGCGAGGTCCACGACCACCCGGGCGCCCTCGGTCGCACGCACCTTGAGCCCGACGAGCTGGGCGAACCACCGCGACCCGTGGTCCGTCTGCTCGTCGACGTCCCTGGCCAGCGCGTACAGGGCCAGCTCCGCGCCGTCCTGCACGAGGGCGGCGTCGGCGACCTTCCACCGGATGTCGGGGTCCTGGTCGAGGCTGCGGCCGTGGTGCTTGAACGACGTGCGCCGGAAGGTCGCCTGCGCCCCGAGCTCGAGCGCCCGGCGGCCGATCCCGGTGTACACGGCAGCCAGCAGGATCTCGAAGCAGGCGAACAGGGCGAAGATGAACGGGTCGGCGCTCGGGCCCGGCGGGAGCCTGCGGTACACCCGTTCGGCCGGTGCGTAGGCGCCGTCCAGCACCGTCGTCGCCGACTGGGTCGCCCGCATCCCCAGCGTGTCCCAGTCGTCCCGGGTCGCCGTGCCCTCCCGGGTGACGACGGCGTGCACCAGCCGGGGGTCGGCAGGGTCGTGCTCGTCGAGCCCGAAGGTGGCCAGCCGGGTCCACACCGGCGAGAGCGTCGTGAAGATCTTGGTCCCGGTGAACCGGTACCCGCCGTCAGGCGTGCGCTCGGCGTGCGTCCGCGACCCGAACATGACGAGGTCGTTGCCCGCCTCGGAGTTGCCGAACGCGAAGATCTCGCCGGCCGCGGCGTCCTGCAGCACGAACAGCGCGCTGTCGTCCCCACGCGCGTGCAGCAGCCCCGCGAGCCCGGTCACCACGAGGTGCATGTTCACCGCCAGCGCGGTCGCCGGGGCCGCGGCGGCCAGTCGCGCCTGCTCGCGTGCGACCTCCTCCAGGCTCAGCCCGAGGCCACCGAGATCCGCCGGGACGAACGCCCGCAGGTACCCCAGCGCCGCGAGCTCGGCGAGGTCCTCGTGCGGGAAGGTGTTGTCACGGTCGTGCGCGGCGGCCCGGGCGTGGACCCGCTCCAGCAGGTCGTCGGTCAGCACGGTGCGAAGGTCTCGGGGCATGAGCACCACTGTGCCATCTGCCGCCGGACTGCAGCTCGGGGGTCAGGCCTCCACGGACCGCCGGCGTTCGTCCCGGCGCTCCTTGAGCACCGAGGCGACCGCCGTCGTGCCCAGGATGAGCACGATCGCACCGAGCGACGCCCAGATGGGCAGGTCGGGCGCCCACGCCACCGGCTCACCCCCGTTGATGAAGGGCACCGCGTTCTCGGAGAGCGCGTGCAGCAACAGCTTGACCCCGATGAACCCGAGCAGCACGCCGAGCCCGATGTTGAGGTACACCACCTTGTCCAGCAGCCCGCCGAGCAGGAAGTACAGCTGGCGCAGCCCCATGAGCGCGAACACGTTCGCCATGAGCACGAGGTAGGGCTCGCTCGTCAGACCGAAGATCGCCGGGATCGAGTCGAAGGCGAAGAGCAGGTCGGTGACGCCGATCGCGATGAGCACGAGCAGCATCGGGGTGGCGAGCCGTCGTCCGCCCTCCAGGACGGTCAGCCGCACCCCGTGGAAGTCCCGGGTGGACGGCAGCGCCTTCTGCACCCAGGTGACCAGGCGCGGCGGGTCGTACTCCTCGTCCTCGTCGGCCGTGCCCTCCTTCGCCACCGTCCAGGCGGTCCAGAGCAGGAACGCACCGAAGAGGTAGAACACCCAGCCGAACGCGGAGATGGCGGCCGCACCCACGGCGATGAAGAGACCCCGGAGCACCAGCGCGAGGATGATCCCGACGAGCAGCGCCGTCTGCTGGTACTGCTTCGGCACCGCGAACCTGGCCATGATGAGCAGGAAGACGAAGAGGTTGTCCACCGACAGCGAGTACTCGGTGAGCCAGCCCGCCACGAACTCCCCGGCGTAGCGGCCTCCCGCCGTGGCCCACAGCACGACCGCGAAGACCAGCGCCAGGCCGACGTACAGCCCGAGTGCGCGCAGGCACTCGGCGGTGGACGGCACATGCGGCCGGCGCGCGACGATCGCCACGTCGACCAGCAGCACGGCGCAGGCCACCGCGATCGACACCGCCCAGGTGAGGGTCGAGACCTCCACGGCTCAGGCCTGCCGCTCGTCGTCGGCCGTGACCTCGGCGCGGGCATCGGCCGCGACGGCCGACCGGGCATCGGCCCTGCTCCGTCGCAGGCTGAGCACTGTGGTGAGGGCGAGCACACCTGCGATGAACCCGAGCGACACCCCGGTGCTGATCTCCGGGACTCCCGTCACGTGCTGGCCACCGTTGATGAAGGGGACCTCGTTCGTGTGCAGGGCGTGGATGACGAGCTTGGCCCCGATGAACGCCAGGATGGCACCCAGCCCGTACGCCAGGTAGACCAGACGGTCCAGGAGGCCGTCGACCAGGAAGAACAGCTGGCGCAGGCCGAGCAGCGAGAACGCGTTGGCCGCAAACACGAGGTAGGTCTCCTGGGTGAGCCCGAAGATCGCCGGGATCGAGTCGACCGCGAAGATCACGTCGGCCGTCCCGATGGCCACCATGACGATGAGCAGCGGGGTGACCATGCGCCGCCCGTCGACCCGCGTGACCAGCCGGTCGCCGATGTAGTCGTCCGTGGTGGGCAGCAGCCGCCGGGTGAGCCGCAGCGCGGCGTTCTCGACGTACTCCTCCTGCGCCCCGGAGGGCCGGACCTGCTGCCAGGCGGTGTAGAGCAGGAAGGCGCCGAAGACGTAGAAGATCCAGCTCACGTTCTCGATGAGGGCCGCGCCGACGATGATGAACACCGTGCGCAGCACGAGGGCCACGGTGATCCCGACCAGCAGCACCTTCTGCTGGGCCGCCCGGGGCACCCGGAAGCTGGCCATGATGAGGACGAACACGAAGAGGTTGTCGATCGACAGGCTCTTCTCGGTGACGTAGCCAGCGAAGTACTCCCCGCCGTACTGCGCACCCCAGACCGCCCAGACGATGCCTCCGAACACGAGGGCCACGGCGATGTACCCGGCCGACCACCAGGCCGACTCGCGCAGCGACGGCTCGTGGGCGTGCCGCACGTGCCCGACGTAGTCGATCGCCAGCATGACGAGCAGCACGGCGACGGTGAGAGCCCAGACCCAGGGGGCGACGTTCATGAGGAGACCTCCGGTACGCAGGAAGGGACGGCGGAGGTCTCGTCCGGTGCGCCGCAAGCAGCACGTGCGCACCCGACGCCACCGGGCCGGCAGTCACTGGCGACCGTGATGACGATGACGTCGTGGGGAGTACTCCCCTCCTGGCGCAACTGTAGAGGACGCGGCTACACGACGCAGAACTCGTTGCCCTCGGGATCGGTCATCACGATCCAGAAACCCATGGGAGGCACGTCGAACTCCTGGACGAGGGACGCGCCGGCCGTCACCAGTCGGGCGGCGTGCTCACGCACCTGGTCGTGCGTCGACGGCTGCTCGCGAGTGGCCCCCGGCACCCCGACGTCGAGGTGCAGCCGGTTCTTCGCCGTCTTCGGCTCGGGCACCTTCTGCAGGAACAACCGCGGCCCGGCACCTTCGGGGTCGACCACGACATAGGCGTCGTTCCACCGCTCCGGCGGCAGCCCCCAGCCGACGAACGCCGCCGGCCAGTCCTCGTACGGTGCCGGCGGGGTCTCCTCGACGTAGCCGAGGGCGTAGGCCCAGAACGTGCCGAGCGCGCGTGGGTCCGCCGCGTCGAGCGCCAGTGAGATCGAGCGGTCCATCGTGCCTCCTCATAGGTGCGTGGTCGTTCCCGCCCCGGTCAGGCCGTGGCGGCCTGCATCTGCCGCAGCTCTTTCTTCAGCCCGGAGATCTCGTCACGCAACCGGGCCGCCAGCTCGAACTGCAGCTCGCCGGCGGCGGCGTGCATCTGCCCGGTGAGCTCCTGGATGAGATCGGCGAGGTCGGAGGCGGCCGCACCGGCGAGCGTGCTGCGCTCGTGGGCGGGCACGGGACGCGACCCGAAGCCAGGCACCGGGGACTTTCCCCGGCTGGTCTGCCGCCCGCCGCCACCGAGCAGCTCGGCGGTGTCGGCGTCCTCGCGGGCCAGCAGGTCGGTGATGTCGCTGATCCTCTTGCGCAGCGGCGTCGGGTCGATGCCGTGCTCGAGGTTGTACGCGACCTGCCGGGCACGGCGCCGGTCGGTCTCGTCGATCGCCTTGGCCATGCCGGCGGTGATCCGGTCGGCGTACATGTGGACCTCGCCCGAGACGTTGCGCGCCGCCCGCCCGATCGTCTGGATGAGCGAGGTCCCCGAGCGCAGGAACCCCTCCTTGTCCGCGTCCAGGATCGCCACGAGCGAGACCTCGGGCAGGTCGAGACCCTCGCGCAGCAGGTTGATCCCGACGAGCACGTCGTACTCCCCCATCCGGAGCTCGCGCAGCAGCTCGACCCGGCGCAATGTGTCCACCTCGGAGTGCAGGTAGCGCACGCGTACGCCCTTGTCGAGCAGGTAGTCGGTGAGGTCCTCGGACATCTTCTTGGTGAGCGTGGTGACCAGCACCCGCTCGTCACGTTCGACCCGCAGCCGGATCTCCTCGAGCAGGTCGTCGATCTGACCCTTGGTCGGCTTGACCACGACCTTCGGGTCGACGAGCCCGGTGGGCCGGATGATCTGCTCGACCACCCCGTCCGACATCGACAGCTCGTAGCTGCCGGGGGTGGCCGACAGGTAGACCGCCTGGCCGACCCGGTCGACGAACTCCTCCCAGCGCAGCGGGCGGTTGTCCACCGCGCTCGGCAGCCGGAACCCGTGCTCGACGAGCGAGCGCTTGCGGGACATGTCCCCCTCGAACATGGCGCCGATCTGGGGCACCGTCACATGGGACTCGTCGATGACGAGGAGGAAGTCCTCCGGGAAGTAGTCGATGAGCGTGTGCGGTGCAGACCCCGGGGCGCGGCCGTCGATGTGCCGCGAGTAGTTCTCGATCCCCGAGCAGGACCCGATCTGCCGCATCATCTCGATGTCGTAGGTGGTGCGCATCCGCAGCCGCTGCGCCTCGAGCAGCTTGCCCTGCCGCTCGAACTCGGCCAGCCTCTCCTCGAGCTCGGCCTCGATGCCGCCGATCGCGCGTTCCATCCGCTCCGGACCGGCCACGTAGTGGGTCGCCGGGAAGATGTGCACCTGCTGCTCGGCCCGCACCACGTCGCCGGTGAGCGGGTGCAGGGTCGCGATCGCCTCGATCTCGTCGCCGAAGAACTCGATGCGGATCGCGAGCTCCTCGTACACCGGGATGATCTCGACCGTGTCGCCACGCACCCGGAAGGTGCCCCGGGTGAAGGCCATGTCGTTGCGGGCGTACTGCATCGTCACGAACTGGCGCAGCAGCTGGTCGCGGTCCACCTGGTCACCGACGGTGAGCGTCACCATCCGGTCGACGTACTCCTGCGGGGTGCCCAGGCCGTAGATGCAGCTCACGGTGGCCACCACGACGACGTCACGCCGGGTGAGCAGCGAGCTGGTCGCCGAGTGCCGCAGCCGCTCGACCTCGTCGTTGATGGACGAGTCCTTCTCGATGTACGTGTCCGAGGACGCGATGTACGCCTCGGGCTGGTAGTAGTCGTAGTAGGAGACGAAGTACTCCACCGCGTTGTTCGGCAGCAGCTCGCGGAACTCCGTGGCCAGCTGCGCCGCGAGCGTCTTGTTCGGCGCCATCACCAGCGTCGGGCGCTGCACCTGCTCGATGAGCCAGGCCGTCGTCGCGGACTTGCCCGTCCCGGTCGCGCCCAGCAGCACGATGTCCTTCTCGCCGTTGCCCAACCGTTCGGCGAGCTCGGCGATCGCCGTCGGCTGGTCGCCGGACGGGGTGTACGGCGAGACCACCTCGAACGGCGCGACGGTCCGCTGCAGGTCGGTGACAGGTCGCATGGGACCACGGTACGTCCGACCACCCACACGCCCCGGGCCCAGGTGCGGCGCCTCCGCCCGGCCGGGCCGCGGACGCGCCTCAGCCGGCCTCGGCCACGCGCTCGGCGCTCAGTCGTTCCCAGAGCCGGTCCACCTGACCGGTCAGGTCGCTCTCGCTGCCGGTGCCGTCGAGCACGACGTCGGCGACGGCCAGCCGCTCCTCGTCGCTGATCTGGGACGCGATCCGGGCGTCGGCCTCCGCCGGGCTCAGACCGCGGGTGCCCACCAACCTCTCGCTTCGCAGCGCGGCCGGCGCGTGCACCACGACGAGCATGCCGAAGGAGCCCGCCTGGCCCGTCTCGACGAGCAGCGGGATGTCGTGCACGACCACGGCGTCGGGGTCACGGACAGCCGCGGCGGCCTCACGCTCGGCCGCCAACCGGCGCACGTGCGGGTGCACCACGGCTTCCAGACGGGCGCGGGCGTCGGGGTCGGTGAACACGAGCGCACCCAGCGCCGGGCGGTCGAGGCTGCCGTCGGCGGCGAGCACCCGCGTCCCGAAGGCCTCGACCACCTCGTCGAGACCGACCGTGCCGGGTGCGACCGCCTCGTGCGCCAGCCGGTCGGCGTCGATGACCACCGCCCCCAGCTCGGCGAACCTGCGTGCCGCGACCGACTTGCCGGCCGCGATGCCACCTGTGAGCCCGATGCGCTGCATCGCCCCATCCTGCCCCGGACCGCCTGCTCGCGCCGCGCAGCGGGGTCGGGAACGCCGACGGCCGGCCACCCCGAGCGGGGTGACCGGCCGTCGAAGGACCTGCTCAGTTGCCGGTGAGCTTCTCACGCAGAGCGGCGAGCGCCTCGTCCGAGGCGAGCGTCCCGGTGGCCTCGTCGGTCGACGAGGAGTAGGTCGACGGCACCGGGCCGCCGACCTCGACGGGGCTGCTGGCGGCCTCCGCGTCGGCCTTGACCGCCGCGGTGACCTGGGCCCGGTGGGCCTCCCAGCGCTCGTGGGCCTGCGCGTACTGCGCCTCCCACACCTCGCGCTGGGCCTCGAAGCCCTCGAGCCACTCGTTCGTGGCCGGGTCGAAGCCCTCGGGGTACTTGTAGTTGCCCTGCTCGTCGTACTCGGCCGCCATGCCGTACAGCGCGGGGTCGAAGTCCTCCGACTCGGGGTCGAAGCCCTCGTTCGCCTGCTTGAGCGACAGCGAGATGCGGCGACGCTCCAGGTCGATGTCGATGACCTTGACGAAGACGTCGTCGCCCACCTGGACGACCTGCTCCGGGATCTCCACGTGGCGCACGGCCAGCTCGGAGATGTGCACGAGGCCCTCGATGCCGTCCTCGACGCGCACGAACGCACCGAACGGCACGAGCTTGGTGACCTTGCCCGGCACGACCTGGCCGATGGCGTGGGTGCGGGCGAAGGTCTGCCACGGGTCTTCCTGCGTCGCCTTGAGCGACAGCGAGACGCGCTCGCGGTCGAAGTCGACGTCGAGGACCTCGACGGTGACCTCCTGGCCGACCTCGACGACCTCGGACGGGTGGTCGATGTGCTTCCAGGACAGCTCGGAGACGTGCACGAGGCCGTCCACGCCGCCCAGGTCGACGAACGCACCGAAGTTCACGATCGAGGACACGACACCGGGGCGGACCTGACCCTTCTGCAGGGTCTGCAGGAAGGTCGAGCGCACCTCCGACTGGGTCTGCTCGAGCCACGCACGCCGCGACAGCACGACGTTGTTGCGGTTCTTGTCGAGCTCGATGATCTTGGCCTCGATCTCCTTGCCCACGTACGGGGCGAGGTCGCGCACGCGGCGCATCTCGACGAGGGAGGCCGGCAGGAAGCCGCGAAGACCGATGTCGAGGATGAGGCCGCCCTTGACGACCTCGATGACGGTGCCGGTGACGACGCCGTCCTCCTCCTTGATCTTCTCGATCGTGCCCCAGGCGCGCTCGTACTGCGCGCGCTTCTTGGACAGGATGAGGCGACCCTCCTTGTCCTCCTTCTGGAGGACGAGCGCCTCGACCTCGTCACCGAGGTGCACGACCTCGGACGGGTCGACGTCGTGCTTGATCGACAGCTCACGGGACGGGATGACGCCCTCGGTCTTGTAACCGATGTCGAGAAGGACCTCGTCACGGTCGACCTTGACGATGGTGCCGGAGACGATGTCGCCGTCGTTGAAGTACTTGATCGTCGCGTCGATCGCAGCGATCAGGTCCTCGGCCGTGCCGATGTCGTTGACCGCGACCTGCGGCGATGCCGTCTTCGCGGTGGTCGAGATGCTCATGTAGGGGTGGGCTCCGTTGCGGACAGGAAGTAGTGCGGACAGGGAACGTGCTGATCGGACCGCCCGTCCGGCAGCCAGACCGCCGGACGGTGAAGGGCCCATGTCGACCGACCCGCGGACGGGCATGGCTACGTATGGGCGCGCGGCACCGCCGCACATCCTACCGACGCCGCCTCGGCCCGGTCAAAGCCAGCGGCCGCCCCCTGCGAGCGGTCCGTGCCGAGCCGACGCCCGCCCGTGTGCTCAGGCGAGCGTACGGGCCACCGCGAGCAGATCGGCAGGCACGTGCTTGACCTTGCCCGCCACCTCCTCGATCGCCAGCAGCTCCACCTTGTCGCCGCGCAGCGCCGTCATGACGTTCGAGCGGGCGTGCGTGACGGCGTCGATTGCGGCCACACCGAACCGGGAGCCGAGGATCCGGTCCGCCGCGGTCGGGATCCCGCCACGCTGCACATGGCCCAGCACGGTGACGCGCGTGTCGAACCCGGTGCGCTGCTCGATCTCCACCTTGAGCCGCTCACCGATCGCACCGGCGACGATCTCGCCGAACTTGCCGACCTGCGTCTCGTAGTGCATCGCGGTGCCCTCGGCCGGGACGGCACCCTCGGCCACCACGACGATGGAGAAGCTTGCGTGCGCCCGGTGCCGGTGCTTGAGGAAGCGCTCGATCTTGTCGATGTCGAACGGCTCCTCCGGCGCCAGCACGATCTCGGCACCGCCCGCGATGCCCGAGGTCACGGCGATCCAGCCCGCGTGCCTACCCATGACCTCGACGATCATCACGCGGTTGTGGCTCTCCGCCGTGGTGTGGATCCGGTCGATGGCCTCGGTGGCGATCGTCACCGCGGTGTCGAAGCCGATCGACGCGTCGGTGCCCCACACGTCGTTGTCGATCGTCTTCGGGATGCCGATGACCGGGACCCCCGCCTCGGCGATCTTGCTCGCCGCGTGCAGCGTCCCGTCGCCGCCGACACAGATGAGGGCGTCGATCCGCTCGGCTTCCAAGGTGGCCAGCACGGCCTCGACACCACCCTCGTTGCGGTGCGGGTGGAACCGCGCGGTGCCGAGCAGGGTGCCGCCGGTCGGCAGCACGTTGCGGATCTGCTGGCGGCCCAGCGGCTGGACATCGCCGTCGACGACGCCCTTCCAGCCGTTCCGGAACCCGATGATCTGATGGCCGTACTCGCCTTCGCCACGCTTGACCACAGCGCGGATCGCGGCGTTGAGACCAGGGACGTCACCGCCGCCGGTGAGGAGTCCGACTCGCACGGGGCTGCCTTTCGTCGACCGAGAGCTGGCGGTTCCGCACGCTATCGTCCCATCACCGCCCGGGCGTACCACCTCGGTCCCGTACGGCAGCATGGGCCCATGACCGATCGCACCCGGGTGGAGTTCCGCCCCGTGGACCCGCAGGTCGCGGTCGACGCCGCCCGCGGCTGGTGGGACGCCAACGCCGCGGAGTACCTCGACGAGCACGGCGAGTTCCTGGGCCCGGCCGACTTCGTGTGGTGCCCCGAGGGGCTCCGTGAGGCGGACGCCCACCTGCTCGGTGACGTCGAGGGCCTGCGGGTGCTCGAGGTTGGGGCCGGCGCCGCCCAGTGCTCACGCTGGCTGGTCGGGCAGGGCGCCCGGGTGCTCGCCACCGACCTGTCCGCCGGCATGCTCGCCACGGCCCGCCGGCTCGACCAGGCCACCGGCGTCGCGGTGCCGGCCGTGCAGTCCGACGCGCGCCGGCTGCCGCTGCCCGACGCCTCGTTCGACCTCGCGTTCACCGCGTTCGGTGCCCTGCCGTTCGTCGCCGACGCCGCGGCGGTGCACGCCGAGGTCGCGCGGGTGCTGCGCCCCGGCGGGCGGTGGGTGTTCGCAGTCACCCACCCGGTGCGCTGGGCGTTCCCCGACGACCCGGGGACGGCGGGGCTCACGGTGTTCAAGTCGTACTTCGACCGGCGCCCCTACGTCGAGATCGGCGCCGACGGGCAGGTGGAGTACACCGAGCACCACCGGACCATCGCCGACCACGTCACTCAGGTGCTGGACGCCGGGTTCGTGCTGGACGGGCTGGTCGAGCCGGAGTGGCCGCAGGACCTCGACCAGGAGTGGGGCGGCTGGGGCCCGGTGCGCGGCGCGCTGCTCCCCGGGACCCTCATCGTCCGGACGCACCTGCCCCGCTGACGGGTCACGGGCCACGGATCGGCGGCGAGGCCGGACCTGCCCGGTCCCCTCGACGGTCCGCCGACCGGTCAGTGCCCCGCGTCGTGCCAGGTGGGGCCGATGCCGACCTGCACGTCGAGCGGGACCTCGAACGGCCGTCCCGGGACGTGCCGGCCGGCCTCGCCCATCTGGGTCCGCACCAGCTCTTCGACCTCGTCGCGCTCCGCGTCGACGACCTCGAGCACGAGCTCGTCGTGCACCTGGAGCAGCATCCGGGAACGCAGCCCCCGCCGACGCAGCTCAGCGTCGACGCCGAGCATCGAGACCTTGATGAGGTCGGCGGCGCTGCCCTGGATCGGCGCGTTGAGCGCCATCCGCTCGGCTGCCTCGCGGCGCTGCCGGTTGTCGCTCGTCAGGTCCGGCAGGTAGCGCCGGCGCCCCAGCACCGTGGCCGTGTACCCCGTGGTCCGGGCGTCGGCAACCACCCCGGCGAGGTAGTCGCGCACCCCGCCGAACCGGGAGAAGTAGTCCTCTCGCAGGTCGCCGGCCTCCGCGACGTCGATGCCGAGCTGCTGTGACAGGCCGAACGACGACAACCCGTAGGCCAGGCCGTAGCTCATCGCCTTGATCTTCGACCGCATCGCCGCGGTTACCTCGTCGGTCGGCACCCCGAACACGCGCGAACCCACGTAGCGGTGCAGGTCCTCCCCCGACCGGAACGCCTCGATGAGGCCCTCGTCGCGCGACAGGTGCGCCATGATCCGCATCTCGATCTGCGAGTAGTCGGCGGTGAGCAACGTGTCGAAACCGTCGCCGACGACGAACGCACGCCGGATCCGACGCCCCTCCTCGGTGCGGATCGGGATGTTCTGCAGGTTCGGGTCCACCGAGGACAGCCGCCCCGTCGCGGCGATCGTCTGCTGGAACGTCGTGTGGATCCGCCCGTCCGGCGACACGGACCGGCGCAGCCCCTCGACGGTCTGCCGGAGCCGGATCGCGTCGCGGTGCGCCAGCAGGTGCTCGAGGAACGGGTGCTGGGTGCGCGCGAACAGGTCCGTGAGGGCCGCGGCGTCCGTCGTCCACCCGGTCTTGATCCGCTTGGTGTGCGGCATCTGGAGCTGGTCGAACAGGACCTCCTGAAGTTGTTTGGGCGACCCCAGGTTCACCTCACGTCCGATGACGTCGTAGGCCTGCTGGGCAGCCGTGCGGACCGTCTCGTCGAAGGCCCCCTCCAGCAGCGCGAGGTAGTCGTCGTCGACGGCGATCCCGGCGTCCTCCAGCCGCTCGAGCACGCCCTGCAGCGGCAGCTCGAGATCGGTGAGCAGGTCGGCAGCACCCCGGTCGGCGAGCTCGCCGGCGAGCACCTGGGCCAGGTCGAGCACCGCCTGTGCGCGCACCGCGGCGCGGCGACCCTCGTCGACGCCGTCCAGCTCGAGGTCGAGAGCGCCCTGCCCACCCGCGCCCGGACCGTCGACAGCCAGCTCTCGCTGCAGGTGGACGACCGCGAGGTCTGCCAGGTCGTAGCCACGCCGGTCCGGCGCGCACAGATAGGCCGCGAGCTCGGTGTCGAACACCACGCCGAGCAGGTCGAGGCCGCGTCCGCGCAGCGCGTGCCAGGCCTGCTTGGCCGCGTGCACCGCTTTGGGCGCCGCGGGGTCGGCGAGCCAGGCCGCCAGCGCCCGCTCGTCCGCGGGCGAGATCTCCGCGAGGTCGTAGGCGACGGCCGCGCCGGCGTCGTCGGCGATCGCCACACCCCAGGCGTCGCCGCCCGACGGAGCACCCGAGCCCCGCACGTCGAGGCCGAGCGTGGCGCGCGAGCGTCCTGCCAGCCACGTGCCGAGCCCGTCGGTGCCGATGTCGACCAGGTCGAGCGCCGAGGCGGCGCCCAGGTCAGCGCCCGTCGCCTCGGCTGGCTGCAGCGCGAACAGCCGGTCGCGCAGCGTGCGGAACTCCAGCTGCTCGAGGACCGCGTGCAGCTGCTGGCGGTCCCAGGGCCGCAGCGCGAGGTCCTCCGGCCCGAGGGGCAGGTCGAGGTCGTCGACCAACCGGTTGAGCCGTCGGTTGAGCACGACCTGGTCGAGGTTGTCCCGCAGCGACTGGCCTGCCTTGCCCGTGATCTGCTCGGCGGCGGCGATGACGCCGTCCAGGCCGTCGTAGGCGTTGATCCACTTGGCGGCCGTCTTCGGCCCCACGCCGGGCACGCCCGGGAGGTTGTCGCTGGTCTCGCCGACCAGCGCCGCCAGCTCGGGGTAGCGGGCCGGGGGCACGCCGTACTTGGCCTCGACCGCTTCCGGGGTCATCCGGGCGAGCTCGGAGACCCCGCGCACCGGGTAGAGCACGGTGACGTCGTCGGTGACGAGCTGGAAGCCGTCCCGGTCGCCTGTGCACACGAGCACCTGCATCCCCTGGTGGGCCCCCTGGGCGGACAGGGTCGCGAGGATGTCGTCGGCCTCGAAGTCGGGTTTGGTGAGCACCGGCACGGCCATCGCGTCGAGCACCTGCCGGATGATCTCGACCTGCCCCGAGAACGCCTCCGGGCTCGCCTCACGGGTCGCCTTGTACTGCTCGTACTGCGCCGTGCGGAACGTCGTGCGCCCGAGGTCGAACGCGACGGCGACATGCGTCGGCTGCTCGTCGCGCAACAGGTTGGTGAGCATCGACACGAAGCCGAAGACCGCGTTGGTGGGTCGTCCGTCCGAGGTCGAGAAGTTCTCCACCGGGAGCGCGAAGAACGCGCGGTAGGCCATCGAGTGGCCGTCCACGAGAAGCAGACGGGCGCCGCTGGCGCGGGGAGTTGGTCCGGACGGGCTCACGGGTGCCAACCTAGCGGCCATGACCGACACCCGAGATCTCAGCTACCCCGGAACCCTGCTCGAGCGGATGGGCATCACCGTCCTCGAGGTGAGTGCGCAGCGAGCAGTCGCGACCATGCCGGTCGAGGGCAACACCCAGCCGGCCGGGCTGCTGCACGGCGGCGCGTCAGTGGTCCTCGCCGAGACCCTCGGATCGATCGCGGCGCACGAGCACGCCGGGCCGGGCCGTACCGCGGTCGGGATCGAGGTGAGCGCGACGCACCACCGCTCGGCGCGCAGCGGCCTGGTCACCGGGACCGCGACCGCCCTGCACCTCGGCCGGCAGCTGGCCAGCTACGAGATCGTGGTCGAGGACGCCGAGGGGCGACGGCTCTGCACCTCACGCCTCACCTGCATGCTCGTGATGTCCGGGAGCTGAGCGGGCAGCTCACCGGTGACGGGCTCGACCCGCGACTTGCGGCGCAGCGCGATGAGGCGGTCGACGCCGTGCATCGGCACCCGACGCACGGCACCCGAGCGCGGGGCGACCTCGTCGGCCACCAGCCGGCGCTGCAGCGCAGCGGTGCTCACCACCCGGTGCGAGGCCGCCGGCTGGAACCCCAGGCGCGCAAGGAAGCGCTGCACGCCGCGGGCCCCGGGCAACGGCGGGGCGTAGATCTCGGTCGCACCGTGCTGCTCGGCCACCTCGAGCAGCTGGGCCAGCAGCCCGTGCCCGACGCCGCGCCGACGACTGCCGCGGCCGACGTAGAGCGCCTCGAGGTCGATGGCGACCATGTCGGAGAACACGCTCGGCCCGACGACCCGGGCGAGCAGCAACCCCTCGACCGCGCCCTCGTGCGTCCCGAGGAGCATCACCGAACCGGGAAGCACGAGCGCCGTGGCGAGCTGGGCCTCCAACCGCTCGGCGTCGTCGGTGCACAGGGCCGAACCGGTGCCTGCCTCCTCACGTGCGGCCAGGCAGAGCTCGACCAGCTGTGGCAGGTCGTCGGAGACGACAGGGCGGATGACGCTGCCCGAACGCACGTGAGGCACCTCCTGGAACCAAGAGCTCCGGTGGACGCTGCGCCCCTGTCTCGCCTGCGTCGGTTCGATCATCGCCCAGACTGCCACGTCTTGGGCCCCAGCGGTGGGGCAAGACCGGACAAATCCGTCATCCGTGCGGGCGTCAGCCCGCCGCGCCGCCGACCTGTTCGATGACCGCGTCCGCGACCTCGCGCATCGTGAGACGCCGGTCCATCGAGGTCTTCTGGATCCACCGGAAGGACTCGGGCTCGCTCAGCCCCATCTTCGTCATGAGCAGCCCCTTGGCGCGGTCCACGCGCTTGCGGGTCTCGAACCGCTCGGCGAGGTCAGCGACCTCCGACTCCAGGGCCGTGATCTGGGCGTAGCGGCTGATCGCGATCTCGACCGCGGGCAGCAGGTCCGCCGGGCTGAACGGCTTGATCACGTACGCCATCGCGCCCGCATCACGGGCCCGCTCGACGAGGTCGGTCTGGGAGAACGCGGTGAGCAGCACGACGGGCGCCAGGTGCGCGGCACCGATCCGCTCGGCGGCACTGATCCCGTCGAGGACCGGCATCTTGACGTCCATCACGACGACGTCGGGCTTGAGCTCGGTGGCCAGCTGCACGGCTGCCTCACCGTCGGCGGCCTCGCCGACGACGTCGAAACCGGCTTCGCGCAGCGTCTCCACCACGTCCATCCGGATCAAGGCCTCGTCCTCGGCCACCACGGCACGCCGGGTCGAGGGTGTGGTCGCGCTGCCCTGTGGCGCGGCAGCTTCCTGGGGTGCGTCGTTGGTCACGAGCCCAAGAGTAGTGCGGTCCGCCGCCGACACCTCGACCCTCCCCCGTCCCGTAGACTTCCGGCCGGCCCCGATAGCCCAACTGGCAGAGGCGTTCGGCTCAAACCCGATCCAGTGAGGGTTCGAATCCCTCTCGGGGCACCACCCGCGTGCCACGCCACACCCGGTCGTCCGACGCCGACGCCCTGGGCTCAGGACAACGACAGGAACAGCTTCTCGAGCTGCTCCACCGTCGGACCGTCCGAGGCGTCCGCCGTCTCATCGCCGTCGGACGGTGGCAGCAGGCACTCCCGCATGGCGAGCGCGATGATCGCGAACCCGGCCCGGTCCAACGCCTTGGAGACCGCAGCCAGCTGGACGACGACGTCGCGGCAGTCGCCGCCCTTCTCCACGGCGTCCACGACGGAGGCCAGCTGGCCCTGAGCCCGCCGCAGCCGGTTGAGCACCTTCCCCTGGTCGATCGGGGTCGACCCGCCCGCCTGAGCCATCTCGCCGGCTCAGCGACGCCCGAAGAGCCGGGCAAACAGACCGGGCTCGACCGGGTCGTTCTCATGGCCGGCGCAGCGCTGCGCCTTGGGGACGCCCCGCAGCACCTGGTCGACGTGCTGGCCGCACCCCGCCCACGTCGTCTTGCCGCACTTCTTGCAGGTCACCGCTCGGCACACAGCCGCCTCCTCATGGTCGGATGCGGCGATGCTATACCCCCCTGGGTATACAACGGCGACCTCGCGGCTCCCCCGCGAGCACCGACCGCGGGTGCACGACGGCCCGGGCGGGCGTCACGAGGAGTCCCTCGCGCCGCCCACCCGGGCCGGCCGAGCCGATCGTCAGGAACGCCGCGGGTGCGGGCCGTCCTCGTCGCCGATCTTGTGCACGAGCACCGTGTTCGTCGAACCGATGACACCCACCGGCGTCCCCGCCACGACCACGACGTAGTCGCCGATCTCGGCGAGCTTGTTGGCGCGCAGGGTCAGGTCGACCAGGCGCACCATGTCGTCCGTGTTGCCGACCTGCGGCACGAGGTGGGTCTGCACGCCCCAGGACAGCGACAGCACGTTGCGCGTGCTCTCGACCGGCGTGAAGGCCAGCAGCGGGATCTCGGGGCGCAGCCGCGCCATCCGACGCGGCGAGTCACCCGACTGGGTGAATGTCACCAGGTACTTCACCCCGAGGTTCTCACCGATCTGCACCGCGGCCCGGGTCACGGCCCCGCCCCGGGTCGACGGCGTCGAGGTGAGCGGCGCGATCCGGTCGCGGCCCAGGTCCTCGGTCACCTCGATGATCCGCGCCATCGTGCGCACGGCCTCGATCGGGTAGTCGCCCACGCTCGTCTCGCCCGAGAGCATGACCGCGTCGGCGCCGTCGAGCACCGCGTTGGCGCAGTCGGACGCCTCTGCACGGGTCGGGCGCGGGCTCGTGATCATCGACTCGAGCACCTGGGTCGCCACGATGACCGGCTTGGCGTTGCGGCGCGCCAGCTCGACGGCCTTCTTCTGCACCAGCGGCACCTGCTCGAGCGGCAGCTCCACACCCAGGTCGCCACGCGCGACCATGATGCCGTCGAACGCCCGGATGATCTCGGCCAGGTTGTCCACGGCCTGCGGCTTCTCGATCTTGGCGATGACCGGGATGACCCGGCCCTCCTCCTCCATGATCCGGCGCACGTCGTCATAGTCCGCGGCCGACCGCACGAAGGACAGCGCGATGATGTCCGCGCCGATGTTGAGGGCCCAGCGCAGGTCCTCCTCGTCCTTGTCGCTCATGGCCGGCACGGACACCGCGACGCCCGGCAGGTTGAGGCCCTTGTTGTTCGACACGGGGCCCGGGACCTCGACGCGGGTGACCACGTCGTTGCCCTCGACGGCCGTCACTCGCACGAGGACCTTGCCGTCGTCGATGAGGATCGGGTCGCCGGGTGCCACATCGCCGGGCAGACCCTTGAACGTCGTCGAGGCGCGCTCCTTGGTGCCGACGACGTCCTCGGTCGTGATGGTGAACACGTCACCGACGGCGAGGTTCTCCTTGCCGTTCTTGAACCGGCCCAGCCGGATCTTCGGGCCCTGCAGGTCCACCAGGACGGCGACCGAACGGCCGGAGGCGACAGCCGCCGCCCGCACGTTGCGGTACACCCGCTCGTGCACCTCGGTGTCACCGTGGCTGCGGTTCAGACGCGCCACGTCCATCCCGGCGTCGACCAGTGCCTGGACCTGCTCGGGGGACTCGGTGACCGGGCCGATCGTGCAGACGATCTTCGCTCTACGCATGAGGGGAGCCTAAGCCTTCCAGTTTCGGGTGTTCGGACCCGAACGTCCCCCGGAGGGTGGTGGGACGTCGGGTATGCCGGTCAGGGACGCAGCGCGCGCGTCGCGGCCGTGACCGGGGCAGGCAGCTCGGTGCTGCCCTGCAGGTAGGTGTCCACCGCGGCGGCCGCGGCGCGACCCTCCGCGATGGCCCAGACCACGAGCGACTGCCCGCGTCCGGCGTCACCGGCGACGTACACGCCGGGCACGTTGGTGGCGAACTGCTCGTCCCGCGCGACGGCGCCGCGCTCGTCGAGCAGCACGCCCAGCTCGTCGCGCAGACCGGTGGCCAGCGGTCCGGCGAAGCCCATCGCGACGAGCACGAGGTCCGCCGGGACGTCACGTTCCGTCCCGGGGGTCGGCACCCGCCGGCCGTCGTCCAGGTAGCTCGTCGCGGCCCACCGCAGCGTCCCGACGTGCTGCCCGTCGTCGCCGGGCAGCAGCTCCACGGTGGACGCCAGGTAGACCCGCTCGCCGCCCTCCTCGTGCGAGGACGAGACCTCGAACAGCACCGGGTCCGTGGGCCACGGCTGCGACTCCGGACGGGTGAGCGCTGGCTGACGTCCGATCGCCAGCGTCGTCACCGAGGCCGCGCCCTGACGCAGCGCCGTGCCGACGCAGTCCGACCCGGTGTCGCCGCCGCCGATGACCACGACGTGCCGACCGGCCGCATCGAGCTCGCGCGGCGGTCGGGTACCGGTGCGCACCGCCTCGTTCGACGGGCGCAGATAGTCCATCGCGGGCATCACGCCGGCCAGGTCCGCGCCGGGCACCCGCAACGGACGCGGCACCGAGGCGCCGACGGCGACCACCACGGCGTCGTACCTGACCTGCAGCTGGTGCCAGCTGACGTCGCGGCCGACCTCCACGCCCGGCCGGAACCGCGTGCCCTCGGCCCGCATCTGGTCCAGCCGCCGGTCGATGTGCCGCTTCTCCAGCTTGAAGTCCGGGACGCCGTAGCGCAGCAGGCCGCCGATCGTGTCGTCCCGCTCGTAGACCGCCACGGTGTGCCCAGCCCGCGTGAGCTGCTGGGCGGCGGCCAGACCAGCCGGTCCGGAACCGACGACAGCCACGGTGTGACCGGTGAGGCGCTGCGGCACCTGCGGGGTCACCAGGCCACGCTCGAACGCCTCGTCGATGATCGAGACCTCGACGTTCTTGATCGTCACGGGCGGCTGGCTGATGCCGAGCACGCACGAGGTCTCGCACGGCGCCGGGCAGATGCGACCGGTGAACTCCGGGAAGTTGTTGGTCGCGTGCAGCCGCTCGGCCGCATCGGCCCACTGCCCGCGCCACACCAGGTCGTTCCACTCGGGGATGAGGTTCCCGAGCGGGCAGCCGTTGTGGCAGAACGGGACGCCGCAGTCCATGCAGCGCCCCGCCTGACGGGACAGGAACGGCTGACCGTCGACGAGGTGCTCGTGCACGTCCGCCCAGTCCCGCAGGCGGACCTCGACCGGACGGTTCGGCGGCAGCTCCCGGTCGCGGACCTCGAGGAACCCGCGCGGGTCAGCCACGTGCGCCTGCCAGGACGTCGGTCCAGACGCCGGGAGCCTCCAGGTCGAGGCCGTCGGCCGTCGCACGTGCGATCGCGTCGCGCACGCGGGCGAACTCGGTCGGCAGCACCCGGGAGAACCGGGCCCGGGCGGCGGCCGGGTCGGCCAGCAGATCGGCCGCCACGACGGAGCCCGTGTGCTGGCGGTGCTCGCCCAGCAGCGTCTCGACCACGGCCCAGTCCTCGTCGTCCAGCGCGGCGACCGTGAGCTCACCGGAGGCCAGCGCCGCGGTGTTCACCAGGGCCGGGTCGAGGTCGAGCACGTAGGCCACCCCGCCGGACATACCGGCGCCGACGTTGCGGCCCGTCGGGCCGAGGATGAGGACGGTGCCGCCGGTCATGTACTCGCAGGCGTGGTCGCCCACGCCGCCGACGACCAGGGTCGCCCCCGAGTTGCGCACCCCGAAACGCTCGCCGACCTGGCCCCGCAAGAACATCTCGCCCGACGTCGCGCCGTAGCCGATGACGTTGCCCGCGATCACGTTGACCCGCGGGTCCATGATCGCCGTGCGGTCCGGCCGCACCACGATCCGGCCGCCCGACAGGCCCTTGCCGACGTAGTCGTTGGCGTCGCCGAAGAGCCGCAGCGTGATGCCGGCCGGCAGGAAGGCCCCGAAGGACTGGCCGCCCGACCCGGTGAGCTCGATGTCGATCGTGCCGTCCGGCAGACCCGCGGCCCCGTAGCGCTTGGTCACCTCGTGGCCGAGCAACGTGCCGACCGTGCGGTTGACGTTGCGCACCGGCAGCGCGATCCGCACCGGCTCGGCCCGGTCGAGGGCATCGGCCGACAGCGCGATGAGCTGGTTGTCCAGCGCCCGCTCCAGCCCGTGGTCCTGGCTGCGCACCTGGTGCAGCGCCGCACCCTCGGCCAGCTCCGGCACCGCCAGGATCGGCGACAGGTCCAGGCCCTGCGCCTTCCAGTGGTCCACCGCCGCCCGGGTGTCGAGCAGCTCGACGTGCCCGACGGCCTCGAGCAGCGTGCGGAAGCCCAGCGCCGCGAGGAGCTCACGCACCTGCTCGGCGATGAACTCGAAGAACGTGACGACATGCTCGGGCTTGCCGGTGAACCGGGCTCGAAGCTCCGGGTTCTGCGTCGCCACCCCGACCGGGCAGGTGTCCAGGTGGCACACCCGCATCATCACGCAGCCGGACACGACTAGCGGCGCCGTCGCGAAGCCGAACTCCTCGGCACCCAGCAGCGCACCGACGAGGACGTCCCGGCCGGTCTTGAGCTGACCGTCCACCTGGACGACCACCCGGTCGCGCAGGTCGTTGAGGACGAGCGTCTGCTGGGTCTCGGCCAGACCGATCTCCCACGGGGTGCCCGCGTGCTTGAGCGACGTGAGCGGGCTGGCGCCCGTGCCGCCGTCGTGGCCGGAGATGAGCACCACGTCGGCGTGCGCCTTCGCGCAGCCCGCCGCGACCGTGCCGACCCCGAACTCGCTCACCAGCTTGGTGTGGATGCGCGCCTGCGGGTTGGCGTTCTTCGCGTCGTGGATGAGCTGCTTGAGGTCCTCGATCGAGTAGATGTCGTGGTGCGGCGGCGGCGAGATGAGCCCGACACCCGGGGTCGAGTGCCGCGTGCGCGCCACCCACGGGTACACCTTGTGCCCCGGCAGCTGACCACCCTCACCGGGCTTGGCGCCCTGGGCGAGCTTGATCTGGATGTCGTCGGCGTTCGTCAGGTACTCGGCGGTCACCCCGAAGCGTCCCGACGCGATCTGCTTGATCGCCGACCGGCGCGCCGGGTCGTGCAGCCGCTCGGAGTCCTCGCCGCCCTCGCCCGTGTTCGACTTGGCGCCGATCGAGTTCATCGCCCGGGCAAGTGTCTCGTGCGCCTCGGAGGAGATCGAGCCGTAGGACATGGCACCGGTGGAGAACCGTCGGACGATCGAGCTCACCGGCTCGACCTCCTCGAGCGGCACCGGCGGGCGCACACCCTCCTTGAAGCCCAGCAGGCCGCGCAGCGTCATCAGGCGCGCCGCCTGGTCGTCCACCCGGTCCGTGTACTGCCGGAACGCCTCGTAGCTGTGCGTCCGGGTGGCGTGCTGCAGACGGAACACCGTCTCGGGGTCGAACAGGTGCTCCTCACCCGCCCGGCGCCACTGGTACTCGCCGCCGACGGCCAGACGCTGGTGAGCCTGCCGGTTGCCGCTGGCCGGGTAGGCGTCGGCGTGCCGCGCCGCGACCTCGGCGGCGACGACGTCCAGCCCGATGCCACCGAGCCGGCTCGTCGTGCCGGTGAAGTAGCGGTCGACGAGCGCCTGCGACAGGCCGATCGCCTCGAACACCTGCGCGCCGCGGTAGGACGCGATCGTCGAGATGCCCATCTTGGACATCACCTTGAGCACGCCCTTGCCCAGCGCCTTGATGAGATGCGCGACGGCAGTCTCCGGCGCGGTGCCCGGCAGGTAGCCGGACTTGGCGAGGTCCTCGACGGACTCCATCGCCAGGTACGGGTTGACCGCTGCGGCGCCGTAGCCGATGAGCAGCGCGACGTGGTGCACCTCGCGCACGTCACCGGCCTCGACCAGCAACGAGATCTGCGTGCGGGTGTGCTTGCGCAGCGTGTGGTGGTGCACCGCCGAGACCAGGAGCAACGACGGGATGGGCGCGAGCTGGGCGTCGGAGTTGCGGTCGGAGAGCACGACGAAGCTCACACCGTCGGCGATGGCCGCGTCGACCTCGTCGAAGATCTCGGTGAGCCGGGCCTCGAGCGCGCGGCCGCCGCCGGCCACGTCGTAGAGGCCGCGGATGGTCACCGCACGGAAGCCGAGGGACGGCTCCTTGTGCACGTGCGCGATCTTGGCGAGCTGGTCGTTGTCCAGCACCGGGAACGGCAGCATGAGCTTGCGCGCGTGCTCCGGGCCGTCGACCAGGATGTTCGGCTCGGGGCCGATCGCACCGCCGATCGAGGTGACGAGCTCCTCGCGGATCGCGTCCAGCGGCGGGTTCGTGACCTGGGCGAACATCTGGGTGAAGTAGTCGAACAGCAGCCGGGGGCGCGACGAGAGCACCGCGACCGGGGTGTCCGAGCCCATCGCACCCAGCGGCTCGGTCCCAGCGGCCGCCATGGGCGCCAGGATGACCTTGAGCTCCTCCTCGGTGTACCCGAAGGTGCGCTGGCGCCGACGGACCGAGGCCGCCGAGTGCGCGACGTGCTCGCGCTCGGGCAGCTGGGACAGGTAGACGGAGTTCTCCGCGACCCATTGGGCGTACGGCCGCTGGGCCGCGAGCTGGGCCTTGATCTCCTCGTCCGGCACGATCCGGCCCTGCGCGGTGTCCACCAGGAACATCCGGCCGGGCTCCAGACGGCCCTTGGCGACCACGGTCGCCGGGTCCAGGTCGAGCACCCCGGCCTCCGAGGCGCAGACCACGAGACCGTCCTCGGTCACCCAGTAGCGGCCCGGGCGCAGCCCGTTGCGGTCCTGCACCGAGCCGACGAGCGTGCCGTCCGTGAACGTCATCGCCGCCGGGCCGTCCCAGGGCTCCATGAGCGTCGAGTGGTACTCGTAGAACGCGCGACGGGCCGGGTCCATCTGCGCGTGGTTCTCCCACGCCTCCGGGATCATCATCATGACCGCGTGCGGGAGCGAACGACCCGACAGGTGCAGCAGCTCGAGCACCTCGTCGAAGCTGCCGGAGTCGCTCACCCCCGGCGTACAGATCGGCAGCAGCGGCGCCAGGTCACCCACCAGCTCGCTGGCCATCCGGCCCTGACGTGCGGCGACCCAGTTGCGGTTGCCGCGCACCGTGTTGATCTCACCGTTGTGCGCGATCACCCGGAACGGCTGGGCGAGCGGCCACGACGGGAACGTGTTCGTGGAGAACCGCGAGTGCACCAGGGCGATCTCGCTGGCGTACCGCGGGTCGGACAGGTCTGCGAAGAACGGCTCGAGCTGACCGGTCGTGAGCATGCCCTTGTAGGTGAGCGTGCGGGCCGACAGCGAGGCGAAGTAGACGCCGGTCTCGCGCTCGGCACGCCGACGCAGCCGGAAGGTCCGCCGGTCCAGGTCGATCCCGGCCAGCTCACGGGCCGGGTCGGCCACCACGAGCTGACGGAACACCGGCATCGACGCACGGGCCGTCGGGCCCACGAGGTCGGCCGTGACGACGACGTCGCGCCAGGCCAGCACGTCGAGCTTCTCCTCGACCGCGATCGCCTCGATCTGGCGCACGGCTGCGGCGCGCTCGGCCGCGTCCTGCGGCAGGAACGCCAGCCCGATCGCGTAGCGGCCGGCCGGGGGTAGGTCGGCGTCGACCACGTCGCGGCAGAACGCGTCCGGGATCTGGGTGAGGATGCCGGCGCCGTCGCCGCTCTGCTCCTCGGCGCCGACAGCACCGCGGTGGTCGAGGTTGAGCAGGGCCGTGAGCCCGGCGTCGACGATGTCACGGCCCGGGGTGCCCCGCAGAGTCGCGACGAACGCGAACCCGCACGCGTCATGCTCCGCACCGGGGTTGTACAGCCCCACCGGACCAGGCGTCGACCAGCTCGACGACATCGCACCGTCCTTCTTGACCCGGCGTCCCGGGCCGTCGCACGACAACAGCATTGCGTGGGACGTCGTCGGCCCGACTGCAGTGGAGTGACGATACCCCGCCTGTACGCGGCCGGATCGCCGAGCGCCGCCAGCTACTCGTTCAGCTCGGCGGGGCTCTCCTCGAGCGGCGCCACAGGATCGTCGCGCAGCACGGTCGTCTCGCGCCCGGGGTGTCGGCGTCCGACCAGGACGAACGCTACCAGGGCGCCCAGACCGACCAGCAGCGCGGTCCAGACGTTGAGCCGCAGGCCGAGGATGTGGTGCGCGGTGTCGATCCGCAGCATCTCGACCCACAGCCGACCGGTGCAGTAGAGCACGACGTAGAGCAGGAACACCCGCCCGTGGCCCAGCGAGAAGCGGCGGTCCAGGTACACCAGGACCGCGGCCATCGCCAGGTTCCAGATGAGCTCGTACAGGAACGTCGGGTGGAACAGCGTGCCCGAGGCGAACCCGGCAGGCAGGTGCGCGTCATCGATCTGCAGACCCCACGGCAGCGTCGTCGGCCCACCGAACAGCTCCTGGTTGAACCAGTTGCCGAGCCGCCCGATCGCCTGGGCCACGAGCAGCGCCGGGGCGAGGGCGTCGGCGAACGGCGGGAGCAGCACGCCCTGGCGGCGGCAGCCGATCCAGGCACCGACCGCACCGAGCGCGATCGCACCCCAGATGCCGAGCCCGCCCTCCCAGATCATCAACGCCCGCCACGGGTGCCCGCCGGGGCCGAAGTAGGCGTCGGGTGAGCTGATGACGTGGTAGATCCGGCCGCCGACGATGCCGAACGGCACCGCCCAGAAGACGATCTCCAGGACCGTGTCCTTCTCCCCGCCGCGCGCCACCCACCGACGCTGGGTGATGAGCACCGCCACGACGATCCCGGCCAGGATCGCGAGGGCGTAGGCCCGCAACGGGAACGGGCCGAGGTACCAGACCCCGCGTGGCGGGCTGGGGATCGAGGCGAGCAGGCCGGTCACGCCTGCACCTGCCGCGCGCCGCGCACGGCCTCGGCCAGCGCCGCGGTCGTGCTCGCCAGCCGGTCCAGACCGGCGGCCGGGTCGGGAGCCTCGGTGAGGGCACGGACCAGCGCGGAGCCGACGATGACACCGTCGGCGTAGCGCCCCACCTGGGCGGCGTGCTCGGGACGCGAGACGCCGAGCCCCACGCACACATGGGCTGCGCCGGCCGCGCGCGTGTCGGCGACGAGCTCCGCGGCACGGGCGCCCACCTGGGCCCGCTCCCCGGTCACGCCCATCGTGGAGGCGGCGTAGACGAAACCGCGGCAGGCCGCCGACGTGCTCACGAGCCGCTCCGGGGTCGAGCTCGGTGCCACCAGGAACACCCGGTCCAGCCCGTACCGGTCCGACGCCTCGAGCCACTCGGCCGCCTCGTCGGGGATGAGGTCCGGGGTGATGAGGCCTGCGCCACCGGCCGCGGCCAGGTCGCGCGCGTACGCCTCGACGCCGTAGCGCAGCACGAGGTTCCAGTAGGTCATCACGAGCACGGGGGCGCCGCGACCGGCGACCTGCTCCACCGCGACGAGGCTGTCGTGCACCCGGGTGCCGCCAGCCAGCGCCGCCTCGACGGCCCGCTGGATCACCGGCCCGTCCATCACCGGGTCCGAGTAGGGCACCCCGAGCTCGACCACGTCGACGCCCGCGTCGACCATGGTCCGCACCGCGTCCACCGAGCCGGGGACGGAGGGGTAGCCCACCGGCAGGTAGCCGATGAGCGCCGGGCGCCCCTCGGCGGCCAGCTCGTCGAGCCGGCTTCCCGTCGCCGACGCGATGTCCAGAGCGCTCACCGCTCCCCCTGCTCACCGTCGAGCAGGCCGAACCAGCGGCCCGCGGTCTCCACGTCCTTGTCGCCACGGCCCGACAGGTTGACCAGGATCACCGGCTCGTGCTCCGCACCGGCCCAGTCACCCACCCGCCGGCCGAGCTGCACCGCACCCGCGAGGGCGTGCGCGGACTCGATCGCCGGGATGATGCCCTCGGTCCGGCACAGCGACGAGAACGCCTCCATCGCCTCCTCGTCGGTGACCG
>NZ_VWSD01000299.1 GCF_009829685.1 Cellulomonas citrea
GTCGGGGCCCGCGAGGTCGCGCAGCACGCCGACCAGCTCGTCACCGCGCACCGCGCGCCAGCGCACCGGGTAGGCGCGCAACCAGAACCGGGCCGAGCGCTCGAACTCGTCCACCGGCTGCGCCCCCTGCGCCGTGCTCATCGCCGCGGTCTCACACGCCGCCGAAGGCGGGTCGCGCCAGCACGACGCGTGCCCGGCGGGCGAGGGCGGCCAGCTCGGCGGTGTGCGCCTCGACGGCCTGCCGGCCGCCGGCCGTGAGCCGGTAGTACCGGCGCAGCCGCCCTTCGACGACGACCTCGCTCGACACCTCGGCCTGCCCGGCCGCGACCAGGCGGTCGAGGATGCCGTAGAGCGTCCCGGCCCCGAGCTTCACCCTGTCGTCCGACAACGAGCGGACCTCCTGGACGACGGCGTACCCGTGCCGCGGCTCGTCGGCGAGCGCGAGGAGCACGAGGTACGTCTGCTCGCTCATCGCCATCCCCGATATATATCGCGCGGCGATGTATGTGGCAAGAGGCTCGGCCACGGTTGGCCGGTGAACCACCGGCGGTCCGCATCGGCTCAGACCGCGAGCAGCCCGGCGCTCCGCCGTGCGACTCAGACCGCGAGCAGCCCGGCGTGCCGGCGCGCGAGGTCGACCAGGTCGATCCGGGGCAGCGCGTCGATCTCGTCGGGTGCGAACCAGGCCGTCGCATCCGTCGACCCGTCGGCCTCCGGGCGCAGCTGTCCGCCGACGACCCGCGCCCGGTACACGAAGCTGAGCTGCTGGAACTCCCGCTCGCCGAAGTCGAGCCGTGCACCGGCCGGGACCACGAGGTTGTGCACGTGCAGCAGCCCGTCGAGCTCGACGAGGTACCCCGTCTCCTCCTCGACCTCGCGCAGCACCGTCTGCTCGGGGTGCTCACCGGGCTCCATCCCGCCGCCCGGAAGGGACCAGTGGTCGTGCCGCCGGTCGGTCCAGTGCGCGAGCAGCATCCCGCGCTCCCCGGTCACGACGGCGTAGGCCGCCACGCGCAGGTCCGACTCGTCGCCGTGGAAGATCGTCACCTGCCGAGTCTGCCGGAGGCCCGTACGGGACATGCCGGGTTCGGGCCTACCCCAGCGGGCTGGTCCACTCCCCGCCGACGAGCGTGGCGGCGACCCGCACGCCGCTGAGCCCACCCGGTGCGGCCGCGACGGCCAGCGGGTCGTCGTCCAGCACGACGAGGTCCGCGCGGGCGCCCACCGGCAGGTCGAGCGC
>NZ_VWSD01000300.1 GCF_009829685.1 Cellulomonas citrea
TCGCCCTCGTGCAGCGGTGCCGTGCCGAGCGGTCCCCGCCCGGCACGCCGCTGGGCGGCGTCAGCCCTGCGGCTGGGCCCCGGGGGCGGCCAGCTGGGCCGACTGCGGGGTGGCGCCCGGCTGACCTGCGGCGATCGGCTCGACCACGACGGCCGTGCCGTAGGCGCACACCTCGGAGAACTGCTGGATCGAGTCGGTGTCGAACCGCATCGCGACGATGGCGTTGGCCCCGCGGCTCTCCGCCTCGGTGACCATCCGGGCCATCACCTCCTGGCGCGACTGGTACATGATCTTCGTGTACTCGGTGATCTCACCGCCGCCCAGCGAGCGCAGGCCCGCGGTGAAGCTGGTGCCCAGGTTGAGCGAGCGGACCGTGAGGCCCATCACCTCCCCGAGCACCGCGTTGATCCGGTAGCCGGGGATCTCGAACGTCGTCACCACGATCATGGGACGAGCGTGGCACGTTCGCGCCGCGGCGTGCGCCCGGGCCCGAGGGCTCACCCGGCCGGAGCATCCCCGCCCTCGACGCCGTCGGCGCGCCCCGGCGTGTCGGGGCCGGTCCCACAGCATCCCCGCCGACCCTGTGCCCGTGAGCGGGCACACCCACGGTTCGACGACCCTGACCCTCGCCCCCGCGGTTCGCCGTCGGGCGCGCGCGGTCTTCCTCGCGGTGCTGCTGCCGGCCCTGGCCGCCACCGTGCTGGGCGGCTGGCTGCTGTGGCCGCACGGCGGGCTGCCGACCATCCCGTCGCGGGCGCAGGGCGAGACCTACGGCGTCGCGACCGTCACCGCCGTGGACCGGACCCTGCCGTCGACCTCGCAGGACGCCCAGCTCACCGCCACGCTGGACGGGTCGACCATCTCGGTGTACTCGCCGCCGGAGTACGTCTCGTCGATCCATCCCGGCGACCGGATCCAGATCGTGCACGTCGCGCAGAGCGCCCCGGGGATGACTCCCTACATGTTCGTCGACTTCCACCGGGGTCCGCCGCTCGGGGTGCTCGCGGGGCTCTTCGTCGTGCTCGTCGTCGCCGTCGCGCGCTGGCGCGGGTTCGCCGCGCTGCTCGGGCTCGGGTTCTCGTTGCTCGTCATCGGGTTCTTCACGCTGCCCGCGCTGGTGCACGGCGAGTCCGGGGCCTGGGTGGGGCTGGTCTCGGCGGCGGCGATCATGTTCGTCGTGCTCTACCTGGCGCACGGGTTCTCGTTGCGCACGTCGACCGCGCTGC
>NZ_VWSD01000301.1 GCF_009829685.1 Cellulomonas citrea
GCGCCAGCCGCCGGCACCGGCCACGGCCGCCTCACCCACCCAGCCGGTCGGCCCGCCGTCGGTCGCGGTGGCGGCGAGCTGCTCCAGCTCGATGGCGGCCTGCGCCTCGAAGGTGATCGCCTGGCGCACCCCGAGCAGCGCCGAGACTGCGTCGAACAGCCGGCCCATCGACGTGGTCGGCGCGGCGGCCACCGAGCGGTCGAGGGCCCGGGCGAGCAGCGCGCGGGTCGCCGGGTCGGCGTGCCCGACGGGCGGCAGGTCCTCGGTCCAGGCGATCCCGGCCCGGCGCAGGTGCGCCAGCGCGAGCCGCCACGGCTCACGCACCGCGGTGTCCCCGCCGACCATCTCCACCTCGACCAGGCTCGCCCGGCGCTCGATCGCAGCCTGGCCGCGGTCCAGGACGTCGGCGCCGACCAGCAGCCACTCGCCGCCCCACGCGGTGCCGTCGTCCCCGTAGCCGGTGCCGTCGAAGCAGGCCACCAGGACGGGTGTGCCCAGCAGCCGGTTCTCGGCGAGCAACGAGGCGGCGTGCGCCCGATGGTGCTGCACCTCGACGAGCGGCACGTCGGCGAACCGCTGCGCCCAGGCGCGCGTCTGGTACGCGGGGTGGGCGTCGGTCGCCCACCGGGTCGGCGCCACCTCGTAGAGCGCCATCACGTGCGCGGCCGTCCTTGCCAGCGTCTGCTGCGACTCCCAGCCGGCCATGTCGCCCAGGTGCTGAGAGCACACCGCATCCACGCCGTCGAGCACGCACACCGTGTTCTTCAGCTCGGCGCCGACGGCGAACGTCGCAGGCAGCGCCCGGTCCAGGCGCACCGGCAGCGGGGCGTACCCGCGCGAGCGCCGCACCGGGGACGGCTCGCCGTCGACCACCCGGGTCACCGAGTCGTCGCACGGCGTCACGATCGCCCGGTCGTGGCCGAGCACGAGGTCGGCCAGGCCCAGCAGCGCCGGGACGTCCTCGTCGCGGTAGCACAGCGGCTCGTCCGACAGGTTCGCGCTCGTCATCACCAGGACGTCGGCCACCGGCACCCCGGCCGGTCCGGGGGCGAGGAGCAGGTGGTGCAGCGGCGTGTAGGCGAGCATGACGCCCAGCTCGGCCACCCCCGGCGCGACGCCGGCGGCGACCGGTGCGTCCGGGCGCCGCCGGGCCAGCACGATCGGACGCGCCACTCCGGTGAGCAGCTGCTCCTCGACCTCGTCGAGCTCGACGAGCCGGC
>NZ_VWSD01000302.1 GCF_009829685.1 Cellulomonas citrea
CCCTGGTCGCGGCGCTGCCGGTGGCCGTGGACCGGGCCCGGGGCGCGCACCGGGCGGGGGCGGCCTGATGCGGGTGCTGGCAGCGCTGTCCGGCGGGGTCGACTCGGCGGTCGCGGCGGCCCGGGCGCTCGATGCCGGGCACGAGGTGGTCGGGGTGCACATGGCGCTGTCGCGCACCCCCGCCGCCCAGCGCACCGGGTCGCGGGGCTGCTGCTCGCTCGAGGACGCCTCGGACGCCCGCCGGGCCGCCGATGTGCTCGGCATCCCGTTCTACGTGTGGGACCTGTCGCAGACGTTCGAGCAGACGGTGGTGAGCGACTTCCTCGCCGAGTACGCCGCGGGGCGCACCCCCAACCCGTGCGTGCGGTGCAACGAGCACGTCAAGTTCGCCACGCTGCTCGACCGGGCGCTCGCCCTGGGGTTCGATGCGGTGTGCACCGGGCACTACGCCCGGCTGGAGCGCGGGGCGGGCGGCCAGGTCGTGCTGCGCCGCGCCGCGTGCGAGGCCAAGGACCAGTCCTACGTGCTCGCGGTGAGCGGGCCGGGACGGCTCGCCCGCGCGATGTTCCCGCTGGGTGACGTCCCGACGAAGGAGCAGGTCCGGGCCGAGGCTGCCGAGCGCGGGCTGCGGGTGGCCGCCAAACCCGACTCCTACGACATCTGCTTCGTGGCCGACGGCGACACCGGCGGCTTCCTGCGCGAGCGGCTCGGGGCCCGGCCCGGTGACGTCGTCGACCAAGACGGCGCGGTGGTCGGACGGCACGAGGGGGCCTACGCGTTCACCGTCGGGCAGCGCCGCGGGCTGCACCTGGGCCGGCCGGCGCCGGACGGGCAGCCGCGGTACGTGCTGGGCATCGAGCCGGTCGCCAACCGGGTGGTCGTGGGGCCGGCCGAGGCGCTCGCGGTGTCCGCCGTGCAGGCCGGTGACGTCGTGTGGTTCGACCAGGTGCCCGTCGGCACGCGGTGCACCGCGCAGGTGCGGGCGCACGGGCGCGACGTGCGGGTGCGGCTGGACGCCGACGCCGACGGCGGGCTCAGCGTGCTGGTCGAGGACGGGGAGCAGCTGCACGGTGTGGCGGCCGGTCAGTCGCTCGTGCTCTACGACGGGGACCGGGTGCTGGCCCAGGCGACGATCGAGCAGGTGCGGGGCGTGGCCCCGGCCGAGGCGCCGGCCGGCGTCGCGGTCGCGCCGTGACCGGGGTCAGCGGTGC
>NZ_VWSD01000303.1 GCF_009829685.1 Cellulomonas citrea
GCCTCCAGCAGCCCACGCCCCGCGGCCTCCAGCGCCCCCACGTCCGCCGACGCCCCGCCGCGCCCCATCAGCCCCGCCGGCGCCCCGGCCCAGGCATCAGCCACGTCGTCGTCGATGACGTGCAGCAGCGCCACCGGGCCGTCGGGCAGCCCCCGCACCGCGTCAACGCAGGCCTCCCACGTCCCCTCGACCAGCCAGACCACTGTCGTCATGACACGCCTCCCACCTGTAGCGAGACCCACAGCGCCAGCACCGCGGCGATGAGGGCGGCCGGCACCGTCGCCAGCCCCAGACGGATGAACACCCCGGCCGAGGGCGCGTGCCCGTGGCCGTGCAGCACCTGACGCCACAGCAGGGTCGCGAGCGACCCGACGTAGGTGAGGTTGGGCCCGATGTTGAGCCCGAGCAGCGTCGCGAGCACCAGACCCGGTGAGTGCGCGACGGCCGGCACCAGCACGAGCGTGGCCGGCAGGTTGTTGAGCAGGTTCGCCACGAGCGCCGCGAGCCCGGCGGCCACGAGCAGCCCCACGAGGTCGGGGTGCGGCGGCACGAGGGACACGAGCAGGTCGCCGACCGGGCCGCGGCGCACCGCGAGCACGACGACGCCCAGCGCCAGCACGAACACGAGGAACAGCGGGTTCGCGGCCCGCACCAGCCCGGTCACGGTCTCGCGCGGTGCGCTCCGCAGCCGTCCGACGGCCAGCACGAGCACCGCCGCCCCCGCGACGACGACGGGCGCGAGCCCCAACGGTTCGGCCACGGCGAAGCCGAGCAGCGTGAGCCCGAGCACGACGAGCGCCCGGCGCGGTGCCGGCGGCGCCTCGGTCCGGACGGCGTGCGCGGGTGCGGCCAGGTCGCCCCGGAAGAACAGCCGGAACACCACGTACTCGACGGCCACGGTGACCGCCCACGGCGCGGCCATGAGCCCGGCGAACCCGGCGAAGGTGAGCCCGCTCGCGGCGAACGCGAGCAGGTTGGTGAGGTTGGAGACCGGCAGCAGCGACGACGCGGAGTTCGCCAGGTGCGTGCTGGCGTACACCCCGGGCCGGGCGCGGGCGCCGACGGCCGTCGCCGCGGCGAGCACCACCGGGGTGAGCAGCACGACGGTGGCGTCCAGGCTGAGCACCGCGGTGGTCACCGAGGCCACCACGAACACCGCGCCCAGCAGCCGGCGGGGCGAGCCGCGGCTGGCACCGG
>NZ_VWSD01000304.1 GCF_009829685.1 Cellulomonas citrea
GGCCTGCGCCTCGGACTCGCGCCGCACCTGCTCGGCCTGGGCCAGTGCCGACCGAACCCGGGACTCGGCGTCAGCGGCGTGCGCCTCCGCGTCGGCGATCATCTTCTCGACGTCGGCCCGTGCGGCGGCGTGCGTCTCGGCGTCCTGCCGCTGCGCGGTCTCGTGCGCGGCCGCCACCTGGAGCTCGGTGTCGGCCAGGAGCTGCTCGGCGCGCGAGCGCAGCTCGTCGGCCTCGGCCTTGATCCGGGCGGTGGTGTCCTCCAGCGCCCGCTGGGCCTCGGCGCGCATCCGCTCCAGCTCGAGCCGGGTCTGCTCGCGCTGCTCTGCGTCGGCGCGCCGGGCCTCCTCGAGCAGCTGCTCGGCCTCCCGCTGGGAGCTGGTCCGCAGGTCGGTGGTCTCCTGCTCGGCGACCGAACGCAGGTGCGCGGCCTCGGCGGCGGCACGCTCGCGCAGGGCGAAGGTGTCGCGGTCTGCGGCAGCCCTGGTGCGTTCGGAGTACGACTCCGCCTCGGTCCGGGCCTCGCCGATCTCGCGCTCGGCCACGGTGCGCAGGGCGCTGAGCTCGTCGGCGAGGGCGGCCCGTGCGGCGGCGGCCTCGGTGTCGACCTGGGCCCGCACGGCGGTGGCGTACTGCTCGGCCTCGGCACGCAGCGTGCTCGCCTCGGACGCGACCTGCTGCTGCAGCGCCGCGGCGTCACGCTCGGCGCCGCTGCGCAGCGCGTCGGCGAACTCTTGGGTCGTCGTGCGCAGGGTGGTGACCTCCTCGGCCACGGCCTGACGTTCGGCGGCGATCTCGAGGGCCGCGTTGGACCGGAGCGTGGCGACCGTGCGCTCGGTCTCCTGACGTGTGGCGGCGATCTCGGCGGCCGCCTGCTGGCGCAGCACGAGGACCTCCTCCTCGGTCGTACGTCGCAGGTCCTCGGCGTAGCGCTCGGCCGACGTGCGGGTCTGCGCGGCCTCGGCATCCGTGCGGGCGCGCAGCTCGCTGGTCTCGCGCTCGGTCGTCACGCGCAGCTGCGTGGTCTCGTTCTCGACGGTGGCCCGCAGCGTCCCGAGCTCACGCTCGAGGCTGCCGCGGCGCTCGGCCTCGTCGGACGCGATCTCGCCGGCGATCCGGGCGGCCTCGCGCTCGGCCGACCCGACGAGCTCCTCGGCCCGCTGCGAGGCGGCGGCGAGCGTGGCG
>NZ_VWSD01000305.1 GCF_009829685.1 Cellulomonas citrea
TTCGCCGACGCGGCGAGGGCCGACCGTGCCGTCTGCTGCGCGCCGACGGCGACCGCGTCCGGAGCACCTGCCGCCACCGCGGCGTCGGTCTGGGTCGCCGCTGCCGAGGTGGCGACCCGCCCGGCGGCAGCACGCTGGGACGAGACCGCCTGGGCGTTCTGGGCGGCGAGCACACCCGTCGAGGCCAGGGCCAGGACGGCGACGGCGGCGGTGGCCGCGCGCCCGCGCCAGGCAGACGGCCGAACGGGCGGCGCAGGCGGCGTCGGGTCGCCGGTACGCGGCGTCGGGACCCGGTCGAGAAGCGGCCCGGTGACCCGTGCGGGCGCTGAGGTGCGAGGACCTGTGCGTGCGAGGTCTGTGCTCATGATCGTCCGATCGGCGGGCCGACAATGCGACTGCTATCGCCTCAATAGTCCCCGCAATTTCACCCGACCGCAAGCGCCGAAATCACAAATCGGACATTTGACTCATGAGAAGACAACTGCGCCGTAAAGCCATTTGTCGCGCAGTGCCGCACCCACAGCCATGGCGGTGACGCCACTCCTCAGCATCTGCGCGTTGTGCGGCGGAGACTTCGACCAGGCGCTGACCAGCGACTTCGCAGAGCCATCGCTCACGCAGCCCACGATGTTGTCGTGCCCCGAGTGCCAGATGCCGCCCGCGTCGGCCATGTCCATCGCATGGGCCACCAGGGCAGGCGAGCGCGAAACGGACAATGCCGACATTCCGTTGCTCATCCGATAAATGTTGATCTGCTGGGCGATGTCGGCGCCGGAGATCTCGGTCGAGCCCATTCCCTCGCCCGTGCACACCTTGCCCCCGGCACCGATCCGCGCGGCCTGCGACACGCCGGTCCCGGCCCCCGCACCGCCCTGCGGCCCAGCAGCCAGGGTGGTCGACGACGAGGTCGTCGCGCGCTGCTGAGCGAGCCAGGCGGTCTCGGACTGCTGGACCTGCGCCGCATCCGCTGAGGTGACAGCCGAGAGTCCCTGCAGCTCCCGCGCACTCACCGCACCACCCCGGCCCGCGCTCAGCGCAGCGACGGTGGCCTGCAGCCGGGCGCGCAGCGCAGGATCGGCGTGCGGTGAGGCGTCCAGGACGGCGACCGCCTGGTCCAGGGCCGCACCGGCCGCCGCGACGACGTCGACACGCCCGGCGCGTG
>NZ_VWSD01000306.1 GCF_009829685.1 Cellulomonas citrea
CTGGCCCCGGCCCGCGGCACGGTCGCAGGGATCGGCCTCGAGGTGAACGTCGACTACCTGGGCGTGCGCGCCGTCGACCTGGCCGGTCGGGTGCTGCGCGAACGCGTGGTCTACGGCGACCTGCGCGGCCGGGCACCCGGTCCGGTGCTCGACCAGCTCGCCGACCTGGCCGGGCAGGTGGTCACCGCGCTGGACGCCGAGGACGTCACCGTGGCCGGCACCGCACTCGCGCTGCCCGGTCTCGTGGACCGCGTGACCGGCCCCCTGCGGCTGGCCCCCAACCTCGGCTGGCGGGACCTCGACGTGGTCGGTCACCTGGCCGATCACCCCGTGCTCGGCACGCTGCCGCCCCGGCTGGGCAACGAGGCCAACCTCGCGGCCCGGGCCGAGGCGCACGCCCGACGCGGTGCCGTCCCGCCGAGCTTCCTCTACGTGTCCGGCGAGGTCGGCATCGGCGCCGGGGTCGTCGTCGACGGGACGATCTCGCCCGGCCGCCACGGCTGGAGCGGTGAGATCGGACAGATGGTGGTGCGGGCCGACCTGGGCACCGACGGCGGCACGCTCGAACAGCTCGTCGGGCAGGACGCACTGCTGCGCGGCGCCGGGCTGGCCCCCGGCCGGCCGGTCGGCGACCTGGTCGCGGCGCTCGACGCGGCCGAGCCCCGGGCCACCGCGACCGTGCGGGACGCGGCCCGCGTGCTCGGGTTCGCGCTCGCCTCGGCGGTCAACGTCGTCGACGTCGACGAGGTGGTGCTGGGCGGCAGCTTCGGCGCGCTGTTCGACCACCTGCACGCGCCCGTGAGCGCCACGCTCGACGCGGCCGTGCTGTTCGCCCCCTGGGCACCGGTCCGGGTGAGCCGCGCACTGGCCGGCGACCTGCCCGCCATGACCGGTGGCGCGCTCGCCGTGCTGGCCCAGGTGATCGCCCACCCGGAGCCCTGGGTGGAGCTGCGGACGTAGGTTCCTTCACCGGTCGAAAGATTCTGCTGTGGCGGTGCGGACAGGCTCCGGGGCAGGATGCACCCACCCCCGGGGAGGACCGATGGACACCCGCAGCACACCGCACCCCGCGACCGACACCCCGGCGCGGGCCACGGCCACGGTCGCCGCCCCGGCCACGGTCGCCGAACGGGCCGCCGCCGGCCGCGCCG
>NZ_VWSD01000307.1 GCF_009829685.1 Cellulomonas citrea
CGGCTCAGGGGCGGCCAGGTCGGGGATGGCCGGCGCGGCGCCGACCTGGGGCGCGACGGGCACTGCGGGCTCGGGCACCTCGACCGGTTCCACGAACGCCTCGGGGGCGGGCTCGACCTGATCCGCACCGTCGCGTCGGGGCCACGGCGGGGTCGGGACGGACGAGGCGGCGACCTGCTCGGGGTCCGGGATCCAGTCGACCGAGGCCGGCAGCGGCTCGACGTCACCGACCGGCACCTCGGCCAGGGCCGGCACGTCGGCCGGCACCTCGGGCAGGGCCTCGACCGACGCGTCGGTCGGCGCCTCGCTCACCAGGGGCTCATCGGCCGGGGGCAGGTCAGCCAGGGGCTCGGCGACGACGGGTTCGGCGTCGACAGGCTCGTCGCCCGGGACCTCCTCGACGGGCTCCGGCAGCACCGGCGGCTCGGCGACGGGAGCCGCCTCGACCGGGGCGCCCTGCGCCGCGAGGTCGACCGGGACCAGGAGCGGCGCCGGAGCCGCCCACTGCGGGCCCGGCGCCGTGGGCTCCGGCGTGGGTTCGGCGACCACGTCGGCCGCATCGTACGGCTCGGCGGCCGGGAGCCTGGTCCGGTCCCGGCGGATCGACACCACGACGTCGGCGAACTCCAGCGGCAGCGGTGCCTGCGGCTTGTGCACGGACACGTCGACGGCCTGCACCTGCGGGTCGGCCAGGACCGTGGCCGCGATGCGCTCGGCGAGCGTCTCGAGCAGATCGACCGGCTCACCGGCAAGGACGGCGACGACCTGCCGGGCCAGCACGCCGTAGTTCACGGTCTGCACCAGGTCGTCGCCCGCGGCGGCACGGCGGGTGTCCAGGTGCACGACGACATCGGCGACGAACCGCTGACCGTCCCGACGCTCGTGGTCGTGCACCCCGTGCCGGCCCTGGGCGGCCAGGCCGCGCAGCTCGATCCGGTCCAGCCGTCGCCCGTCGGTGCCCAGCACCAGGTCGTGGTCGTCCTGCGAGGTCATCGTCCTTCTCCGTCCCTGCGGGCCGCCGCCCATGCGGCACCCACCCGTACCGCGTCCACCGACGACGGCACCTCGTGCACCCGCACGGCCCAGGCACCGGCCGCCGCGGCGAGCGCCGAGACCGCCGCGGTCGCGTGGTCCCGGTCCGTCG
>NZ_VWSD01000308.1 GCF_009829685.1 Cellulomonas citrea
GGCGCCGCGAGCAGCGCGCCCAGGAACCGCTTGCGGCTCGCGCCGACGAGCACCGGCAGCCCTGTGCCCACCAGCTCGTCGAGCCGGCCGAGCAGCGGCCAGTTGCTGGCACCGGACTTGGCGAACCCCAGGCCCGGGTCGAGGACGAGCTGCTCGTCGCGGGCACCGGCGGCGCGCAGCACGTCCAGGCGCGCGTCGAGCTCGTGGCGCACATCGGCCACGACGTCGCCGTAGCGGTCCGCGTCGTCCATGACGTCCGAGGCGCCGCGCCAGTGCGTGACGACGTAGGCCACCCCGGTCTCGGCGACCAACGGCACCATCTGCGGGTCGGCCAGACCGCCCGACACGTCGTTGACCAGCACCGCCCCGGCGTCCACCGCGGCGCGGGCGACCTGCGCGCGCATCGTGTCGACGCTCACGACGACGCCGTGCGCGACCAGGGACGTGATGACCGGCAGCACCCGGGCGAGCTCCTCGTCGAGGGGCACGCGTGCGGCGCCGGGTCGGGTGGACTCCCCACCGACGTCGACCAGGTCGGCCCCCTGCGCGACGAGCTCGAGCCCGTGGGCGAGCGCCGCGTCGTGGTCCAGCCACCGTCCGCCGTCGGAGAACGAGTCCGGGGTCACGTTGACGACCCCCATGACGAGGGTCCGGTCGGGGACCCGGGGCAGGCCGGAGGTGCCCAGCAGGGCGTCCGAGCGCGCAGCGAGTCTCACGGACCGAGCCTAGGCGGTCGGTCGACGGAGGGCCGAACCAGGACGGGCCCACCGCACCGCGGACGGTGGCGGGCCCGCCGCACCCGGTCACCCGCTGAGCGCCGGCTGAGAGCCCCTGGATTCCGATGCGCCACGACTCGTATTGTCACGCCCATGAGCCCCAGCCCTGGCCGGCCGCGCGACCAGCGCGTCACCGACGCCGCGCTCGACGCCACCCGGGAGCTGCTCGTCGAGGTCGGCTACGCCGGGCTCACCTGGGAGCTCGTCGCCCGCCGCGCCCGGACCTCGAAGACCGCGCTGCACCGGCGCTGGCCGAACCGCGCCGCCCTCGTGCTCGACGCCGCGTTCGGCCAGGTCCGCCCCGACGACGTGGTGGAGACCGGCGACGTCGCCCGCGACCTCGTGGCCCTGGTCCGCGCGCTCGAG
>NZ_VWSD01000030.1 GCF_009829685.1 Cellulomonas citrea
CTCGGCGGGAGCTTGGTGCGCCGCACCGGCAGCGGGTGCACCGCCGCCTCGACCGCGAGCAGGGCCGGGTGGTCGGCCGTGCCGCCGGCGCCCGGGGCCAGCAGCAGGGCGGTCGGACGTGGCACGGGGACAGTGTGCCGGGCGGCGCGGTGCGGGTGCGGAGGGTTCGGCGCGTCGGCCGGACGACCCGTGCCGCGGCCACCGTCCTGCCGAGGGCGTCAGACCGGGGACGTGGCCGCCGCACGGTCCGGCCGGCCGAACAGCACGGCGGCCAGGGCGAAGCAGGCCGCCCCGAGGAACGTCCCCCCGTTCGCCCAGACGAGGCTCACCCGCTGCCCGGTGCCCTGGATGACGTACGCGCCGATCGCGGAGGCCCCGAACAGCACCGAACCGGCCAGGTTGAGCTCGGCGATGAGCATCGAGCGCAGGCTCACGTGCGCGTGCCGGCGCTCGCGGACCTCCGGGGCGAGCGCGACCAGGCTCGACACGAGGAACAGGACCGACCCGACGGCGTCCGGTCGCCACACCGCGCGGTCCACGACGGTGGGGTCGGCGCCGATGAGCACGACCGCCCGCAGCGTGTTCACGTTGAACAGCACCGTGCCGGCGAGCTGGACGGCGGCCGAGACCCAGTCCGACGTCCGCCCGCGCCAGAACGCGATCACGTGCCGGTCCCGGGCCGGCAGCTCACGGCGGGCCAGCACCAGCTGGCAGGTGGCAGCCGCGGTGAAGAACACGGCGCCGACCGCGAACGTCACCGCACTGACCAGCGGCGGCAGCGCCGGGACCAGGCTGAGCGGGACCCCGGCCATGAACAGCAGCGACCCGACGACGAACAGCCGACCGGTCCAGGCGACCAGGGGCGACACGGGCACCGGCCTGCCTCAGCCCTGGCCCTGGTCGTAGACCACCCAGCGACCGTCCTGCTCGACCAGCAGGTAGGTCCAGCCGATCGGTCTGCCGTCGGGCAGGGACGGGTCGGTGTCGTGGAACTCTGCCTTGACCGTGACGCCCACGGTCGGCTGGTCGCCGTACCGCGTGCCGGCACCGGCACCGTTCGTCGGGTCGCCCACCGAGATCAGGTCGATCCGGCTCCCGAGCCAGGCGTCCGGCACCCGGCCGTCCGCGCTCAGCGTCGCGAGCGCCGCGCGGTCACCGGCGTTGATCGCCGCGACGTAGGCCTCGACGACGTCGACCGGGGCCGCGTCGGGCGACGGCACCGGGACCGGCGTCGGCGACGAGCAGCCGGTCAGCCCGAGCACCGCACCCGGTCCGAGCACCGCACCGAGCCCGAGCAGCAGCCCGGCGCGACGCGGACCGACGGGCGTGCGGTGCACGACATGATCGTCGCACGCCGGACGCCTCCGCCCCACCGCCGGTCTACCGCTGGGCGCCCGTGGGCGCGGCCTCCGGGCGGAACGGTGCGTACCCGGTGTGCAGCAGCTCGTGCGACCGGCCCGACCCGGGCTCGCCGTAGAACTCGTCGTAGAGGCGCAGCACATCGGGGTTGGCCTGCGACGTCCGGTAGCGCGAGCTCTGGTCGATGTCGACGAGCACCTTCTGCCGGGCCGCCATCTCCCCGACGACGGACGGCACCGGGTGCCCCGCGCCGTTGACGCAGCCGCCCGGGCAGGCCATCACCTCGACGAGGTCGTAGCCCACGTCCTCACCCGCGACGATGCGCGTGACCAGGGGTTCGACGTTGTTCAGCCCGGAGATCACGGCGACCCGCACCGTGGTGCCCGCCGCGGTGACGGTGGCCTCCTTGAGCCCGGTGGAACCGGGCACGTCGTGGTACTCGAGCCGGTCGGTGAGCGGTGTCCCGGTGAGCTTCTCCACCGCCATCCGCAGCGAGGCCTCGGCCACCCCGCCCGAGGCGCCGAACAGCACACCCGCGCCGCTGACCAGGGAGTACGGGGCGTCGTAGGCCGCCGGCGTGATGTCCTGCGGCTCCAGGCGCAGCAGCGCGACCATCTCGAGGAACTCGGTCGTCGTGAGCACCGCATCGACGTCCCGGACGCCCTCGGGGGCGAACTCGGGCCGGGCGGCCTCGTACTTCTTGGCCATGCACGGCACGATCGAGACGACGTAGAGGTCGTCCAGGCTGACCCCGGCCTGCGCCGCGAAGTGGTTCTTCACGGTGGCGCCCATCATCTGCTGCGGCGACCGGCAGCTCGACAGGTGCGGGATCATCGCCGGCCAGCGTCGTTCGACCAGGTTGACCCAGCCCGGGCAGCACGAGGTGAAGTGCGGCAGCACGCCGCCGGTGGTCATCCGGGTGAGGAACTCGGTGGTCTCCTCCATCACCGTGAGGTCGGCGGCGAAGGCGAAGTCGAAGACCTTGTCGAACCCGATGGCCCGCATCAGCCCGGCGATGAACGGCGACGCCTCGTCGGCGGTCAGGTGGTACTCGTCGGCGATGACGGAGCGCACCGCGGGGGCCACGAACCCGACGACGACCTTCGTCGGGTCGTTGATCGCCGCGAAGACGTCCCCGCGCTCGCGCACGTAGTCCAGCGCCCCGCACGGGCAGGCCCGCACGCACTGCCCGCACGAGACGCAGTCGGTGAGCCCCAGCGGTTTGTCGTCCCGGGTGCCGACGGTGAGCCGGCCCTCGTGGAACTGGAACGCCAGCACCCCGGGGCCCTCGATCTCGGCGCAGGCCGCCACGCACCGCCCGCACGAGATGCACTTGTTGTTGTCCCGGACGATGAACGGGTGGTCGGTCACCACCGGTGTGTACGGACGCACGTGCAGCGGGACGGCGAAGGTGAGGCCGTGCGCGGTCGCCTCGTCGCGCAGCATGCACGTGTCCTGCTTGGAGCAGCCGCACTCCAAGCAGCGGGCCGCCTCGGCGCGGGCCTGCTGCGCGGTCAGCCCGGTCTCGACCTCGGGGAAGCCGTCGAGCCGCTCGTCCAGGCCCAGCTCGTTCATCACGGCGCGGGCCAGGGACGGCAGCTCCTCGAACTCCGCACGCGGCAGGTCCTCCAGGGAGCCGCGGCTGCACGAGTAGTCCTCGTGGCTGGGCCGCACGTACCCGCGTTCGACGAACTCGTCGATCGCCTCGGCCGCCCGGCGTCCGGCCGCGACGGCCTGTATGACGGTGGCGGGCCCGGTCACGCAGTCGCCGCCGGAGAAGATCTTGGGCTCCGAGGTCTGCATCGTGAGGCCGTCGATGCCGATGTCGCCCCACGTGTTGAGGCGCACCGGCAGGTCGTTGTAGAGGAACCCGGTGTCGGTGGACTGCCCGATCGCGCCGATGATCGTGTCGGCCGTGAGCACGAAGTCGCTGCCCTCGACCGGCAGCGGACGACGACGGCCCGACCGGTCCGGTTCGCCGAGCTCCATCCGCAGGCAGTGCAGCTGGGTGCGTCCGTCCTGCTGGGTGATCCGTTCGGGGGAGGTGAGGAACACCATCTCGACGCCCTCGTGCAGCGCCTCGGCCACCTCGTAGGGCTGGGCGGGCATCTCGGCGCGGGTGCGGCGGTAGACCAGGCGGACGGACGTCGCGCCCTGCCGCAGCGCGGTGCGCGCGCAGTCGATCGCGGTGTTGCCGCCGCCGATCACGAGCACCGAGTCGCCGAGCGGGATCGACGTGCCCTTGGTGACCTGCTCGAGGTACTGGATGCCGAGCCAGACGCCCTCGACGTTCTCGCCCTCGATCCGCAGCGGGGTCGCCCGGCCCGAGCCGATCGCCAGGTAGACGGCGTCGAAGTCGCGGGTGAGGTCCTCCAGGTTGAGGTGCGTGCCCAGGGCCTTGCGGGTGCGGATCTCGACCCCGAGCGCGGCGATGAGCGCGATCTCGTGGTCGAGCGTCGCCTTGGGGAGCCGGTACTCGGGGATGCCGTAGCGCATCATGCCGCCGGCCCAGGTGTGCTTCTCGAAGACGGTCACGTGGTGCCCGGCCAGCGCCAGGTAGTACGCCGCGGACAGCCCCGACGGCCCGGCGCCGACGATCGCGACCCGGCGCTTGCTCTTCTTCGTGATGCGCGGCACCCACGGGTGTTCGGCGGCCATGTCCTGGTCGGCGACGAACCGCTTCACGTGGTTGATCGCCAGCGGCTCGTCGACCAGGGTGCGCCGGCAGGCCGCCTCGCACGGGTGCGGGCAGACCCGGCCGCACACCGACGGGAACGGGTTGCGGTCCTTGATGACCCGGATCGCGGCCTCGTCGTTCCCGTCGGCGACGTGCCGCAGGTAGGCCTGGATGTCGATGTTCGCCGGGCAGGCCTGCACGCACGGTGCGATGCAGTCGGCGTTGTGGTCGGTGAGCAGCTGTTCGAGCCGCACCTTGCGGTACGCCTCCAGCCGCGGGGTCTGGGTGGCGATCACCATGCCGGGTCTCACCGGCGTGAGGCAGGCCTTGACGTCGCGCGGCTCATCGGTGCCGACCTCGACGACGCACAGCCCGCAGCTGCCGTTCGACCTGGTCAGCCGGATGTCGTGGCACAGCGACGGGACCTCGATGCCCTCCTTGAGCAGGGCCTGCAGGATGGTGAGGCCGCCGAAGACCTCGATCTGGCGGTTGTTCACCGTGATGGCGAACCGCTCGCTGGGCTCCGGCTCTCGCACGTCCGACCTCCGGTGGTCTCGTGGAGCACCGTGCGGCGGCCGGGCGGGGGCTGGCGTTCCCCGGGGAGCCCGTGAGTGCCGACGGTGGCCTCTGCACGTGACGCTAGGCGGCGGCGGGGTCCGTGGCCTCGGGCGTTGGGCCTAGGTCGGGAGGGGCGCGCGGCGGTGGTGGGCTAGGTTCGCCGGGTGCGAAGCCACGTCGTCCATCGTCTGCGGGGCGAGCGGTGAGCACTGCGCACGTCGTCGGCGGCGGCCCGGCCGGGCTGATGGCGGCGCAGGTGCTGGCCCGCGCCGGTGTCACGGTCACCGTGCACGAGGCGATGCCGTCCCCGGCGCGCAAGCTCCTGCTGGCCGGGCACGGTGGGCTCAACCTCACGCACAGCGAGGAGCGCGCGCGGTTCCTCACCCGGTACGGCGACAGCGCCGCCCGGATGGCGCCGGTGCTCGACGTGTTCGGCCCGGAGGACCTGCGAGCCTGGGCCGCCGGGCTGGGGGAGCCGACGTTCGTCGGGTCGAGCGGACGGGTGTTCCCGCAGACGTTCCGGGCGATCCCGTTGGTGCGGGCCTGGTTGGCGCAGCTGGCCGACCTGGGGGTGCGGGTCGAGACCCGGCAGCGCTGGACCGGGTGGGCGCCCGACGGGCACACGCTGCAGCTCGTCGGCCCCGACGGGGCGCTGGTCGAGGCCGCGGGGGATGTGACGGTCTTCGCGCTGGGTGGGGCGTCGTGGCCGCGGCTGGGGTCGGACGGGCAGTGGGTCGGGCCGTTCACCACGCGCGGGGTGCAGGTCGCACCGCTGCGCGCCGCGAACGTCGGGGTGCGGGTGGGCTGGACGCCGCGGTTCGCCGACCGGTTCGGCCAGGGGCCGGCCCCGGCGGCGCCCCCGGAAAGTGGCCAGGGCGCGGCGCGCTAGCGGCGCCGAGGCACTGACCGCCCGGCGGCTCCTCGCGGCGTGACCCGGGGGCCGACGGCCTGCGGTCGACGCAGGAGCCGACGGCCTGCGGTCGACGCGGTGACCCACGGCCTGCGGTCGACGCAGCGGTCCATGGCCCGCACCCGACGCGAGGGCCCACGGCCAGTGCTCTGCCCCGCGGGACAATGGCCACCGGGAGGCTGTGCCGATGGATCGACCGGAGGGCGTGCGCGCCCCGTCGGGCGACCCCGTCGACGTGCCGACGCTGCTGCGCGGGCTGGACGCGATCTTCGCCGCCCACCAGGGGCCGACGCAGGCCGAGCCGTACCTGCTCGACCACCTCGAGCGGGCTCGCGCCGTGGCCGACGCCGGGGCCGAGCTCACCGTCCTCAACGAGCTCATGGGGTTCTACCGGTCGCAGAGCCGGCACGAGGACACCGTGCGCATCGGGCGGCAGGCGCTCGCGCTCGCGCAGCAGATGGGCATCGTCGGGTCCGAGGCGTACGCGACCACGCTCATCAACACCGCGACCGGGCTGCGGGCCGCCGGGCGGCACGACGAGGCCCTCGACCTGTACCGGCAGGCGCTCGCGGCGAGCGAGGCGACCATGCGCGCCGACGACCGGCGGCTGGCCGCGCTGCACAACAACCTGTCCGTGCTGCTCAGCGACCAGGGGGACGCCGCCGGGGCCGAACGCGAGCTGCGGGCGGCGCTCGCGATCCTCGAGGCCTCGTCGGTGGACCCGGGCGCCGACCTCGACATCGCGTCGACCCACACCAACCTCGCGCTCGTGCACCTGGCGCTCGGACGGGACGACGACGCCGCCGCGCACGCCCAGCGGTCCCTCGACATCGCCGCCGCCGGGGCGCACGAGCACGACCCGCACTACGCCTCGGCGCTCGCCGGGCAGGCCCAGGTCTGCGTCCGGCTCGGGCGGCTCGCCGATGCGGCCGGGCTCTACCGGCAGGCGCTCGCGATCATCGCCGAGTGCTACGGCACCGACACCGACCAGTACGCGGTGACCGCCGCCAACCTCGCCGAGGTGGAGGCCCAGGCGGCGGCGACCTCGGGCGACAGCCGCCCGACGGCCGCGCGGCCCGCCGGTGGTGCCCCACCGGCCGGCCCGCCGCCCGCGAGCCCCGGACCAGCGAGCTCCGCGCCGGCGAGCACCGCACCCGCCGACATCACCGGGCTCGAACTGGCCCGCGCCTTCTGGGAGACCTACGGCCAGCCGCTGCTGGAGCAGAGGTACCCGAGCTACCGCCCCCGGATCGCCGTCGGGCTCGTCGGGCACGGCTCGGAGTGCTACGGGTTCGACGACGCGCTCTCCCGGGACCACGACTTCGGACCCGGGTTCTGCCTGTGGCTCTCGGCGGCCGACCACGCCGCCATCGGCGCGGCGCTGCAGGCCGACTACGACGCGCTGCCGCAGGACCTGCTCGGGTTCGGCCCACGCGTGCCGACCCCCCGTGCCCGCGGGGAGCACCGCCGGGTCGGCGTCTTCGAGATCGGCGACTTCTACGAGCAGGTCACCGGCTACCGGCAGGCACCCGCGGCCGACCACCCGCACGAATGGCTGCTGCTCGACGAGGCGACCCTGGCCGCGGCCACCAACGGCGAGGTGTTCGTCGACGGGTACGGCGAGTTCAGCGCGGTGCGCGACGGGTTCCGCCGGATGCCGCCCGACGTGCGCTGGGCGCTGGTCTCACGTCGGCTGGGCATGGCCGCCCAGGCCGGGCAGTACAACGTGCCGCGGATGCTCGACCGCGGGGACGGGGCCGCGGCCTGGCTGGCCGTCGCGCAGTTCACGCAGGCCGTCGCCTCGCTCGTGTTCCTGCTCAACGGGCCGGGGTCGGTCGGGTACCTGCCGTACTACAAGTGGCAGTTCGCGGCGCTGCGCCGGTTGAGCGCCCGGCGCGCCTCGCGGCTGCCGCAGGTGGCCGACGAGCTGGAGCAGGTGCTGCGGCTGGCGTCGGCGGCGTGCTTCGGCGGCGCCGGGTTCGGCGAGGGTGGCGCGGGGTCCGCACCGGCCCGGGCGCGGGTGGTCGAGACCATCGAGCGGGTGTGCGCGCAGGTGGTCGACGAGCTGCGCGCCCGCGGGCTCACCACCAGCGACGACACCTTCCTGGAGCACCAGCGGCCGCAGGTCGAGCGGCGCATCGCCGACCCGTGGCTGAGGAGCCTGTGACCGGCCGGGGCGAGTCGGCGCCGGGCGGGTCGGCGTCGGGCGGGCCGGGCGGGAGCGGGGTGCCCGCGGCCGTGGTCGAGCCCACCGACGACGAGGCGCTGCGTCGCGCCCGGGCCGAGGCCGTCGTCCGCCACGAGTGGACCCAGTTCCAGGCGGTGCGCGGGGACGACGGCCGGGCCGACTGCCAGAACGACTGGCCGCAGTTCCGCCAGATGCGCCTCAGCCAGTTCCGCACCTGGCCGCTGCGCCTGCTGCACAGCTACGCCGCCGACCTCGACGCGGCCGACGCTGCCGGACGCAACCTGCTCACCGAGAAGTACGCCCGGATGATGGTCTCCACCGAGCCCGAGCGGTACGCCCGGCAGATCGCCCCGGTGCTGCCCGTGCTGCCGGACGAGCGGGTCGCCCAGCAGGAGGCCGTCATCGCGGTCCAGGTCGGCTGGGCCCGCGACTTCCGGGCGCGCTACCCGCACCTGGGCCAGGCCATGCGGGTGCTGCGCACGGCGGAGGACACGGCGGAGGCGACCTCCTTCGAGACCTACCTGCGCGGTGAGCTGGGCACCTACTCCGACCGCACCTTCGCCCACTACCGCCGACTGGTCGAGGAGACCGCGGCCGCCGGGGGCAACCTCACCGAGCAGACGATCGCGTGGACCGTCGAGCTCGGCGGGTTCTCCGGGCTCGACGAGGCCGAGGCGGCCCAGGCGCGCTGAGGCCGGGCGACGGCGGCGAGCCCCCGCGCGGCTACGCGAGAACGATCGGGCAGCGCGGTCCGGGCGCCGCGGCGAGCCGGCGGTCCGCCGTGAGCAACCGCGCCCCGAGGCGTTCGGCCAACGCGACGTACGCGCCGTCATAGGCCGTGAGCGACCCGCGCAGCTCCCACACCCGCGGGCCCACGACCTCGTAGGGCCACAGCTCCACGGGCAGCCGGGCCGCGTCGTCGTGCGCGACGGCGGCCTCCCCGGCGGTGAGCCGCCCCGCCAGGTGCAGCCGGCGCAGCACGTTCGCGACCTCGAAGGGCAGCAGCGCCGGGGCGTGCAGCTGGGCCCCGGACACGAGCTCGGCCACGTGCGCACCGCGCTCACCGGGGTCGAGCACCAGCCCGACGAGGGCGGAGGCGTCGATGACCAGGCGAGGGGGCGCCGCGGTCATCGACGGTCGGCGGCGAGCTCGGCCGTGAGCGCGTCGTAGTCGAGCGGCGGGTGGTGCAAGGCCCGCCGCCGCACCTCGACGACGACGTCGGCCACCGTCGGACGGTGCGCGAGGTCGATGAGCTCGCCCTTGAGGTACTCCTGGAGCGATCTGCCGGAACGCGCGGCCCGGGCCGCGAGCTCGTCGCGCACGTCGTCGGGGACGTCGCGGACGGTGATGCTCGGCATGCTGCGACTCTAGCGGCAATGCATGCACTGTGCAGCGAACCGGTGCACAGCCCTCCCCGGGGCCGCGGCGACCGGCCGAGGGACGCCCCGGCGGCGGGACTACCCTGGACGGTCGTGGCTACCTTCTCCGCGGTCCAGGCTCAGCACATCCGCCAGGCGATCGAGGAGTTCGACAGCCGCGGCCGGGAGGCTTTCCTGGGCGTCTACGGGTTCGACCCGTCGGACGAGTACGTGCTGGTCCAGGACGGGCAGCGTTACGACGCGCTCGCGATCGTCGGGGTCGCGCACCGGTACGCGACCGGGCGCCTGGCCGCCCCCGCGGAGTTCCACGACGGGATGGGTGCGGTCGCCGCGCTGCTCCGGCGCCGCGGCTTCGAGGTGAGCGAACCGGTCGGGACGACCCCGCTGCCGCGGCAGGCCCCCGCCCGGGCTCCGCGACGGTCCGCCGCCGCCCCGCGCGCCGCGGCCTCGCGACGCGCTCCGGCCGCCACGGACCGCCCGGTCGCGATGTGCCCGACGTGCTTCGTGGCGCTGCCGGCGACGGGCATCTGCGACCAGTGCGGCTGAGCTCGGACCAGGGGTCCGCCTCGGTGGTCGCCCCGGTCTGAGGGCGCCGGGCTCGGGGCGCGGCACCGCGTTGCGGGGTGCCGTGGCCGCGAGTCCGCAGGGTGCCGCGGCCACCGGTCCGCGGACGTCAGCCGCGGGGCACCGCGGTCGCGAGCCGCTCGATCGCCGCGTGCAGCGTGGCCGGGTGCTGCGCGGCGTAGCTCAGCACGAGCCCGGGCCGGGCGTCCGCCAGGAAGTGGCCGCTCAACGGCTGGACCAGCACGCCCAGGTCGCGGATGTCGGCCGCGACCTGCACGTCGTCCACGTCGGCCGGCAGCGGGACCACGAGGTGCAGCCCTGCGGCGATCCCGCCGACGGCGACCCCGGGCAGCGCCCGGTGCAGCGCCTCGACGGCGGCGTCGCGGCGGTGCCGGTGCCGGGTGCGCATGAGGCGCAGGTGACGTTCGAGCGCGCCGGTGCGCAGGAGGTGGGCCAGCGTCAGCTGCGGCAGCGCCGGTGAGCCGAGGTCGGTCGCCCAGCGCAGCTCGACCACGCGTTCGAGCCAGTGCGGTGGCGGGATCAGCCAGCCCAGCCGCAGCGCGGGTGCGAGCGTCTTGGACAGGCTCGAGGTGTGGGCGATGCGGTCGGGCGCGTGCGGGTGCAGGGCCGGGACCGGGCGCCGGTCGTAGCGGTACTCCGCGTCGTAGTCGTCCTCCACGACGACGTGGTCGCCGTCGCGTGCCCAGTCGACCAGCTCGCGCCGGCGCGCCGGGGACAGCACCACCCCGGTGGGGTACTGATGGGCCGGGGTGACGAGCACGGCATGCACGTCGTCGCCGATCGCCTCGACGATCAGGCCCTCCTCGTCGACGGGGACCGGCGTGAGGCCCGGCATCCAGTGCTCGAGGATGCGCCGGTTGCCGTGCGCCCCCGGGTTCTCCACGCCGATCGTGGTGTGCCGGTCGGCCACCAGCACCTGGGCGAGCAGGCTGAGCGCACCGGTGACGCCCCCGGTGACGACGATCTGCTCCGGGTCGACGGCGACCGAGCGGGAACGGGCCAACCAGGCCGCCAGCTCCTCGCGCAGCCGGGGGGCGCCTGCGGGCGGCGCGTAGCCCAGGTCGCGTGCGGTGGCCCCGGTCAGCACCTCGCGCTCGGCGCGCAGCCAGGCCGCGCGGGGGAACGCGGCGAGGTCCGGGACGCCGGTGGCCAGGTCGATCGGGTCCGGGCCGTCCGAGCCGGGCCGGGCCTCGTCCGACGGGGTGCCGTACGAGCGGGGGCCGGCCGCCCCCGCAGGCACCGGACCTCGCGGCTGCGCCGGTCGGGCGGCGACGCGCGTCCCGGCCCCCGCCCGCGCGGTGAGCAGCCCGACCTCGGTGAGCCGGCGGTAGGCCTCGGTGACGGTGCCACGGGCGCAGCCCAGCTCGCCGGCCAGCACCCGAGTGGCGGGCAGGCGGACGCCGACGGGCAGCGAGCCGTCGGTGAGCGACCTGCGGATCCGGGCGGTGAGCACCTCGGTCCGGGACCCGAGCGGGACGTCCGCCAGGTCGAGCTGGAGGAAGTCCGAGCCCCGCATTGGACCATCGTAGAAGGTGCCAGTTGGCACTGTTGTGTGGTCCAACTGCCTTCGCAGGATGACGCCATGCTCCCTGCCCCGAGGACCGTGCCCACGCCACCTGCAGCAACCAGCGCCCGGCGGGGCGGCCGGTGGTGGGCCGCCTGGCCCGGGCTGGGCGCCCAGGTGCTGCTCGGGTCCAGCGTCGCGGTGATCTCCGCGACCAACCAGCTGCCGGTGCTCGCGGTGCAGGCCGTCCGCTACGCGCTCGCCGCCGTGACTGTCGTGGTCCTCGCCCGGGTCGCCCGGGTGCGGCTGGTGCGACCGACGGGTGCTGACCTGCTGCGCGTCGTCGGCGGCGCGCTCACCGGGCTGGTCGGGTTCAACCTGGCGGCCATCATCGGGTCCCGGCACGCCCACCCGGCGGCTCTCGGCGCCGCGGTGGCGTGCATCCCGGTGGTGCTCGCCCTGGTCGGGCCGCTGGCCCGCCGTCGGCACCCCGCCCGCCAGGTGGTGCTCGGGGCCGTCGTGGTGAGCGGGGGCGCCGTCGCCGTCACCGGGGTGGGCGGCGCCGATCCGGTCGGGGTCGCGGCAGGGGTCGCGCTCATCGGCTGTGAGGCGGCGTTCACCCTGTGCGGTGCGCCCGCGCTGCCCCGGATGGGTGCGTGGAGCTACTCGGCGGCCACCTCGACGGTGGCTGCGCTCGTGTTCGCGGTGACCTCGCTGACGGCCGAGCACCCCGAGGTGGCGACGTTCGGGCGACCCGAGGTGCTCGCGGCGGTGCTCTACCTCGGAGTGGTCGCGACGGCGGTCGCCTTCGTGCTCTGGTTCACCGGGGTCGCGCGGCTCGGTCCGGGGACCGTCGGCCTGTGCGCCGGGGTCGCCGCCCCGGCCGCCGCCCTGGTCGGTGCGGCACTCGGCGCCCCGCTCCCGGGGCCCGTCGCGTGGCTGGGGATGGCCGCCATCGCCGCCGGTCTCCTGCTCGGACTTCGTCCGTCCGGCAGCGGCCGGCGCCGGCCCGGGCGCAGCGAGGTCACACCTCGGACGCGGCGTGTCGCCCGACGGACGCCGTTACCGTCTCGGCCGTTCAGCGGCCGGACCACGTCGGCTGCGTGTCAGTGCGAGGAGGCCACCATGCCGTCGTCCGTCGGAGAACCGTCCAGACTCCACCGTCGCAACACGGCGCTGGCCGGGCTCCTCATCTTCCTGGCGGTGCTCTTCCTCGCCGTGGCGGGTCTGCTGTTCGTTGCCCGTTCCGGCGTCGACCCGGACGGTGCCTCGACCCTCCAGGCCGCCATGGTGGGCGCCGGGCTGGCCGGTGTGGTCCTGCTCGTCGTGGCGTTCGTCCTGCGCCGTGGCGGCTGGCGCCAGGGGCCCCTCGGGGTCGAGCGGGTCCCGGGCGGTCAGACCTGGGCCTACACCGAGGTGCGCGGGCTGGCGACGTTCTTCCGCAGCGGGCTGCCCGTCGGGCTGGCGTGGACCGACGTCACGGGTCGACGGGCCGCCGTCACCGCGCACCTTGCCCGGTTCCGGACGTTCTACGAGCGGTTCGGCGCCGACTACGTGGCGGCCCGGCTGCCCGTCGTCCTCGCGGAGCTCGAGGCCGGCGGCACGTGCGAGTTCGCCCTCGTCCCGCATGCGAAGCTGCGCGCCTTCGCGTCCTTCGGACCCTCCAGCTACGCCTCGGCGCCGACCCGGCCCCTCCTGCTCACGGTGCACTCGCTGCGCACCGACGACATCGACGTCCCGCTGTGGCAGGTGGAGCAGATCGACACCAGCGCCTGGACCGACAGCCTCGCCTTCCGGTTGACCGACGGGCGGACCCTCCGGCTCGACTACACCGCGCTGCTCGACCTGCCCCTCGTGCTCGCCCTGGTCGACGAGCTCGTGTCCCGGCACCGCGCCGCGGGGTGACGCGTCCGCGGCCGGACGCACGGGGGTCCTAGGCTCACGCTGTGGACGCACCCTGGGTCAAGCACTACCAGCCGGGGGTCCCGGCGCAGATCGAGCTCCCGACGCAGTCGTTGGTGGCTCTCTACGAACGGTCGGTCGCCGAGGCCCCGCACTGCGTCGCGACGCAGTTCTTCGGCGCCGAGACCACCTATGCCCAGCTCGGCGACCAGATCGCGCGGGCGGCCGAGGGGCTGCGCCGGCTCGGCGTGCAGGCCGGGGACCGGGTGGCGATCGTGCTGCCGAACTGCCCGCAGCACGTCGTCGCGTTCTACGCGGTGCTGCGGCTGGGTGCCGTCGTCGTCGAGCACAACCCGCTGTACACCGAACGTGAGCTGCGGCACCTGTTCGAGGACCACTCGGCGCGGGTCGCGATCTGCTGGGACGTGGCCGCAGCCAAGCTGAGCGCGCTGCCGGACGACCTGGCGCTCGAGCACATCGTCTCGGTCAACCTGCTCAAGGCGTTCCCGCGGCTCAAGCGGCTCGCCCTGGGCCTGCCGGTCGAGAAGATGCGCGCCGCACGCGCCAAGCTGACCGCCCCCGCGCCGGGCACCCTGCCCTGGGAGCAGCTGCTCGGCTCGGGCCCGCTCGTCGCGAACCACCCCCGGCCGTCGGTCGGTGACCTGGCCGTCATCCAGTACACGTCGGGCACGACGGGGGTGCCCAAGGGCGCGATGCTCACCCACGCCAACCTGTTCGCCAACGCGCGCCAGGGTGAGGCGTGGATGCACGGGGCGCAGTACCGGCAGGAGGTCTTCTACGCGATCCTGCCGCTGTTCCACGCGTTCGGCATGACGCTGTTCCTCACCTACGGGATCCTCAAGCAGGCCCGGCTCGTGCTGTTCCCCTCGTTCGACGTGGACATGGTGCTCGACGCGGCGACCAAGCACCCGCCGACGGTCTACTGCGCGGTGCCGCCGATCTACGAGCGCACCGCCGTCCGGGCCAAGGAGCGCGGCATCTCGTTGCGCTCGGCCAAGTACTGCATCTCCGGGGCGATGAACCTGCCGACCTCCGTGGTCGAGCTGTGGGAGTCGGTCTCCGGCGGGCTGCTGGTCGAGGGCTACGGGATGACCGAGGCGTCACCCGTCTGTCTCGGCAACCCGTTCCACCCCAGCCGGCGCACCGGCACCATCGGCATCCCCTTCCCGAGCACCCTCATGAAGGTGGTCGACCCCGAGGACCCGACGCGTGAGGTGGCGCAGGGCGAGCGCGGCGAGCTGCTCATCCACGGGCCGCAGGTGTTCTCCGGTTACTGGAACAACCCCGAGGAGACCGCCGCCACGCTGCTGCCCGGCGGCTGGCTGCGCACCGGCGACCTGGTGACCGTCGACGAGGACGGGTTCACCACGATCGTCGACCGCGTGAAGGAGCTCATCATCACCGGCGGCTTCAACGTCTCGCCGTCGGAGGTCGAGGGTGTGCTGCGCGGGCACCCGGACCTGGCCGACGCCGCGGCGATCGGGGTGCCGTCGAGCTCGGGCGGGGAGAAGGTGGTCGCCGTCGTCGTGGTGCGCCCGGGTGCCGAGCTGGACGTCCAGGCGCTGCGTGACTGGTGCCGGGAGCGGCTGGCCGCCTACAAGGTGCCGCGCGAGGTGGTGGTCGTCGACGACCTGCCGCGCTCGATGCTCGGCAAGGTGCTGCGCAAGCAGGTGCGCGAGGAGTACCTGGCCGAACGGGCGACGTCCGCCTGAGGGCTCGTCGCTCCCGCCCGGGCGGGGGATGATGTCGACGATGGACCGTCAGTCCTCAGCCCGTCGACACGTCGCTCCCAGCCACGAGGGCGACGCTGGTGGCATGACCTGGTGGCGGATCCGCGGGGGACGGCGTGGTGTGCGGGCCGGGGCGGTGGCGGTGCTCCTGCTCGGCGGGGCCGCGGGTGCCTTCGCCGCCGAACAGCTCCCGCACCCCTTCGGCACCCGGCTGGTCGCCATGGCCGCGCCCGCGTCGCCCACCGGTGCGGTCGCCCGCACGGGCGAGCCCACCCCACCGGGTGCCGGCGGACCGGCAAGCCTGCCGTTCGGTGCGGTGATCTCCGGAGGGGTCGTGACGACGCCCGTCGGCGCGACGGCGTCGCCGCAGGGCGCTGCGGCCGCGGCGCCGCTCCCGACCTCGACGGCGACCCCGGAGACAGCTCCCGCGGTGACGCCTGAGGCAGCTCCCGGGGCAGCTCCCGGGTCAGCTGCCGGGGCGGACGGTGCGGCAGCGCCCGACGCGGCACCGCAGGACGCGCCCGCGACGACGCCGCAGGGCACCTACCACGTCGTCGGGCTCGGCGACTCGGTGCCCGCGGGCACCGCCTGCGGCTGTGACACCTACGTCTCGCTGGTCGGCCGGGCCCGTGCGGCCGCGCTCGGGCTCACCCCGGACGTGTCGGACCTCGCCGTCCCCGGCCTCACCACCGCCGGGCTGGTCGACCAGCTCGGTGACCCCGACGTCGCCGCGGCCGTGGCCGGCGCCGACCTGGTGATCGTGACGATCGGCGCCAACGACTTCGACCCGGACCCGGTCGCCACCGACGCGTGCGCCCCACCTGGGCTGGACTGCTACCGCCCGCAGCTGGACGCCCAGCCGGCCCAGCTGGACGCGGTGCTCGACAGGATCGCGGCGCTCGAGGCGGGCCACCCCGCGACGGTGGTGGTCACCGACTACTGGGACGTGTTCCTCGACGGGGACGTCGGCCAGGCCCAGGGGCCGGCGTACGTCGCCGCGAGCGATGCGCTCACCGCCGCCGACAACGCGGTCATCGAGGCCGCCGCCGGGCGCCACGATGCGACCTTCGTCGACCTGTTCGCACCGTTCCGCGGGGACGGCTCGACCGATGACACCGCGCTGCTCGCGGACGACGGGGACCATCCCGACGCTGCGGGGCACCGGCTCATCGCCCGGACCATCGAGGCCGCGCTGGGCTGAGCCGGTCCCGCGACGGTGGCCCGCCGGGCGCGCTCGCGGCGCGTCGGACCCGGCTTCTACGGTGTCCGGGTGGACGTGACCGCTTGGCTCCTCGACTCCGACCCCGCGCTGCGCTGGCAGGTGCTGCGCGACCTGGTCGACGCGCCCGCCGAGCAGGTCGCGGCCGAGCGGGCACTCGTCGTCACCCAGGGCTGGGGCGCCCAGCTGCTGGCCGAGCAGGCGCCGGACGGGCGGTGGGACGGCGGCACCTACCGGCCCGGCTGGGTCGACGAGCAGCGGCCGTTCTTCGACGCCTGGACTTCCACGCACTTCGTGCTGCAGCAGCTCGTCGACCTCGGCCCGGACCCGGCCGCGCCGCAGGTGGTGCGGGCCATCGAGCGGGTGCGTGCGCACGTGCGCTGGGAGCACGCGGGTGAGCCGTACTTCGACGGGGAGGTGGAGCCCTGCGTCAACGGCATCGCGTTGCAGGTGGCGGCCGCCTTCGGCCAGGACGGTGCGGCGATGGTCCGGACCCTGCTCGACGGGGAGCTCGACGACGGCGGCTGGAACTGCTGGGCCCCGGACGATGCGACCGTCTCGTCGTTCCACTCGACCATCTGCGCGCTCGAAGGGCTGCTCGCCTGGCAGCGGGCCGGTCACGGTTCGCCCGCCCTCGCCCGGGCGCTCGCCGCCGGGCAGGAGTACCTGCTCGCCCGTGGCCTGTACCGACGCAGGTCGGACGGGTCGGTGCCCGATCCGCGGATGACGATGCTGTCCTACCCGGTGCGCTGGTTCCACGACGTGCTGCGGGGTCTGGACCACTTCCGGCTGGCCGACCGCCGGGACCCCCGGCTGGCCGAGGCCGTCGAGCTGCTGCGGTCCAAGGCCGACCAGGACGGACGCTGGGCACTGGAGAACGTGCACGAGGGGCCGGTGCTGTTCCGCCTCGGCCCGGTCGAGGGCGGCCCCGACCGGTGGGTGACCTTCCGGGCGCTGCGGGTGCTGCGCTGGTGGGACGCCGGCTGAGCCACGCCCGGCCTGCGGCCCGGCGGCGCTCGCGGCGGCGGGATATGACCTTGCTGGACGCCGTCGCGGCGGGGATGATGGCAACCGGCAGAGTCAGGTCGGCACAGGGCTGGCGGACGACAGGGACGAGGGGCGAGCGGATGCGTGGCACCGCGGCAGGGCGCGAGGTGGCCGCAACGGCCTGCTCGGGCACCGGCGGGCAGCACCGAGCCGACCGCTGACCACCGCCCGCCACGTGCGCGGGCGCCCGACTGATCCGAGACCACCATGCACCCCCTCACCGAGGCGCAGCTGCGCGCCAGCTTCGTCAACGCCACCCGCCGCGAGGCCGCCCAGGCGACCGTGCCAGTCCTCGACGCCTGCGACTGGGAGCACCTGGACTTCCTGGGCTGGCGCGACCGCAAGGCACCGTTGTCCGCCTACGTCGTCGCCGAGGTCGACGAGCGACCGGTCGGCGTCCTGCTGCGTGCTGCCGAGGCCGGCCGGGTGCGACGCTCCGCCGTGTGCGCCTGGTGCGAGGACATCGTCGTCACCGATGACGTGACGTTCTACGTCGCCCGTCGGGGCGGCGCTGCCGGCCGGCGCGGGGACACCATCGGGACCCTGCTGTGCACCGAGTTCGGCTGCTCCCGCAACGTGCGCCGGCGCCCGACGCGGGCCGAGGCGGGCACCGATCTGGCGGTCGACCGCGAGCAGCTCGTCGCCCGTCGCATCGCGGGGCTGCGGGAGCGGTGCGGCCGGTTCGTCGCGGAGGTGCTGCGCACCCGCTGAGAACGGGGCCGGCTCCTCGCTCAGATCCGCCCCCCGGCTGACGATGGCACCGGAGAGGCCCGTCGTGCGGGTCGTCGTCACGGGCGCGGGCACGCCGCGCCCAGCACGTCGGGACGTGGCCGTGACCTGGGGGTCGGGCCCTGGGGGACGTCGCACCCGGCATCGACGGGCCAGCAGGCCCGCCGGTCGACATCGGCGGACGGGGTCTGGTGGACAGGCGCTCAGCGGGGACGGCCCGAGGTCCGGAGGAGATCGCGGTGCTCGCGCGCCGGGTGGTCGCCCTGGGCATCGCGGTCTGCGTCCCGGTGCTCATCGGGATCTGGGTGACCGATGCGCCCGGGGACCCGTGGGTGCGCTGGGGCTACCCGCCGCTGCTGGTCTTCCTCGTGGCGTTCGCCTGGGCGCTGCTCTCGCCGGGGCGGTGGGCCAGCCGCATCGGCGTCATCGTCCTCGTCGGGCTCGAGGCGTGGTGGCTCGCGGTGGTGGTCGGGCGCGTCGTCGAGCAGCCGGACGCGCCGCGCGCCTGGGTCGCGCTGCTGCCGACGCCGCTGCTCGACATCGTCGTCTGCGTGGTGGTCGGGTTCCTGTTCCAGCGGGCGCGCACCGCCGTCCTGCACGGTGGGGCGTACTCGGCCGTCATCACCGGGGCGCTCATGGCGTCCTTCGCCGTCAAGCCGGGTGGTGGGCCGTACGTGTGGCTGTCGCTGCGCTACGGGGTGTACCTCGGGGTCTTCGTCGTGCTGCTGCTCGTGCTGTCCCGGGCCAAGGAGCGCGTCGCGACCGCGCTGGCCGACGTGGCGGCCGCCGACGCCGCCGCGACGGCCATGCGTGAGATGGCCTACCGCGACGAGCTGACCGGCCTGGCGAACCGCCGCCGGCTCATCGAGGAGCTGTGGTTCCAGGCGGAACAGGTGGGGCCGGACCTTCCGGTGGGTGTCATCTTCTTCGACCTCGACCACTTCAAGGCGGTGAACGACGGGCTCGGGCACGCTGTCGGCGACCGGGTGCTCCAGGTGGTGGCCGAGGTCGCCGGGCAGGTGGTCGGGCCGGACGACCTGCTGGCGCGGCTCGGCGGCGAGGAGTTCGTCGTCGTGGCCCCCGGCCGGGACCGGACGTCGGCCGTCGAGCTCGCGCAGCAGCTGCGCGAACGTCTGCCGGACGCGATCGCCGCCGCCGTCGGGCAACGGGTCACCGCCAGCTACGGGGTGGCGTGGCTGACCCCCTCGGAGAACCCGTCCGAGGCGCTGCGTCGCGTCGACGAGCTGCTGTACCGGGCGAAGGCCGCAGGACGCGACCGGGTCGAGCCCGCCGAGGCCTAGCAGGTCAGGTCAGGCGATCTCCACCATGTGGGTGTAGTACCAGGTGAGGACCACCATGACCACGCCCATCGCCACGAGCGCGGACCGGGCGAACCAGCGTGGCCGCTCCGACAGCCAGTCACCCGCCGCGGCCAGCGCCGGGAACGCCGCGAGCGCGTACCGCCCCGCCCCCATGAAGTCCTTGGTGCCGATGATCGGGATCGCGATCACCACGGCGGTGTAGACGGCGTAGCCCCAGCCGAACCGTCGCGCGACGCGGGGCACCAGCAGCACGACGACCAGGCAGACCAGGGCCTGCAGCGCCAGGTTGAGCCGCAGCCCCCAGTGCCCGTTGACGAGGGCCTCGACGAACGCCACCTTGAACCAGGTGGCGGGGCCGACGCCCTGGTCCCAGCCGGGGGCGGACTCGGTCTCGACGAACGCCAGCGGGTTGCCGAACCGCACCCACAGGTAGCCCATCCAGGCGGCGAGCCCGCCGAACGCGAGCAGCACGGTGGTGTGCCTGACCCGCACGTGCCGCACGGCCGTCACCAGACCGCGCCAGCTGCGCTCGCCGTGGTCCTCGGCGACCAGCTCGAGGGCCCGCACGGCCAGCCCGATCGCGACCGCGACGCCGAACGGCCGGGCCGCGACCGCAAGCGCCCCGAGCAGCCCGGCGGCCAGGTGGTGGCGCCGTTCCAGCAGGAGGAACGCCCCCAGGGCCAGCGCCAGGAAGGTGGCGTCGGCGTACATCGGGCCGTGCAGGAACAGCGAGTACGGGTAGAGCAGCAGCGCCGCGATGGCGAGCACCGCGGCGCGGCGCGGCAGCCGCAGCCACACCCAGCGGGTGAACAGCACGCTGGCCGCCAACCCGCTGGCAAGGGCGACGAGCTGACCGCCGATCTGCCAGCCGCCGACGAGCGGGGCGAGCGCTCGGGCCAGCAGCGGGAACACCGGGAAGAACGCGATCGAGGACTGCTGCCCGGGATGGTAGGAGTACCCGCCAGCCGCGATCCGCCAGTACCACGCCGAGTCCCAGCGGTACCAGCCGTCCAGCCACGGCAGCCCGGTGTGACCCATCGTGCCGGTGTGCACGTGCACGTCGGCGACCAGGGCTGTGAGGGCCAGGGTGATCGCCACGAACAGCGTGGCGACCGGCAGCCACGGCCAGGAGGTCCGCGCTGCGGGCCGAACCGTCGCGGCGGTCCTGGCCTCGGCGACCTGCTGCGTCATGACACTCCTGGCGGGCGTTGCGAGGACGGCCGGGACGAGGACCGGCCGGAGGTCACCTTAGGTCCCGGAGATGTGTGACAGGGCGGGTGGCCCCGTGTTCTTCCGGTCCGGAGACGTCCCGCGGTTTCCGGTGCCTGACACCGACCCCCGCGTCCGCCCGAACAGCGGTAGACCTGACGGGTGCTGTCCCGTCCGTCGCGCCCTCGCCCCCGCGGTCGCGCCGCGGACGCCGCCGCGGCGACCGGCCCGGTGCGGGCCGATCGCGGCTACCGGCCGGGTGACCGGGCCTACCGGCGGATCGTGGTGGGGCTCGGCCTGGGCGGGTTGGCCAACTTCGCGCTGCTCTACTACGTGCAGCCGCTGCTGCCCTCGTTGGCGCAGCGCTACTCCGTGCCGGCGGGGACCTCGGCGCAGGCGCTCTCGGTCTCGACGATGGCGATGGCGGTCGCCCTCCTCGGGATCGGGCCGCTGTCCGACGCCGTCGGACGGGTGAACGTGCTGCGCTGGTCGCTGGCGGCCTCCGGGGCGCTCGGGCTGGTCAGCGCCTTCGTCACCTCGTGGTCGGCGCTGCTGGTGCTGCGCGGGCTCATGGGGGTCGCACTGGCCGGGCTGCCCGCCGTCGCGCTGGCCTACCTGCGCGAGGAGATCCACCCGAGCGCCCACCCGCAGGCGAATGCGACGTACATCGCCGGGACCGCGACCGGCGGGGCGCTCGGCCGCCTGCTGCCCGGACCGCTCGACGCCTGGGGTGGCTGGACCTTCGCGACCTGCGTCGTGGCCGGGGTGACGCTGGCGGCGGCGCTCGCCGTCGTGCTGCTCGTGCCTGCCTCGTCGGGGTTCACGCCGACCCCGCCGCGGGTGCGGGCGGTGCTGGCCGCGATGGGCCGCACCGTGCGGGACCCGGTGGTCGTGGCGCTGTGCGTCGTGGGCTTCGCGGGGATGGGCGCGTTCGTCGGGGTGTACAACGCCATCGCGTTCCGGCTGCAGGCCCCGCCCTACGCGATGGGGCACGCCGCGACCCTCGTCTACCTCGCCTACCCGGTCGGCATCGCGGGGCCGACGGTGGCCCGGCTGCTCGCCGCACGCTGGGGCCGGCTGCCGGCGACCGTGCTGCTCGTCGGGGGGATGGCGGCCGGGACGCTGCTGGTGGGCGCCGGTCCGCTGCCGGCGGTGATGGTCGGGCTCGGGGTGCTCACGTTCGCCTTCCTCGGCACCCACTCGCAGGCCACCGGCTGGGTGGTGGACCGGGCCCGACGCACCGGGCTGGGCACCGCGCAGGCCTCGAGCGGGTACCTGCTCGCCTACTACACGGGCAGTGCGGCGATCGGGGTGACCGCCACCCACCTGTGGGCGAGCCACGGGTGGGCGGCGGTCACGGTGCTGTCGCTGGGCCTGGCGGTGCTCGCCGCGGCGGCGACGGCGCTCGCGGCCCGTGGCGAGCGCACCGGCCCGAGACACCAGGACGCCGGGGACGGGGCGCCGGTCACCGACGCCGTCGTCCCCGGGCCCTGAGCGGTCAGGAGAAGCTGAGCACCTTCTCGCCCCAGCCGGCGCGGACGGTCGCGTCCAGGTCGTCGACCACCCGGTCGTGGCGGTCGATCACCATCGTCGCGCGGCGGGTGTGCGGGTCGAACGGCGGCCACAGCACGAGGTCGTCGGAGCCGGTGGGTGCCCCGGTCGTGGCGAACGAGCGCCAGCGGGCAACCATCCGGCGGGAGACCTCGCGGCCGGTGCCGCGCCCGCCGAGGGCGAACGTGAGGTCCTTGGAGTCGGCGTGCAGGTTGCCCCAGACGTAGGGCAGCTCGGTGGCGTGCGTGGCGCCCAGCCGCAGGGCCTTGAGCATCGGCGTGGAGTGGTCGAACCGGTAGAGGTAGGTGGGCGCGACGGCGGCGTGGCCCTCGGCGGCCCACAGCGTCGGCATCCGGAACCCGATCTCACGGGCGATCCCCAGGCCGATGCCCCGGGCGTGCTGCCCGGCGTAGGTGGCCAGGATCTGCTCGCGGGACGGCAGCTCCAGCGTCGGGTCCTGCTCGGCCATGTCGGTGAGCATCGTCGTGATGGCCTCCTCCGTGATGGGGATGAGCGGGGACTTCATGAAGGTGAACAGCGCCGCCTCGTCCTTGTTGGTGCCGATGAGCAGCGGGACGGGGTTCGCGCGGCCCTCGCGCAGCACCGTCACGGGGTGCTCGGGCAGCAGGTCGCCGTCGACGACGGGCGCGAAGGCCAGCGTGCCGGGCGCCTGCGCGGGGACCTGCGCGTAGACCGCCGACCCGGCCTCGACCAGGGCGTCGGCGGGCAGCTCGCGCAGCCGGCCGACCTGTGAGGCGTCCAGGCCGAGCTCGGCGAGCACCCGGTCGGCGACCGTGCGCGCCCGGGCCGAGTCGTACATCGAGCTCACCGGGGAGCTCTGCGCGATGGCCCGGTGGAACAGGTGCGCGGCGCTGGGCACGGCCATGAGGGCGGTCACCAGCCCGCCGCCGGCGGACTCGCCGAACAGCGTCACCTGGTCGGGGTCGCCACCGAACGCCGCAGCGTTCTCCTGCACCCACTGCAGGGCGAGGATGACGTCGCGCAGCGCCAGGTTGGAGTCGAAGGTCTGCTGGTCGTCGGACAGGCTCGACAGGTCGAGGAACCCGAGCGCGCCGATCCGGTAGTTGACGGTGACCAGCAGCACCTCGCCGGTGGACACGAGCGTGCTGCCGTCGAACAGCGGCTGGCTGGACGAGCCGAACGCGTAGGCCCCGCCGTGCACCCAGACCATGACGGGCAGCGGTGCGGCCGGTGCCGCCGAGGCGCGCCACACGTTGAGGCTCAGGCAGTCCTCGTCGGTCACGGTGCCGGGGGCCAGCGGGACGGAGGGGTTGGCCTTCTGGGGTGCGGCCGGGCCGAACGCGGTCGCGTCGAGCACCCCGTCCCAGGCGGCCACGGGGACGGGGGCCCGGAACCGCAGCGGCCCGACGGGGGCCTGGGCGTACCGGATGCCCTTCCAGGTGGCGGTGGTGCCGTCGTCGGTGCCGGCGACCTGGCCGGCGGTGGTGGTGACGAGGGCGGTGGTGACCGGGGTGGTGGTCGTGGTGGGCATGACGGGGTCTCCGTTCGAGGGCAGGGGTGGTGCGGATGGGCGCGCCGACGGTCGGGTGCGCGGTGCGGTGCGGGTGTGTCGGGTGCTCGGTGCCGGGCGCAGCGCCCGGCGGCGGGTCACCGCAGGAGGGCGGGCAGCGCGTTCGAGAGCTCGACGGCCGCGAGGATCGCGAACAGGACGGTCATGATGACCGCGTTGTGCGCGATGAGCTGGCCCTTGAGCCGGGCGAGCGTCGTGGTGACGGCGGGGATGCCGGTCGCGGCCAGCAGGGTGGGGACCAGCACACCGAGCGAGGCGCCGAGGGCGAACAGGGCGGCCACGGCGACGGCCGTCGCACCGCCGTGCCCGCCGGTCCCGATGAGGGCACCGGCCTTGAGCTCGAGCGGGATGTTCTTGCCGTTGGTGAGGGCCATGACGATGCCCAGGCCGAACGCCCGCGCGGCCGACATGCCGTCGATGGCCTGCAGCCAGCCCGGGGCCTTCGCGACGGCGCCGTGCCTGGGCCGGGTGACCCAGCTGACGACGGCGAGGGCGAGGAACGCGGCCGCCAGGACGAGGCCGAAGACGGCGGCGGCCGTGCCGTGCTGGCTGGTGCCGCCGGCGACGTGCGCGGTGGACAGCGCGGTCACGGCGGTGACGCCGAAGCAGACCGTCCAGAACGCGGCCACGTAGGCGAAGCCGTTGGTGCGGGCCTTCGGTGAGAGCAGGACGGCGATGATGGCTGCGATCGGCAGCGGGCTGAGGATGATCGCGCCTGCGATCGGGACGAGCTGGGTCAGGTCGTGCACGGGAGTGTCTCCTTCGCGTGCCGAGCCCGTGGTTCGGGTTCGTTGCTGGTCTCGACGCTAGGAGTCGGCCGCTGCGCGCCAGCCGTGATGGTCGGGTTTCACGACAAGGCCGGTGCGGGCGTCGTGCGACGGCCGCGGACGGGGTGCCCGGACGGGTCAGGGGACCGTGACCGAGAGCCGGACCAGGTCGTCGACCTGCGACAACGTGACCTCCAGTGCCCGTGCGCGCAGCTCGCCGAGGCCGTGGCCGCCGTCGTCGGACCGCACGAGCACCCCGGGTGAGCAGACCTCGACCGTCACCCGTCCGGCCGAGTGCGTGCCCGTGCGCAGTCGGATCGCGGCCTGCGGCGCCGCGGCGTGCCGGGCGGCGTTGGTGAGGCCCTCGCAGATCGCATCGAGCACGAGCTCGGCCCGCGCCGGGTCGGCGTCGAGCACCGACCACACGTCGTCGGACGCCTGCAGGGTGAGGTCGAGCGCATGCCGCCAGGCCGCCAGCAGGGCGTCGAGCTGGTCGGCGACGGGCGCGGTGGTGCGCCCGTCGGGTGTGCTGCCGGGTGCCGGGTCGTCGAGCAGGGCGACGACACCGGCCAGCGCCTGCGCCCAGGTGGGACCCTCGTCGGGCGCCGAGCCGGCGGTGCGCCGCAGGGCCAGGGCCGCCTGGACGCACTGCGCCTGGACGTCGGCGTGCAGCAGCCGGGCGACCCGGTGCCGAGCCAGCAGCAGTCGGTTGTGCTCGGCCAGCGACAGCGACCGGCTCTCCGCGACCGCGGCGGCGAGCATCTGCTCGACGGCCTCGAGCCGGCGCAGCCCGGCCTGCCCGAGCGCGACCGCGAGGGTGAACGCCGGGTAGGCGACCACGCCGGTGAGCAGCAGCGCAGCAGCGCTGCCGGTCGGTGCGAGGGTGGCGATGGCGGCCGTGAGCAGCACATCGCCGACGACGACGTAGCCCAGCACGAGCGCCACCACCCGCCACCGGCTCGGCACCCGGCGTGCCGCCCCCGCGACCAGCAGGTTGCCTGCCGTGGCCAGCAGGAACGTGCTGGCCACGAGTCGCGCCCCGAGCCCGGGGGCCAGGTGGGTGAGGGTGTACGGCACCCACAGCCCGGCGTAGACGGCGGCCGTCCAGCCGGCGGGGGCGGCGGTGACCAGGCTCAGCAGGGTGCCGGGGGCGGAGCCGTCGACAGGTCCGGCCGCCCGGGCCGGTGCGCGCGGGTCTGCCGGCACCTCGTCGGGGACGTCCGGGGCCTGCGCGTCGTCGAAGAACCGACGTCCTGTGAGCTCGATGCGGCGCTGTGCGTCGCGGCGGAGCTCAGCCATCAAGGGAGTGTCGTCGGACGCCTCCGGGAGTGCTTCGGCCAGCACCGACCGCCGCTCGTCATCGGGCACG
>NZ_VWSD01000309.1 GCF_009829685.1 Cellulomonas citrea
TCACGTCGGCGGCGCGGCGGGCCAGCGCCGCTGGGTCGGGGGTGCCGGTGGCGCGCAGCAGCGCGAGCAGCACGAGCACCGTGTGCCGGAACGTCCGGCAGGCGACGCCCGAGCGTTCGACGCCCGCGGCCAGGTCGACCACACGCCCCGCGGCGGCGGCGAGCGGGGAGGCCGGGGTGTTCGTCACGGCCACCAGATCGGCCGGGTCGAGGCCCTCGACCGCTGCCAGCACCTCGGCGCTCGTGCCGGTCGCGGAGACGGCGACCACCTGCGTCCCGGCAGGCAGCGGCCGGGCCAGCGAGGCGAGGTCGGCGGCCACGGTGCGCCCGCCGGCCCGCACGGCGCGCACCACCGGGTCGGCGGCGTACCGGCTCGACCCCATGCCGAGCACCAGGGTCGGGCGGTCCGGCAGCGGCTCGATCGTGGGCAGCACCGGGGCGAGGTCGCGCAGGTGCGCACCGATCAGCTCGAGGTCGGCGCGAAAGGCGGCGGTGTCCACGGTTCCTCCTCGTCGGTCCCGCAGGCGGGGTCGGTGCAGGTCCCGCACGGGTGCGTGCGGGCGGCGGGGTAGCGGGCGAGCAGGGCGCCCTCGCCGGCGTAGGTCCAGCGCGGCAGGTAGTGGGCGGCATAGAGCAGCTCGCGCAGCACCTGCTCGGCCTCGAACGCGGGCAGCAGGCGCTCGTCGAGCAGGTCGGCCCGTTCTGCCTGCGCCAGGCCGGTGCGGTAGGCGTCGAGCAGCTGGTGGCGGGCCTGGTCGGCCCAGGCGAGCGCGCGGGGGTCGGGTGCGCCGAGCCGGCGCTGCACGACGCGGGCGACGGTGTCCACGCTCACGAGCAGGTGCGCCAGGTCGCGTGCGCCGTGGTCCAGCCAGGGCCCGATCTGCGGGTCGCCGTCCAGGTCGACCACCCAGTACCGGCCCGCGGCGCGCAGCACCTGGCCGACGTGCAGGTCGCCGTGCACCGCGAACGGCGGGCTCGACGGGGCAGCCGGTGCGCCGTCGATCGCGCTGCGCAGGGCGGCCGCACGGGCGACGAGGCGCCGGTGGGTCGCGCCCGTCGTGGCCGCGACCGCCTCGTCGAGGGCGGTGCGGGCCCGGGCGGTCGGGTCGCGGTCGGGGCCGGGGACGCCCGCCGGTGGCGCGG
>NZ_VWSD01000310.1 GCF_009829685.1 Cellulomonas citrea
GTTGCTTCAGCGGCCAATGCTTCGACCGATGTGGCTCAGAAGATGGGCGTGGCCGTGGCGGACCTGGCCCAGCTGGCCGCGACCTTGCACACCGAGGTCACCAAGTTCACCTACTGAGGACCGCCGGGCCCGGCGCCGGGCCCGCGGGCCATCGAGCTCGCCGTTCACACGTCCCGGCCCACCGATGCGCCGGGTGACTCACCCGAGAGGACATCGAAATGGACCGACGTCGCAGGGGCTTCCGTGATCTTCCGATCGCCCTGAAGCTGGGTGCGGTCGCGGGGTTGTTCGCCCTCTTCGGCGCCGCCATGGTGGCGCTGGCCGTCAGCCGGATCGGCACCATCAGCGCTCAGCAGGACACGATGTACTCCGACAGCTCGGTGCCGATGGGCAAGCTGGTGGTGGCCGTCCGCGAGTTCGGCGGGTACCGCGGTCGGGTGGTGGCGCTGCCCATGGTTCCGGCGGCCGGCCTGTCCGACGCGGTGGCCGACGTGCAGGCCAAGCAGACCAAGCTCACCGACGCCTTCGACGCCTACCTGCCGCTGGTGGCCTCGGCCGACGACAGGCAGACGATCCAGACCCAGCTGACGGCCTTCCTCGACCTGTCGGCCACGGTGACGTCCCAGGTGCAGGCCGGCGACCGGGCCTCGGCGGAGGCACTGGTCCTGGGTGACCTGAAGACGACGGCCACGGCGCTCAACGACGCCCTCGTGGCGCAGACCGAGATCCTCGACTCCACGGCGTCCCGGCTCGACAAGCAGGGGAGCGAGCTGGCCGCCTCCTCGGCCGTCCTGCTGCTGCTGGCGTTGGCGGTCGGTGTGCTCGTCCCGGCGGCGATCACCGTGGTGATCGTCCGGTCGATCCGGCGCACCCTCCTGGAGATCGACGTCTCGGTCGACGCCATGGCCTCCGGTGACCTGACCCGTACCCCCGACGTCGACAGCCGCGACGAGCTCGGTCGCGTCGCAGCGAAGCTGGGTCGTGCCCAGGGCGCGTTGCGTGGGGTGATCGGGTCGGTGGTGACGACGGCTGCTGCGGTGGCTGCTTCTGCGGAGGAGCTGTCGGCTGCGGGTGCGCAGGTGGCGTCTGGTTCGGAGGAGACGAGCGCGCAGGCGGGTGTGGTGGCTGCTGCTGCTGAGCA
>NZ_VWSD01000311.1 GCF_009829685.1 Cellulomonas citrea
GGCCGTGGCGCAGATGCGCGCCGCCTTCGACCGTCCGACAGGCCCTGCCAGCGGGCGCCGTGGTCGAGGAACGCGGGCTGATGATCTGAAGCGGCTTCCACGGGATCGCCGCGAACACGTTCTCGATGACGAGCAGGAAGCCCATGAGCGCGGCGATCGCACCGGCCGTGTGACGCATGAGCGCCCCGACCCCGGCCGAGCAGGACGCCGAGGCGCTGTGCCTCGTCATGGTCGAGACCGCGGTCGCTCACCACGGCGACCACCCGCGCCGGGTAGGCGGGGTCGGTCTGGGCCGCCAGCAGTGCGGCGAGGGTCGACCCCGCACCGGACGCCAGGACGACGACCCGGCCGGACCGGCGGGTGGACGGGTGCGGCGTGCTCACGGCTGGCCACCCTACCCAGCGCGGGCCTGACGGCTGCGGTGCGCCCGGCGCGGTGGGCGACAATGACCCGGTGAGCAACCCCTACGCGCCACCGGACCCGACGCGGCCCCGACCCGACCCGGTCCCCCGCGTACGGCCCGACGGCAGCTCACCGGTGCCGCAGGCCCCGCCGCCGCAGCCGCCGGACCCGGTCGAGGCGGCGAAGGCCGCCGCATCGGTGCGCACGACCCTCCTGCTGCTCATCGCCGGGATCCTCGTCGTCGCGCTGCCCAGTCCGTGGTACCTGTCGGCGATCGGATTCGGCCTGGTCGCCGTCGTGGTCGGTGCCCGTGCCGTCGTGCGGGCCTGGCGGGCACATGCGGGCACCCCGCTCGTCGTCCTGGCGGGGATGCTCACGCTCTCGGCCCTGCTCGGTGTCGCGATCGGAACCCAGCTGATCGCGTTGATGCCGGCCAAGTCCGGCTACGAGCGGTGCCAGCAGGCGGCGCTCACCCAGTCCGCCCAGGACGCCTGCACCGCGCAGTACAAGAAGCAGATCGCGAACCTGCAGCTGAGGCCGACGGCCGGCTGAGCCGCGCGGCGCCCGGCAGGGGCGTCACACGGTGACCGGCCGGGCCGGCGCACCGTCTGACAACGTCGGTCGGCCCAGTCGGCGGCCGATGTCAGTCGACCCGGTCGCCGGCGGACCCGTCGTCGTCGTCCGACTCCCCCGTCGCGCCCGGCGCCCGCCAGG
>NZ_VWSD01000312.1 GCF_009829685.1 Cellulomonas citrea
GTCGAACCAGCGGACGATCCCCTCGGGCACAGTGAGCTCCTTCATAGGCGAGTGCAGCTACCCAGTTCCCTGACAGACCTGGGGACGAGCATCGGCGGCCACCGTCTCCGAGTACCCGACGTCGAGGTCGAGGACGCGGGAGGTTGCGGCCGCTGAAGTCGCTTCGACCGCCCCCAACGACAAGAGCCCCGGTCCGCGTTGCCGCAGACCAGGGCTCTTGCGTCGCTGTCTCAACGAGTGCGCCCGAAGGGACTCGAACCCCCAACCTTCTGATCCGTAGTCAGATGCTCTATCCATTGAGCTACGGGCGCATGGCCATGAGGCCGACGACCAGGGTACAGGTCGCGGGAGCCCCGCCCAAACCGGTTCCGCGCGACCACCCCGTTCGCGGTGCGAGCTCAGCGCCAACGCACCACGTCGGGAGCCGTCCCCAGCCGTCGGGTGGCGGTCGCCAGCACCCGGCGCGAGGGGTTGACGAGCACGGCGCGTGCCGCATCGGCGAGCATCGGCAGGTCGGAGAGCGAGTCGGAGTAGGCCACCTGGACCCCTGTGAGGCCGGCGGCCCGCAGCGCGGCCACCTTGTGCTCGCTGCAGTTGTGCCGGGCGTCGCGGGCGAACCGGTCGCCGTGCCCGAGTCCGGAGGCCAGCAGGTCGACCGCACCGAGCCCGGCGGCGTCGAGGAAGGCCCGGGCCAGGTGGTGCTCGCTCGCCGTCACCACGACGACGTGCGCACCGTCGGCCAGGTGGGCCCGCACCTGCGCGACGCCGTCGACCATGACCGGGCCGCCCGGGGCCGCGAGCCGGGCGCCGACCTGGGCCGCGGGCGCCCGGTACGCCGGCTCGTCCAGACCGCGCAGCGCCACGCGTGCGGACAGCGCGAAGGCGCGCGCCCGGGTGGTCCGGAACGCCGCCAGCCCCAGCAGCAGCGGGCTGAGCACGAGCCCCTCGGCCAGCCGCGCCGGTGACCCGCCGAGCCGCACGAGCACGAGCCGGGTGAAGCTGTCGGTGCGCAGCAGCACCCCGTCCAGGTCGAACGCGACGACGGGCCCGTCGCCCACCGTCAGCCGCCGGCGCG
>NZ_VWSD01000313.1 GCF_009829685.1 Cellulomonas citrea
GGGTGCGGTCAGCGCCAGCCGGAGGCCGCGAGGGCCTGCGCGACCGAGGTCTCGGGCGGCCCGTCGAACCGGGGGGTGCGGCCGGTCGTCGCATCCCACCAGGCCTTCCACGACGCGGGCAGCTCGCGCAGCCGCCACACGAGCGCCTGCTTCGGCGTCACGCTCGAGGACGAGACGCCCAGCCCCGTCGACCGGACGCCGGCCTGCGCGCAGCTGAACAGGGCACGGGGCAGGTGGTAGTCCTGGGTGAGCAGCACGGCGTCGTCCACGCCGAACACGTCGTGCGCCCGGACGCAGGTGTCGTGCGTGTCGAAGCCGGCGAAGTCCCGCACGACGGCGGCGTCCGGCACACCGTGGGACACCAGCCAGTCGCGCATCGCGGTGGGCTCGTCGTGCGCCGGGGTGCCGTTGTCGCCGCTCACCAGGATGACGCCCACCGTGCCGTCGGCGTACAGCGCCCGGGCGGCCTCCAGCCGGCGCTCCAGGTACACCGACGGGCGGCCACCGGCCTGCAGACCGGCGCCGAACACGATCGCGACGGGTGCCCGGCGCACCGACTGCCGGTCGGCCGCCACGTGGCGCGACCCGGTCACCTGCACCCAGGCGATCGGTCCGACGGCCACGACGACGGCGGCGGCCAGGGCCCACCACCAGGGAGAACGGAGCTTCACCCCAGTGACGATAGGCGCTGGGCGGCGACCCCGAGGTGTCGATCAGGTGAGGGTTCGCAACCAGTCGGCGACGGCCGCGGCCACCTCGTCGTGGTCGACAGGGGTGTGGGTGCCCGGGACGACGATGAGCCGGGTCTGCGCCGGCAGATGCGCGGTGAGCTCGTCGGGGGAACCGTACGGGTCCCGGGCGCCGCTGATCGCGAGCACCGGCAGCGTGAGGGCGGCCAGGGGCTCGGTGCGCAGCCGGTCCGGGTGGCCCGGCGGGTGCAACGGGTACGACAGCAGCACCAGACCTGCGGCGGGCAGACCGTCGGCCACCGCCTGCGCGCACATCCGGCCGCCGAACGACCGGCCGCCGAGCACCACGCTCCCCGGGGCGACGCCGAGATCGGCGGCCAGCG
>NZ_VWSD01000314.1 GCF_009829685.1 Cellulomonas citrea
CGGCGACGGCAGCCGCGCGCCTGCTCGCGGCCGATGCCGGCACCTCGGCCGTCGGGGTGTTCCCGCCCGGGCCGCAGGCCTCGGCGATGTGGCGGATCCGGGCCGACGGGGCCGGGCTCGGCGGGCGCACCGCGAGCGGTGAGCAGGCCTGGCCCGGGTTCGAGGACTCGGCGGTGCCGCCGGAGCACCTGGGCGCCTACCTGCGGGCGCTCGAGGCGCTCATGGCCGACCACCACGTCGACGGCATGGCGTACGGGCACTTCGGTGACGGGTGCGTGCACCTGCGCCTCGACGTGCCGCTGGAACGCGACGGCTCGGCGCTGCGCGCGTTCATGACCGACGCGGCGCACCTGGTCGCCGAGCACGGCGGGTCGCTGTCGGGTGAGCACGGCGACGGGCGGGCCCGCAGCGAGCTGCTGCCGGTGATGTACTCCCCGCGCGCGCTGGAGGTGTTCGGCGGGTTCAAGCACCTGCTCGACCCGGCCGGGCTGCTCAACCCCGGGGTGCTCGTCGACCCGCGACCGCTGGACGCGGACCTGCGTCGCCCGCACGCCCGGCCGCTGCCGGCGCGCGGCGGCTTCGCGTTCGCCGAGGACCACGGCGACCTCACCCAGGCGGTGCACCGCTGCGTCGGCGTGGCCAAGTGCCGGGCCGACAACACCGCGTCGGGCGGCTTCATGTGCCCCTCCTACCAGGCGACCGGGGACGAGAAGGACTCGACGCGGGGCCGGGCCCGGGTGCTGCAGGAGATGGCCAACGGCACGCTCGTGACCCGCGGCTGGTCGGCCCCGGAGGTCGCCGAGTCGCTCGACCTCTGCCTGAGCTGCAAGGCGTGCTCGTCGGACTGCCCGGCGGGGGTCGACATGGCCCGGTACAAGTCCGAGGTCACCTACCGGCGCTACCGCGGCCGGCTGCGCCCGATGAACCACTACGCGCTGGGCTGGTTGCCGCGGTGGGCCCGGCTGCTCACCGGGGTGCCGGGGCTGGCGGCGGTGGCGAACGCCGCGCTGGGCGTGCGGCCGGTCGCCCGGCTCGTGCTGCGGCTCGGCGGGATGGACACC
>NZ_VWSD01000315.1 GCF_009829685.1 Cellulomonas citrea
CGGCTCGCCGCGTCCCGCCGCGCTGACCGGTGCGGCGGGACGCGGCGCCGACCCGGTGACCGGGTCGGACCGGACCGCCCGACGTACGGTGGGCGCCGGACGGGGAGGAGCCGGTGTGACGAATCTCGAGCAGCAGCCGTCGGAGACGGTGTGCGCACCGCAGACCGGCGGTGCACCCGGCGGGGTCCAGGTGCTCACCCCGCGTGACGTGCCGCTCGGCGGGATCCGGGCGATGACGGTGCGGCGCACCCTGCCGCAGCGGGCGCGGTCCTTCATCGGCGCGTGGTGCTTCCTCGACCACTACGGCCCCGACGACGTGTCGGTGACCGGTGGCATGGTGGTGCCGCCGCACCCGCACACCGGGCTGGCCACGGTGAGCTGGCTGTTCTCGGGGCAGATCGAGCACCGGGACTCCCTGGGCACGCACGCCCTCGTGCGGCCCGGTGAGCTCAACCTCATGACCGCGGGCCGCGGCATCGTGCACTCGGAGTACTCGACCCCGGCGACGACGGTGCTGCACGGCGCCCAGCTGTGGCTCGCGCTGCCGGCCGCCGAGGTGGGCACCGCCCCGGCGTTCGCGCACCACGCGCCGGACCCGACCACGCTGCCCGGTGCCGTGCTGCGGGTGTTCCTCGGGTCGTTGGTCGGGGTGACGTCGCCGGTGCCGTGGTTCACCCGGGTGCTCGGTGCCGAGGTCGTGCTCGACGCCGGTGCGCGGCTCGTGCTCGACGTCGAGCCGGGGTTCGAGCACGGGGTGCTCGTCGACTCCGGGCAGGTGCAGGTCGCGGGGACCGCCGGCCGGCCGGGCGAGCTGCTCTACGTCGCTCCGGGGTCGCCCGACCTGGCGCTCGCGGCCGGGCCGGACGGTGCGCGCGTGCTGCTGCTGGGCGGTGCGCCGCTGGGGGAGCGGATCGTCATGTGGTGGAACTTCCTCGGGCGTTCGCACGAGGACGTGGTCGCGGCCCGTGCGGCGTGGCAGGGCGGGATCGGTGCGGAACCGGTCGGTGCGGGGGCGGGCCCGGACCGGTTCGTGCCGGTGCCGGACGACCCGCACCC
>NZ_VWSD01000316.1 GCF_009829685.1 Cellulomonas citrea
TGGTAACTGTCAGACCAAGTTTACTCATATATACTTTAGATTGATTTAAAACTTCATTTTTAATTTAAGAGGATCTAGGTGAAGATCCCTTTTGATAATCTCATGACCAAAATCCCTTAACGTGAGTTTTCGTTCCACTGAGCGTCAGACCCCGTAGAAAAGACCAAAGGATCTTCTTGAGATCCTTTTTTTCTGCGCGTAATCTGCTGCTTGTAAACAAAAAAACCACCGCTACCAGCGGTGGTTTGTTTGCCGGATCAAGGGCCACCAACTCTTTTTCCGAAGGTAACTGGCTTCAGCAGAGCGCAGATACCAAATACTGTTCTTCTAGTGTAGCCGTAGTTAGGCCACCACTTCAAGAACTCTGTAGCACCGCCTACATACCTCGCTCTGCTAATCCTGTTACCAGTGGCTGCTGCCAGTGGCGATAAGTCGTGTCTTACCGGGTTGGACTCAAGACGATAGTTACCGGATAAGGCGCAGCGGTCGGGCTGAACGGGGGGTTCGTGCACACAGCCCAGCTTGGAGCGAACGACCTACACCGAACTGAGATACCTACAGCGTGAGCTATGAGAAAGCGCCACGCTTCCCGAAGGGAGAAAGGCGGACAGGTATCCGGTAAGCGGCAGGGTCGGAACAGGAGAGCGCACGAGGGAGCTTCCAGGGGGAAACGCCTGGTATCTTTATAGTCCTGTCGGGTTTCGCCACCTCTGACTTGAGCGCCGATTTTTGTGATGCTCGTCAGGGGGGCGGAGCCTATGGAAAAACGCCAGCAACGCGGCCTTTTTACGGTTCCTGGCCTTCTGCTGGCCTTTTGCTCACATGTTCTTTCCTGCGTTATCCCCTGATTCTGTGGATAACCGTATTACCGCCTTTGAGTGAGCTGATACCGCTCGCCGCAGTCGAACGACCGAGCGCAGCGAGTCAGTGAGCGAGGAAGCGGAAGAGCGCCCAATACGCAAACCGCCTCTCCCCGCGCGTTGGCCGATTCATTAATGCAGCTGGAAGCTTGAT
>NZ_VWSD01000317.1 GCF_009829685.1 Cellulomonas citrea
ACCAGGCCGGGCCGCGCACGGTCAGACCCGCCGGCGCGGCGGGGTGTTGCGCCGCGCGCCGGCGCCCCATCGGCGCGACTCGTCGATCCCCAGCTCGTCGGCGAGGGCGTGCCACACGTGCGCCGGCTCCTCGCCGTCGGCGAGCGCCTGCTCGGCCGTCCGGTCCTCCAGGCCGCCCAGGTGCAGCGTCGTCACCTGCACCCGCCCCTGGGCACGGCCGAGGACCTCCTCGACGAGCTGGTCGAACTCCCGGTAGCGCACGGTCACAGCCTGCCACCGGCGGCTGACGCGCGCGGTCCGCGCACCGCGCGGCGGCCCGGGGCACCCATCCGCGACGTGTGGGCGGCACGGCCCACAATGGGCTCGTGGACTCCCTCTCGGCGCTGGCGGCCTTCAGCGCGCCGACGCGAGACTGGTTCACCGGTGCGTTCGCTGCGCCCACCCCGGCGCAGCAGGGCACCTGGGAGGCGGTCGCGGGCGGGCGGCACGCGCTCGTGGTCGCACCGACCGGGTCGGGCAAGACCCTGGCGGCGTTCCTGTGGGCGATCGACTCGCTGGTCCGCGAGCCGCCGCCGGACGACCCGGCCGCCCGCTGCCGGGTGCTCTACGTCTCACCGCTCAAGGCGCTCACCGCCGATGTCGAGCGGAACCTGCGCTCCCCCCTGGTCGGGATCGGCCAGGCGGCAGCCCGGGCCGGGGTGCCGATGCCCGAGATCGAGGTGCAGGCCCGCACCGGGGACACCCCGCCGACCCTGCGCCGGGCGTTCGCGACCCGGCCGCCCGACATCCTCGTGACCACGCCGGAGTCGCTCTACCTCGTGCTCACGTCGCAGGCGCGCGCCGGGCTCGCCGGGGTCCGCACCGTCATCGTCGACGAGATCCACGCCGTGGCCGGCACCAAGCGCGGCGCGCACCTGGCCCTCTCCCTCGAACGCCTCGACGCGCTGCTCACGGGCCCGGCCAGTCCGGGGCCGGCGCAGCGGGTCG
>NZ_VWSD01000318.1 GCF_009829685.1 Cellulomonas citrea
GCCCGCGCGCTGCTGCTGCCGCGGCGCCGCCCCGACCGGCGTCAGCCGCTGTGGGCGCAGCGCCAGCGTGCCGGCCAGCTGCTGCAGATCGCCTCGGGCCACCCCGACTTCCCGATCCTGCTCGAGGCGGTCCGCGAGTGCCTCCGCGACGACTTCGACACGCAGGCGCTCGCGACGCTCATGGCCGATGTCGTGGCCCGGCGGGTCACGGTGCACGAGGTCACGACCGTTCGCCCGTCCCCGTTCGCCCAGTCGCTGCAGTTCGGCTACACCGCGCAGTTCCTCTACGAGGGCGACGCCCCGCTCGCCGAGCGTCGCGCGGCGGCCCTCACGCTCGACCCGACGCTGCTGGCCGAGCTGCTCGGTGGCGGCGGTGGCTCCCAGCTGGCCGACCTGCTCGACCCCGAGGTGGTCGAGCGCACGAGCGCCGAGCTCACCGGGACCGCCGCAGACCGCCGGGCGACCGGGTTCGAGCAGCTGGCCGACGTGCTGCGCCGGCACGGCCCGCTGCCGCTGGCGCAGGTGCTCGCCCGGGTGCGTGCCGACCTGGCCGACCAGGTGCCGGCCTGGCTCGACCGGTTGGTCGAGGACCGGCGGGCGATCGAGGTGCGGCTCAGCGGGGTGGCCGAGGAGTCGGTGCGCCAGTGGGCTGCGGTGGAGGACGCCGGCCGGCTGCGGGACGCGCTCGGGGTCGCGCTGCCCGTCGGGGTGCCCGAGGTGTTCACGCAGATCGTGCCCGACCCGCTCGGCGACCTGCTGCGCCGGCACGCCCGCACGCACGGACCGTTCACGACGGCCTCGGTCGCCGCCCGGTTCGGGCTGGTCCCGGCGCTCGTCGAACGTCCGCTCGAGGTGCTCGTCGCGGCCGGGACCCTGGTCGCCGGTCGACTGCTGCCCGAGGTGCTCGGCGGGGTCGGCGCGGAGCTGTGCGACGCCGGCGTGCTGCGGACGCTGCGCCGTCGGTCGCTG
>NZ_VWSD01000031.1 GCF_009829685.1 Cellulomonas citrea
ACCGTCGGACGTGCGTCCGCCGCCTGGGTGCACCTGGGCGGCGACCCGCCGGCGCGCCTCGAGCTGCTCGTCGGTCCCGGTGCCCGCCGCGTCGACCCCCGGCCCGACCTGCTCTCGCACGAGGCGACGCTGAGCCCGCAGGACGTGCACGTCCTCGACGGAGTCGCCGTGACCAGCGTCCAGCGCACCGGCATCGACCTCGCCCGGTACGCCGAGGGAGCGGTGACCGACGTGCTCCTCGTCGGACTCGTCGCCGTGGGGTTCGACGTCCCCGCCGCGCTGGCCACCCTCGGCGGCCTCGGCCGCGCCCGGGGCGTGCACCAGGCCGCCGTCCGGCTGCGACGACTAGGCGCGGATGGCGGGCTCCCCCGCGGCCTTCGCCCCGGTGATGCGGTAGACGTCGTAGACGCCCTCCACCTTGCGCACCGCGGCCAGCACGGAGGCCAGGTGCGACGGCTCGGCCATCTCGAAGACGAACCTCGACAGCGCCACCCGGTCACGTGAGGTCGAGACGGCCGCCGACAAGATGTTGACGTGGTGGTCCGACAGCACCCGGGTGACGTCCGACAGCAGCCGGGACCGGTCGAGCGCCTCCACCTGGATCTGGACGAGGAACAGCTGAGAGCTGGTGTGGCTCCACTCGACGTCCACGATGCGCTCCGGCTGACGCCGCAGGTCCTCGACGTTGATGCAGTCCGCCCGGTGCACCGAGACCCCGGCCCCCCGGGTGACGAACCCGACGATCTGGTCACCGGGCACCGGCGTGCAGCACTTCGCGAGCTTGACCCACACGTCGGCCACACCACGCACCACGACCCCGGAGTCACCGGTGCGCACCTGGCGGGACGTGCCGCCCGGCCGGGTGGTCTCGGCCAGGTCCTCCTCAGCCGCGGGCTCCCCGCCCAGCGACTGGACCAGACGCTGCACGACGGTGCTCGCCGCGACCTGCCCCTCGCCGATCGCGGCGTACAGCGACGACACGTCGGGGTAGCGCATCTCGGTGGCCAGCGCGACGAGGGACTCGTGCGACAGCAGACGCTGCATGGGCAGGTTCTGCTTGCGCATGGCCTTGGCCAGGGCGTCCTTGCCGTGCTCGATGGCCTCCTCGCGACGCTCCTTGGAGAACCACTGCCGGATCTTGTTCCGCGCACGGGGGCTCTTGACGAAGCCCAGCCAGTCGCGTGACGGTCCGGCCGACTCGGCCTTCGAGGTGAACACGTCGACCACGTCGCCGTTGTCCAGCGTGGAGTCCAGCGGCACGAGGCGACCGTTGACCCTGGCGCCCATCGTGCGGTGGCCCACCTCGGTGTGCACCGCATAGGCGAAGTCCACCGGCGTCGAGCCCTGCGGCAGCGCCATGACGTCGCCCTTGGGCGTGAACACGTAGACCTCGGAGCCGGCGATCTCGAACCGCAGCGAGTCGAGGAACTCCGTCGGGTCGGCGGTCTCACGCTGCCAGTCCACGAGCTGGCGCAGCCAGGCCATGTCGTTGCCCGCCGCGTCCGGCTGGCCGCTCTTGGCGTTCTCCTTGTACTTCCAGTGCGCCGCGACCCCGTACTCGGCGCGCCGGTGCATCTCGTGCGTGCGGATCTGGATCTCGACCGGCTTGCCCTCCGGCCCGATCACCGTGGTGTGCAGTGACTGGTAGAGGTTGAACTTCGGCATCGCGATGTAGTCCTTGAACCGCCCCGGCACCGGGTTCCAGTGCGAGTGCAGCGCCCCGAGCGCCGCGTAGCAGTCCCGCACGGTGTCGACGAGGACCCGTACGCCCACCAGGTCGTAGATGTCGGCGAAGTCACGGCCGCGCACGATCATCTTCTGGTAGATCGAGTAGTAGTGCTTCGGCCGTCCGGTGACGACCGCCTTGATCTTGGCCGTCTTGAGGTCGGCGGTGACCTCGTCGCGCACCGTCGCCAGGTACTCCTCACGGGCCGGTGCCCGCTCGGCCACCAGGTGCACGATCTCGTCGTAGACCTTGGGGTACAAGGTGGCGAAGGACAGGTCCTCCAGCTCCCACTTGATGGTGTTCATGCCCAGGCGGTGGGCCAGCGGCGCGTAGATCTCCAGCGTCTCGCGGGCCTTGCGCTCGGCCGAGGCCGGGGCGACGAACTTCCAGGTGCGGGCGTTGTGCAGCCGGTCGGCGAGCTTGATGACGAGCACCCGGATGTCGCGGGACATCGCGACCACCATCTTGCGCACCGTCTCGGCCTGCGCCGCGTCGCCGTACTGCACCTTGTCGAGCTTGGTGACGCCGTCGACGAGCATCGCGACCTCAGGCCCGAAGTCCTCGCGCAGCTGCTCGAGCGAGTAATCGGTGTCCTCGACGGTGTCGTGCAGCAGGGCCGCCGCCAACGTCGCCGGCGTCATCCCGAGCTCGGCCAGGATCGTCGCGACCGCGATGGGGTGGGTGATGTACGGGTCGCCGCTCTTGCGCAGCTGGCCGCGGTGGGCCCGTTCGGCCACCACGAACGCCTGCTCGATGATCGCGACGTCACCCTTGGGATGGTTGGCCCGCACGGCCTGCAGCACCGGCTCGATCGCCGGGAACGCGACGGTCGAGCGCCCCCCGAACCTGGCCAGCCGGGATCGCACGCGCGCGGCCGCGGTCTGGGTCGTCTCGACCGACGGCTCCGACGACGTCATCGGGCCCGACGTGCGGTCACTCATTCCCCACCTCCCTGCCCGGGCGCGCTGCGCGGGACGGCGCCGGTCCGGCACCTGGCCTTCTCAGCGCCCCGCACCTGCGACGGATTCCCGCCCGGCGTGCCCCGAAGTCTACGCAGCGCGCGGACCTGGTCCGTTGCGGGCTCAGCCGATCAGGGCAGCGCGAGCAGCGCGTCCACCCGCTGCCCGTCGAGCTGGGCGCGCCCGTTGAGCCCGAGCAGCTCGACGAGGAAGACGATCGCCTCCACCTGCGCACCGCAGCGCTCCAGGAGCCGCAGCGCCGCCGCCGCGGTCCCGCCGGTGGCCAGCACGTCGTCGACCACGAGCACCCGGGAGCCGGCGGGCACGGTGAACGGCTGGACCTCGACCGTCGCAGTGCCGTACTCGAGCGCGTAGCTCTCCTGCTCGGTCGGGCCGGGGAGCTTGCCGGCCTTGCGGACCAGCACGAGACCGGAGCCCAGCACCCGCGCGACGGGGGCGGCGAGCAGGAAGCCGCGTGACTCGATGCCGACCACCAGGTCGACATCGGCCGCCGTCGCGGCGATCGCGTCGACCACCTCGGCGAAGGCCGGGCCGTCGGCCAGCAGCGGCGTGATGTCCCGGAACAGCACCCCGGGTTCGGGGAAGTCGGGCACCTGCCGCAGCAGGGCGTCGATCCGCAGCGCCAGCGCCGCACGGTCCGGGGTGGTCGAGCTCATCGTCCGCGCCGCTTCGGCTGGGCGGCCTGACCGCGGTGCTCCCCGGCCCGCAGCGGAGCCGCATGCACCTCGACGGGCACGTCCGCCACACCTGCCGCTGCACGTGCCGCGAGCACCTTGGCGGTGTGCGCCTTGATCGCGGGCTCACGCTCGCGCAGGCTCACCTCGAGCGGCGTGGCCAGGAAGATCGAGGAGAACGTGCCGATCGCCATGCCGACGAACAGCGCGAGCGAGATGTCCCGCAGCGTCCCCGCCTTGAGGATGAACGTACCGACGAACAGGATCGCGGCGACCGGCAGCAGGGCCACGATCGAGGTGTTGATCGACCGGACCAGCGTCTGGTTGACCGCGAGGTTCGCCTTCTCGGCGTACGTGTACCGGCTCTGCTCGAGCGTGTCGGCGGTGTTCTCCCGGACCTTGTCGAACACCACGACGGTGTCGTAGATCGAGTAGCCGAGGATGGTGAGGAAGCCGATGACGGTGGCGGGCGTGACCTCCCAGCCGACACCGGCGTAGACCCCGACCGTGATGATGAGGTCGTGGAACAGGGCGATGAGCGCGGCGACCGCCATCCGCCAGTTGCGGAAGTAGACGGTCATCACGAGCGTGACGAACGCGAGGAAGACGACGATGCCGGTGATGGCCTTGCGTGAGACGTCCGCACCCCACGACGGGCCGATGTACGACGTGGAGATCGAGTCCACGCTCACGCCGAACGCCGTCGCCAGGTCGGTCTTGAGCGCCTCGACCTGGGTGTTGTCGAGCCGGTTGGTCTGGATCCGCAGCCCGTCCGAGCCGACGTTCGACACGCGCGGCGACTCGTTCGGCGAGACCTTCTTCACCGTCGCGACAGCCAGGTCCTGGTCGGGCTTGGCCACCCCGGAGACGGTGAACTCCGAACCGCCTCGGAACTCGATGCCCGGATTCAGCCCCGGGGTGATGAGCAGCACGCCCGAGATCAGCACGAGCGCCCCAGCGATCGCATACCAGATCCGACGATGTCCGACGATGCGGTACGAGCGACGACCCGTGTACAGGTCGTTGCCCCATCCGGCGAAGCCCTCGTGCGCCATCAGTGGTCGCTCCCCTCGGAGTCGTCAGCCACGACGGGCTGGGACGCGGCCGCGGCGGCCTTGGCGGCGGCCCGCCGTTCGGCGATCGTCATGGTCGGGTCGCCCGGTGGCGTCATCGACACCGTGGACAGCGCGTCGTCCGCCGTCGACGGCTCGGCACCGTCGCGGCGCGGACCCTGCTGCACCCGGCCGCGACCCACGTACCGGGTGCCCGGCACGCCCAGCCGCCGCGGGTCGAGGCCGGACAGCGCGTGCCCCTCGCCGAAGAACTTCGTCCGGGCGATGAGCAGCATCGTCGGGTGGGTGAACATGAACACCACGACGAGGTCGATGATCGTCGTCAGACCCAGGGTGAAGGCGAACCCACGCACCCCGCCGACCGCCAGCACGTAGAGCACCGCAGCAGCCAGGAAGTTCACGGCGTCGGAGGCCAGGATCGTGCGTCGGGCACGGGCCCACCCGTGGTCGACCGCCACCGTGAGGGTGCGGCCGTCACGGAGCTCGTCCCGGATACGTTCGAAGTACACGATGAACGAGTCCGCGGTGATGCCGATGGCCACGATGAGGCCGGCCACACCGGGCAGCGAGAGCCGGTACCCCTGGGTCCAGGACAGCAGCGTGATGGTGCCGTAGGCGAGGAGCGCGGCGACGACGAGCGAGCCGACGGTGAGCAGCCCGAGCAGTCGGTACTGACCGAGCGAGTAGAGCACGACGAGGACGAGGCCGATGAGACCGGCCAGGATGCCCTTCTGCAGCTGCTCGGAGCCGAGCGTGGCCGAGATCTGCTGCTCGCTCTCCACCGTGAAGCTGATCGGCAGCGACCCGAAGTTGAGCTGCTGGGCCAACGTCGCGGCGCTCTCGCGCGTGAAGTTGCCGGAGATCTGCGCCTGACCGTTCGGGATCGGGCCGTTGATCTTCGGCGCCGAGATGACCAGGCCGTCGAGCACGATGGCGAACTGGTTGAGCGGCGCGGCCTGCGAGAAGAGCCGCGTGCTGGTGTCCGCGAACTGCTTGGAGCCGTCGCCGTTGAACTGCAGGTTGACGACCCAGTTGGTCCCGGTCTGCCCGTTGGACAGCGTCTCCAGACCCGAGCTGGCGCTCTTGATGTTCGACCCGGGGACCTCGACGGGGCCGAGGATGTACTTGTACGCGCCGGTCTGGTCACATGTGACGAAGGCCGAGTCGGCCGCGCCCACCGTGCCGCCGGTGAGGTTGGACTGCTTGCTGCAGTCCAGGGCGTCGAACTGGGCCCGGACCTGCGGGGTGATGTAGTACGCCGTGTCCGACGGCGACGTCGGGCCGGTGCCCGTCGCGCTGGCCGACGGGCTGGGCGTCGGGGTCGCACCGTCGGTGGCGGTCCCCGTCGTCGTGCCCGTCGTCGTGCCGGACTCCACCGTGTTGCCGCCCGAGGCGCCGCCCGAGGCGCTCGCCTGCGGGGTCGGCACGGGCGCGGGGGTCGTGCCGGCGGCCGTCGCACCGTCCGTGGGGGTCGCGGTGGGCGTCGGGGTGCCGGCACCGATGTCGAGCACCGGACGGAACTCCATCTGGGCCGACTTGCGGACCAGCTCCAGCGTCGACTCGCTGGGCCTCCCCGGCAGCGAGACCACGATCTTGTGCCCGGACTGGCTGGTGATCTCCGCCTCGGACACGCCCGAGGCATCGACACGCTGCCGGATCACCTCGATGGCCTGCGAGATCGTCGCATCGGTGATCGCGGCGGTGTCGGTCGTGGCGACGGGGGTCAGGATGATCTGCGTCCCGCCCTCGAGGTCGAGCGCCAGCTTGGGCGTGAGGGTCGCCGACCCCCACTTGGTGCCGGCCAGGATCGCGCCGAAGATGGCGATGACCACCACGGCCAGGGTGACGAGGGTACGGACCGGGCGCTGCCGGTGGACGGGTGGAGCCAACTGTCTCGTCTTCCTCGTCTGCGGGGCGCGCGTCAACGCCCCCGCACGGTCAAGCCCGGCGAGCTGCCGGGCGCTGGGTCACTTCTCGGGGTCGTCGCTGCGACGCTTGTCGGGTCCCTCGTCGAGGGAGGACAGGTCGTCCGGCACCGCGAACTCGTCGACCTCGTCGAGCCGCTCGTCGGGCGCCACCGCCGGCGGCTCGGTCGGCGGGTCGACCTTCTTGAGGATCGCCGCGCGCACCCACCGGGTGGTCACACCCGGCGAGGTCTCCAGGGTGACCACGTCGCCGGCGATGTCGACGACGGTGCCGAACAGACCGGATGCGGTCATCACCTCGTCACCGGCGACCAGGTTGTTGCGCAGCTCCTGGGCCGCCTTCTGCTGCTTGCGCGTCCGGCTGCTCATCAGCCAGAGCGCACCGAACGCGAGCAGGACGAACGCCAGGAAGATCAGGTTCGACTGGCCCGCCCCGGAAGTGGCGGCGGTGGGCAGGGCATGCAGCATGGGTGGGGCATCCTTCGCATCGAGGGCGACCGGGGAAGTCTAGGCGCCCCGACCGCCCTCTCCAACGCACGGACCGCGCTGCGCGTTTCCGGCGCTAGTCGAACAGGGTCCCGGACGGTGTCGGCGGGGTGAGCCCCAGGTGAACCCAGGCCGCGCTGGTCGCCACGCGCCCCCGGGGCGTGCGCCCGATGAGGCCTTCGCGGACCAGGAACGGCTCGGCGACGGTCTCGACGGTCTCGGGTTCCTCCCCCACGGCCACCGCCAGCGTGGTGAGCCCCACCGGGCCACCGCCGAAACGGCGGCACAGCGCGTCGAGCACCGCCCGGTCCAGCCGGTCCAGCCCCAGGTCGTCGACCTCGTACACCTCGAGCGCCGCCTTCGCCGCGGTGAGCGACAGCTGCCCGTCGCCGCGCACCTGCGCCCAGTCGCGCACCCGACGGAGCAGGCGGTTGGCGATCCGGGGCGTGCCCCGTGAACGCGAGGCGATCTCGGCGGCCGCGTCGGCCCCGAGAGGCACGCCGAGCAGCCGGGCCGAGCGCACCAGGACCTGCTCCAGCTCCTGCGGGGAGTAGAAGTCGAGGTGAGCGGTGAAGCCGAACCGGTCGCGCAGCGGCGCCGGCAGCAGCCCGGCCCGCGTCGTGGCGCCCACCACGGTGAACGGCGGCAGCGACAACGGGATCGCGCTCGCCCCGGCGCCCTTGCCGACGACGACGTCGACCCGGAAGTCCTCCATCGCGACGTAGAGGAGCTCCTCCGCCGGCCGGGCCAGCCGGTGCACCTCGTCGAGGAACAGCACCTCGCCCTCGTCCAACGAGGACAGCACGGCCGCGAGGTCGCCCGCGTGCTGGATCGCCGGACCGCTCGTCACGCGCAGCGACGCCCCGAGCTCGGCGGCGATGATCATCGCCAGCGTCGTCTTGCCGAGCCCGGGCGGACCGGAGAGCAGCACGTGGTCGGGTGCCCGGCCCCGTCCCTTGGCCGCGTCCAGCACGAGCGAGAGCTGGTCACGCACCACCCGCTGGCCGACGAACTCGTCGAGCCGACGGGGACGCAACGCCGCCTCGGCCGCGCGCTCGATGTCGTCGGCCGCCGGGCGGACGAGGGACTCGACGGTCTCCGGCTCGTCAGCCACGCGCACCGCCGAGCGTGCGCAGCGCGGCCCGCAGCACACCGGCGACCTCCTGCGGCGTCACCGGGTCGGTGCTGTCGTCGAGCACCTGGGCGACGGCGTCCTGGGCCGCCTTCACCGGCCAGCCCAGTCCGACGAGGGCGTCCACCACCTGCACCCGACCGTCGTCGGCCACCGGGACCGGGGCGGACGAGGTCGGCGGTCCCAACCGGTCCTTGAGCTCGAGCACGATCCGCTGGGCGCCCTTGTGGCCGATCCCGGGCACCCGCTTGAGCGCCGCGAGGTCCTCCTGAGCGACGGCCCGGCGCAGCGCGTCCGGGGTGTGCACCGCGAGCATCGCCAGCGCGAGCCTCGGCCCCACCCCCGAGACGGTCTGGACCAGCTCGAAGACCTCGCGCTCATCGGCGTCGGCGAAACCGAACAGCGTGAGCGCGTCCTCCCGCACGACGAGCGAGGTCGCCAGGTCGGCCGTCGCGCCCAGGCGCAGCCCCGCCAACGTCGTCGGCGTCGCCTGGATGAGCAGACCCACCCCACCGACCTGCACGACGGCGGCGTCCAGCCGCACCTGTTCCACGGTCCCGTGCACGGATGCGATCACACCGACTCCCTTCCGGGGCGACAGCCTGCCACACCGCCGAACAGGTGTACGACGACGACACGCCCTGCGGCCTCGTCCCGGACTACGCCCGGCGCCGCGCCGCCTGCTCGGCCGCAGCCCACGTCCGCTGGGCCGCGGTGAGCGCGCCGGGTTCGCGCTGGGGGGCTCCCAGTGCGCCGGCCGGGCGCCACAGGTGGCAGATCGCCAGGGCGAGCGCATCCGCCGCATCCGCCGGGGTCGGCCGGGCCGGCAGCTCGAGCAGCCGGGTGACCATGGCACCGACCTGATCCTTGCCTGCCCGCCCGGACCCCGTGACCGCGGCCTTCACCTCGCTCGGCGTGTGCAGCGCCACCGGGATGCGTCGGCGCGCGGCCGCGAGCATCGCGATCCCGGCGACCTGCGCGGTCCCGGTCACCGTGCGCAGGTTGTGCTGGGCGAAGACGCGCTCGATCGCCACCGCGTCCGGGGCGTGCTCCTCGATCCACTCCTCGACGGTCGTGGAGATCGCCAGCAGCCGCAGGTCCACGTCCAGCTCGGGTGCCGAGCGGGCGACGCCGACCGCCACCATCGCGAGCCGTCGGCCCGGCATGCCGTCGACGACGCCCAACCCGCACCGGGTCAGGCCTGGGTCGACTCCGAGCACGCGCACCCCGTCATCGTCCCAGCCGCGTGGCGCCCGGTCCGGACGCCACGCGCACGACGGCTCAGTCCTCCGCGTCGAGCTCGGCGAGGACCTCGTCGGAGGCGTCGAAGTTCGCGTAGACGTTCTGCACGTCGTCGGAGTCCTCGAGCGCGTCGACGAGGCGCAGGATCTTGCGGGCGCCTTCGACGTCGACCTCGATCTGGGTGGCCGGGTAGAACACGACGTCGGCCGAGTCGTACTCGATGCCGGCCTCCTGCAGGGCCGTGCGCACGGTCACCAGGTCGCTGGCCTCCGTGACGACCTCGAAGCTGTCGCCGTTGTCGTTGACCTCCTCGGCACCGACCTCGAGGACCGCCTCCATCACGGCGTCCTCCGTCGTGCCCTCCGCCGGGACCACGATGACGCCCTTGCGGGAGAACAGGTAGGACACCGAGCCCGGGTCGGCCATCTGACCGCCGTTGCGGGTGAACGCGACCCGCACGTCCGACGCCGCACGGTTGCGGTTGTCGGTGAGGCACTCGACGAGCACCGCGATCCCGCCGGGGCCGTAGCCCTCGTACATGATCGACTGGTAGTCCGCTCCGCCGGCCTCCTGGCCGGACCCGCGCTTGATCGCGCGGTTGATGTTGTCGATCGGGACCGAGGACTTCTTCGCCTTCTGGACCGCGTCGTACAACGTCGGGTTGCCCGCCAGGTCACCGCCGCCCAGCCGGGCCGCGACCTCGATGTTCTTGATGAACTTGGCGAAGAGCTTGCCGCGCTTCGCGTCGATGAGGGCCTTCTTGTGCTTGGTCGTGGCCCACTTGGAGTGTCCGGACATGCGGTGCGCAGCTCCCTCGTCTGTCCCTGTTGCGGGCACCCGACGCGGGGCGCCTCCTCTACCGGCTGTCGCGGACCATGCCCACGAACAGGCGGTGCACCCGGTCGTCGCCCGTGACCTCCGGATGGAACGACGTCACCAGCAACGACCCCTGGCGCACCGCGACGATCCTACCGGCGGCGGCGCCGTCCTGGACGCGCGCGAGCACGGTGGCGGCCGGCCCGACCTCCTCCACCCACGGTGCGCGGATGAAGACGGCGTGCACCGGCCCCTGCTCGGCGTCCGGCACACCGGTCACCTGCAGGTCGGTCTCGAAGGAGTCGACCTGGCGGCCGAAGGCGTTGCGGCGCACCGTGATGTCGACACCACCGAGGGTGCGCTGCCCGTCGATCGCGTCGAGCACCCGGTCGGCCAGCAGGATCATCCCGGCGCACGAGCCGTAGGCCGGCATCCCGGCCCGCAGCCGCGCCTGCACCGGCTCGAACAGGTCGAACGCCCGCAGCAGCTTGTCGATCGTCGTCGACTCACCGCCCGGCAGGACGAGCGCGTCGACACCGTCCAGCTCGCTGGTCCGGCGGACCGGGACCGCCCGGGCGCCGGCGGAGGAGAGGGCGGCGACGTGCTCGCGCACATCACCCTGCAGGGCCAGCACACCGACGGTCACGTCCACGACGGCCGATCCTAGGGCGGCGCCGCTAGGGTCGACGTCCGTGACCAGCACCCGGGAAACCGAGCTGCGCGCCCGCGCCGCCCAGCTCGACGCGGCACATGCCGCGACCGACCTGCGCACCCGCTTCCTGCTGCCGGAGGGGGTCGTCTACCTCGACGGGAACTCCCTCGGGGCGCTGCCGGCGGGAGTCCCCGCCGCCGTCGAGGACGCCGTGCGCCGCCAGTGGGGCCGCGACCTCATCGCGTCCTGGAACTCGCACGGCTGGTGGCAGGCCCCCGAACGGGTCGGCGACCGGCTCGCCCCGCTGCTCGGCGCCGCCGCAGGGCAGGTCCTCGTCGGAGAGTCGACGACCGTGCGGCTGCACCAGGCGCTGCACGCCGCAGCGCGGATGCGGCCCGCCGGTGACGTGCTGGTCGTCGACCCCGCGTCGTTCCCCACCGACCTGTACGTGAGCGCCGGGGTGGCCGAGCAGGTCGGGTGGCAGGTGGTCGAGTGCTCCCCCGACGAGCTGGCCGGCACCCTCGCCGACCTGGGCAGCCAGGGGCGCTCCGTGGCCGCCGTGAGCATGTCGCACGTCGACTTCCGCACCGGTCGGTTGTGGGACCTGCCGACGATCACCGCCCAGGCGCATGCGGCCGGCGCTCTCGCCGTCTGGGACCTGTGCCACTCCGCGGGGGCCGTCCCGGTCGACCTCGACGCCCATGACGTCGACCTCGCGGTGGGCTGCGGGTACAAGTTCCTCAACGGTGGCCCCGGGGCACCGGCGTTCCTCTACGTGGCGCACCGGCACCTGGCCGCGTTCAGCAACGTGCTGCCGGGCTGGCACGGGCACGCCGAGCCGTTCGCGATGCACGCCGGCTACTCCCCCGCCCCCGGCGTCGGACGGGCCCGCATCGGCACCACCCCGCTGCTGTCGCTCCTCGCGCTCGAGGCCGCCCTGGCGGTGTTCGACGGCGTCGACGTGCGTGCCGTACGAGCCCGTTCCCTGTCGCTCACGGCGTACCTGCGCGAGGCGATCGAGACCCTCGTACCCGGGACCCGGTTCGCCTCACCGGCGCTCGACGAGCAGCGCGGCTCGCAGGTGAGCGTCGTGCACCCGCACGCGTACGGGGTGGTGCAGGCGCTCATCGCACGCGGCGTCATCGGCGACTTCCGGACACCGGACGTGGTCCGGCTCGGTGTCGCCGCCCCGTACCTCACCCACGGGCAGATGCTCGAGGCGGCGACGGCTCTGGCGCAGGTGCTCGCCCAGGGTGAGCACCTCGACCCCGCCTACGCCGAGCGACCCACCGTCACCTGAGCCGCCGCGGCCCGCGCCGCGCGGTCCTCCTCGACCTGGTCGGCGAGCCGGGTCAGCCCCTCGAGGAGCTCGGGGCGCTCGGCCGCCAGCGCCACCCGGACCATGCCCGCGGCCCGCGGCCCGAAGGTCGACCCCGGCGCCACCGCGACGTGCCGGCGCTCCAGCAGCCGCAGCGCGAAGGCATCGGTGTCCTCGTCCTCCACGTCGACCATGAGGTAGAACGCGCCGGCCGGGCGCACGCACGCGATCCCGCGGGCCTCCAGCAGCGACGTGGCGGCGTCCCGGCGCTCCCGGTACGACTCGACGGCCACCGCCACCTCGTCCTGCGGCCCCGTCATGGCGGCCAGCGCGGCGTGCTGGGACACCGTCGACGGGCACGCGACCGTGCCCTCGGCCAGGTGCGCCATGAGCTCAGCCGCGGCCGTGTCCGGGACCGCGGCGTAGCCGAGCCGCCACCCCGTCATCGCGTAGGTCTTGGACATCGAGCGGAACACGAGGACGCGGTCGTCGGTGTCGAAGGTGCGCGGCGACACGTGCGGGGCGTCGAAGGTGATCGCGTCGTAGCACTCGTCCGACAGCAGCCACAGGTCGTGCCGGACCGCGATGTCGACGAGCGCCTCGAGCACCTCGGCGGGGTACATGGCCCCCGTGGGGTTGTTCGGCGAGCAGACGAGCAGCGCCCGGGTCGCCGGGGTGATCGCCGCCTCGACGTCCGCCGGGACGGGCACGAACCCCGCCTCGGGACGCGTCGGGTAGGTGCCGACCGTCGCGCCGGCGATCATCGCGGCCATCCGCCAGTTCGGGAACTCCGGGTCGGGCAGCAAGATCTGTTCCCCCGGCGAGAGCAACGCGCCCATGGCCAGCGACAGACCGTTCATCGCACCGTGCGTGATGACCACGTGCTCCGGGTCGCATGCGCGCCCCGTCGTGGCCGCGACGTGCGTGGCCACCACCTCGCGCAGCTCGGGCATCCCCTGGCTCGAGGTGTAGCCGGTCAGCCCGGCGCGGCATGCCGCCGCGGCTGCCGCGACGGCATGCGCCGGTGCGTACGCATCGGGTTCGCCGATCTCCAGGTGGAGCGCGAGCGGGTCGAGCAGGGCCAGCTCCATGAGGGCACGGATGCCCGAACGCGGGATGAGGTCGGCACTGGTCGAGGTCTGCGGCACGAGCAGCCACCGTACCAACCCGACACGACCCCACCTGCCCTCGGCGACCGGTTTGTCCCAGTACGGTGTCGCTGTGACGACACCGCCAGCCACCTCCCTGGCCGCCGAGCTGCAGGCGCTCACCGGCCCGCAGCCGGTCCTCACGCCCCAGCTGCTCAGCCAGGTGCACCGCGGTCTGCTGCTCATCGACGTGCCCCGGTCGGCGGTCCCGACGGTGCAGGTCGCGCCCGCTCAGCTGCCTGCGCGCTCCCGATAGCCCCCGGTCTCGTCCAGGTGACGGGTGCGCCCGTCCCAGCCCACCAGCAGAGGCCGCACCAGGTCGACCAGCCCCGCGGGGAACACCTCGATCGTCACGGCCGCCAGCTCGTCGAGCGGGAACCAGCGCAGCTCGTCGATGAGCTCGTTCTCCAGGGCCGTCCAGCCCTCACGTGAGACCACGCCGCCGCCGGCGACGCGCGCGAGGTAGAGGTCCTCGTCCTGCCGGCAGTGCTCGAAGACGAAGTCGAACACCGCCGACCGGGTGAACACAGGGCCGACGAGGTCGTCGGGCGCCAGCAGCAGACCGGTCTCCTCCCGGACCTCGCGCAGCGCCGCATCACGCGACGTCTCGCCGTCGTCGAGCCCGCCACCCACCGTGAACCACCAGTGGCGCCCCGGGGCGTCCGCGTCGTGACCGCGCATGAGCAGCAGCCGGTCGGCGTCGTCGAGCAGGATGACGCGCGCGGCGCGGCGGAACAGCATCCCGTCCGCGCCGCGGCGCCACTCCGGTCCCAGCGCGTGCACCGGGCCCCCGCCCTCGGCGTGCGGACGACCCGTGTCGCCCGCCGCCGGACGGGACCCGGCCGCCGTCACCAGCCGCGCTCGGCGAGGCGGTGCGGCACCGGCACGTCGGCGACGTTGATCCCGACCATCGCCTCGCCCAGGCCGCGCGAGACCTTGGCGATGACGTCCGGGTCGTCGAAGAACGTCGTGGCCTTGACGATCGCGGCCGCACGCTCGGCGGGGTTGCCGGACTTGAAGATGCCCGAGCCGACGAAGACACCCTCCGCGCCCAGCTGGCGCATCATCGCGGCGTCGGCCGGGGTGGCGATGCCGCCGGCGGTGAACAGCACGACGGGCAGCTTGCCGGCCTTCGCCACCTCGGCGACCAGCTCGTACGGGGCCTGCAGCTCCTTGGCGGCCAGGAAGAGCTCGTCCTCGGGCAGCGATTGCAGGTGGCGGATCTGGTCGCGGATCTGGCGCATGTGCGTGGTCGCGTTCGACACGTCCCCGGTACCGGCCTCGCCCTTCGAACGGATCATGGCCGCACCCTCGGTGATCCGGCGCAGCGCCTCACCCAGGTTGGTCGCACCGCAGACGAAGGGCACCGTGAAGGCCCACTTGTCGATGTGGTGGGAGTAGTCCGCCGGGGTGAGCACCTCGGACTCGTCGATGTAGTCCACGCCGAGGCTCTGCAGCACCTGCGCCTCGACGAAGTGGCCGATCCGGGCCTTGGCCATCACCGGGATGGACACCGCGGAGATGATGCCGTCGATGAGGTCGGGGTCGCTCATCCGCGCCACGCCGCCCTGGGCCCGGATGTCGGCGGGCACGCGCTCGAGCGCCATCACCGCCACCGCCCCGGCGTCCTCGGCGATCTTGGCCTGGTCGGCCGTGACGACGTCCATGATGACGCCGCCCTTGAGCATCTCGGCCATCCCGCGCTTCACGCGCGCGGTGCCGACGACGGGGCTGTTCTGCGGGTTCTGGCTGGTCACGGTGATCCTCAAGGGCTCGGACGGGGGTTGGAGGCGCATCCCGGGGGACGCCGCCGCTCAGGTCCATCGTAGCCACGGGCTCAGCGGCGGCCGTAGCCTTCCAGCGCCGCCGGCCAGCTGTCGTCGAGCTCCATGGTCACCGGCATCGGAGCACGCCCGGCGAGACGGAAGGTGCGCACCCGCCAGCTGGCCCGCACCCGGCGCGCCTGTGCGACCGCCTCGTTGTGGAACCGGCGCGCGAGCTGCACGCGGTACCAGGCCGCCGCCAGCTGCTCGAGCAGCTCGGCACCGACCGGCTCGGCCCGGATCTCCTCGACCTCGACCGGGTCCACGAGCACCTCCGACAACGCGGCGGTGAGCTCGCTCTCGGCGTGGGCGCGGTCGAGCGCGGGCAGCGGGTCGTCGTCGGGCAGCGGCAACGCCAGCTCGGGCGGCACGGGCGCGGTCGCCGCCGTCAGCGCCGCCCACGACGAGGACGCCAGGACGACCGAGCTCACCGGGTCGAGCAGCCCCGAGGCCGCGAGCTCGGCCGCGACCGTCGCGCGGCGCACCAGCTGGGCGTCGACCACGGCGCGGGACGAGACGACCTTGCGGTGCAGCCGGTCCAGCCGCGAGGCCGAGACCCACAGCGACCAGCCCAGCACGACGACCAGCCCGGCGAGCACCGCGACCGTGACCATCGACCCGTCGACGGTGATCATCGCAGCTCACCGCGGGCGCGACGCAGCAACGCATCCCGCACCGAGGACGGGTCCTCGCCGACCGGTGCGTCGCGCCCCGCCACCGCCATCTCGTACACCGCCTCGACCTGCTGCACGACGGCCGACCAGTCGTACCGCTCGACCAGCCCGGTGGCGTGCGCGCACACCCCGGCGCGCAGCGGGCCGTCGGTGAGCACCCGGGCCAGGGTGCTCCCCAGGCCCTGCGCGTCGCCGGTGGGGAACAGCACCCCGGCCGCGCCGTCGTCCAGCACGCGGGCGAAGGCGCCGAGGTCCGAGGCGACCACGCAGGCCCCCGCGGACATCGCCTCCACGAGCACGATGCCGAAGCTCTCGCCCCCGGTCTGCGGCGCGCAGTAGACGTCGACGGAGGCGAGCAGACGGGCCTTGTCCTCGTCCGAGACCGCTCCGAGGAACTCCACCGCGTCGGCCGCGTCACCGATGAGCTCACGCGCCTGCGCCGGCCCCGTCTCACCACGCCCGGCCACGAGCACCCTCGCCCCGGGCACCTCGGCCAGCAGCGTGGGCACCGCCGCGAGCAGCACCTCCAGGCCCTTGCGGGGCTCGTCGAGCCGGCCGAGGAACGCGACGGTCGGCCGCTGCGACGTGCCCTGCCACTGCGGGTTCGGGACGGCGCCGCGGAACTGGTCGACGAAGACACCGTTGGGGATGACCACGGCATCCCCGCCCAGGTGCTCGACGAGGGTGCGACGGGCGTCCTCGGAGACCGCGATCCGCGCCGTGATCTTCTCCAGCGGCTGCCGGATGAACGGGTAGGCCAGCTGCAACGACCGGGACCGGACGATCGCCGTGTGGAAGGTCGCCACCACGGGACCGTCGGCGATCCACAGCGCGAGCAGCGACAGGCTCGGCACCGCCGGCTCGTGCAGGTGCAGCACGTCGAACTGACCGGCCGCCAACCACTTGCGCACGCGGGCCGCCATCACCGGGCCGAAGCTCAGCCGCGCGACCGAGCCGTTGTAGTGCACCGGGATCGCCCGGCCCGCGGGGACCACGTACGGCGGGACGGGCGTGTCCTCGGCGGCCGGGGCCAGCACCGAGACGTGGTGCCCCTGGGCGAGCAGCGCCTCGGCCAGGTCGCGGGCGTGGAACTGCACCCCGCCGGGCACGTCGAAGGAGTAAGGGCAGACGATGCCGACGCGCAGCGGACGTGACGTGGGGCTCATGCCGAGGCTCCGGGCACGGCCGCGAGCCGGTCCGGGTCGAGATCGGCCACGAAGACCTTCTGCAGCATGTGCCAGTCCTGCGGGTGCTCCGCGATGCCCGCCGCGACCTGGTCCACCCACGCCTGGGTGAGCGCCTGCACACGGGGCCGTCCGACCAGAGCCGGGTCGGCCTCGACCGGGTCGCCGAACCTCACGTCGAGCAGCCACCGGGTGCCCGCCGCGCGCCGAGCCGCACCGGTGACGCGCTCGTAGCTGATCCGCGCGGTGGTGAGGACCGCAGCGCCGCTCGCCGCGAGGGCGGCGGGCCCGGCCGCGACCCGGGCAGGTTCACCGAAGAGCTCGACCTGCACGCCGTGGCTGGTCAGGTCCCGGTCCGCGAGCAGCGGCAGCAGCACCGGACCGTCGCGCACCACCTCGACGAGGGCGCGGAACACCCCGCCTCCCCCGCCCTTGCCCAGCGGCAGGATCCGCATGCCCAGCCCCTCGCGCAGGGCGAGGAACTCCTGGAAGAGCGTCTCCGGCTCGAGACGCTCGGCCACGGTGACCACGGGCGGCAGGTGCCGCGCGGCCCAGGCCCCGGCCAGGTCCCAGTTCCCGGTGTGCCCGAGCGCGACGACCACGGACCCGCCCTCGGCGAGCAGGTCCCGGATCCACCCGTCGTTGCTCACGCGCACCCGCGCGTCGACCCGGTCAGCGTCGAGCGCTCCCAGCATGAGCGTCTGGGCGTAGTAGCGCATGTAGGACCGCATCCCCGCGCGCGAGAGCCTGCGCAGCTCGCGAAGCGAGGCGTACGGGCGCACCCGACGCAGGTTCGCCTCCAGCTGGCGCACCCCGCCCCCGTGCCGGACCCACGTGAGGTCCGCCGCACCGGCGAGCACCGCCTGCACCAGCGGCTCGGGCAGCCTCGGCGCCACCCGCCAGGCCACGGCGAACACCCGGCCGGCGTCCAGGCTCACGACGGCGTCCCGGCCCGCGCCTGCCGGTAGACGGTCGCCATCCGCTGCCCGACGGTGACCGCGGAGGCGACCGCGAGCACACCGAGCACGACGGTGAGCACGACCTGCGGCAGCCCCAGCCCGACGAGGGCGATCCCTACCAGAGCGAGCACGAGCCGGTCGGCGCGTTCGGCGATGCCGACCGCCGCGGTCAGCCCGACGCCTTCGGCACGCGCCCGGGCGTAGGGCACGATCGAGCCGAGCACGAGGCAGGCCAGCGCGAGCACCATGGCCGTCCGGTCGTCACCTCGTCCGGCGAACCACAGCACGAGCCCGGCGAAGATCGCCGCGTCGGCGAAGCGGTCCAGGGTCGAGTCGAGGAAGGCCCCCCACGGGCCGGAGCGCCCGGCCTGCCGGGCCATCACGCCGTCGAGGGAGTCGGTGAGCGCCATGAGCGAGACCACGAGCGCACCGAGGAACAGGTGCCCGGTGGGGAACGCCCACAACGAGGTCACGACGACGACGACCGTGCCGGTCACCGTCACCGCGTCCGGGCTCACGCCGGCGCGCAGCAGGACCCGGGCGACCGGTGTGAAGACGCGCGTCATGAAGCCGCGCAGGCCGTTGAGCACCCTCAGACCTCCTCGGTGGTGCCGGACGGTGCCGGCCAGGCCTCCGCCAGCCGGTCCCGCGTCTGCCCCAGCAGCGCGGGCAGCGCCCGGGTCTGGGCGACGATCGGCAGGAAGTTCGAGTCGCCCCGCCAGCGCGGGACCACGTGCTGGTGCAGGTGCGCCGCGATCCCCGCCCCGGCCACGTCGCCCTGGTTCATCCCGAGGTTGAAGCCCATCGGGGTGAGCACGGCACGTTCGACCCGCATCGCCGTCGCGGTGAGCTCGCCGATCTCGACACGCTCGGCGTCCGTGAGATCGGTGTAGTCGGCGACGTGCCGGTAGGGGCACACCAGCAGGTGACCGGAGTTGTACGGGTAGAGGTTGAGGACGACGTACGACGTGACGCCGCGCGTCACGATGAGCGCGGTCGCGTCGTCCAGGGTGGGTGCGCGGCAGAACGGGCAGCCGTCACCGGGCGCGGCGTCCGTCGGACGGTCGACTCCCCCGATGTAGGCCATCCGGTGCGGCACCCACAGGCGCTGCAGACCGTCGGGGTCACCCGGCAGCCCGTCCGCGGGCTCGGTGCCGTCAGGGTCGGCCATCTAGACCTGGACCCGGTCGCGCACCGCAGCGAGCACCCGGGCGACGGCCTCGTCCACCGGTACGCCGTTCTCCTGGTGACCGTCGCGGTAGCGGAAGGACACGGCGCCGGCCTCGACGTCCTGCTCCCCCGCGATCATGACGAACGGCACCTTCTGGGTCGCCGCGTTGCGGATCTTCTTGCCGAACCGATCGTCGGAGGTGTCGAGCTCGGTGCGGATGCCGGCGGCTCGCAACCGGTCCAGGACGCCGGCCAGGTGGGCGGTGAACGGCTCGGCCACCGGGACGCCGAGCACCTGGACGGGTGCGAGCCAGGCCGGGAAGGCCCCGGCGTAGTGCTCGGTGAGCACGGCGAAGAACCGCTCGATCGAGCCGAACAGCGCGCGGTGGATCATCACCGGACGCTGCCGGCTGCCGTCCGCCGCGGTGTACTCGAGCTCGAACCGCTCGGGCAGGTTGAAGTCGAGCTGGATGGTCGACATCTGCCACGTCCGGCCGATCGCGTCCTTGGCCTGCACGGAGATCTTCGGGCCGTAGAAGGCGGCGCCGCCCGGGTCGGGCACCAGCTCCAGACCCGAGGCCTGCGCGACGGCCCGCAGGGTCTCGGTGGCCTCGTGCCAGACCTCGTCCGTCCCCACCGACTTGTCGGGGTTGCGGGTGGACAGCTCGAGGTAGAAGTCAGTGAGCCCGTAGTCCTTGAGCAGGTCGAGCACGAAGGTGAGCAGGCTGGTCAGCTCCCCCGCCATCTGCTCACGGGTGCAGTAGATGTGCGCGTCGTCCTGGGTGAAACCACGGGCCCGGGTCATGCCGTGCACCACACCGGACTTCTCGTACCGGTAGACGGTGCCGAACTCGAACAGCCGCAGCGGCAGCTCGCGGTAGGAGCGCCCGCGGGAGGCGAACACCAGGTTGTGCATCGGGCAGTTCATCGGCTTGAGGTAGTAGTCCTGCGCCGCGCGCCTGATGTTCCCGGCGGAGTCCCGCTCCTCGTCCAGCTGCATGGGCGGGTACATGCCGTCGGCGTACCAGTCGAGGTGACCCGAGGTCTGGAACAGCTTGGCCTTGGTGATGTGCGGGGTGTTGACGAAGGAGTAGCCCGCGGCCAGGTGCCGACGACGGGAGTAGTCCTCCATCTCCATCCGGATGATCCCGCCCTTGGGGTGGAACACCGGCAGCCCCGAGCCGATCTCGTCCGGGAAGGAGAACAGGTCGAGCTCGGCGCCCAACCGCCGGTGGTCGCGGCGCTCCGCCTCGGCGATCCGGTCGAGGTGGGCGCGCAGGTCGTCCTTGGTCGCCCAGGCGGTGCCGTAGACGCGCTGCAGCTGGGGGTTCTTCTCCGAGCCCCGCCAGTACGCGGCGGCCGACCGGGTGAGCTGGAACCCGTTGCCGATGAGGCGGGTGCTGGGCAGGTGCGGGCCGCGGCACAGGTCCTGCCAGGCGACGGTCCCGTCCTTGCGCCGGTTCTCGTACATCGTGAGCCCGCCGAGGCCGACCTCGACCGACGCGCCGTCGTCCTCGGACGCCTCGCCCTTGAGGCCGATGAGCTCGAGCTTGTACGGCTCAGCGGCCTCGATCTGGCGGGCCTGGTCCTCGGTGACGTCGACCCGGTGGAAGGTCTGGCCCTCCTTGACGATCGCCGCCATCACCTTCTCCAGGGCCCGCAGGTCCTCGGGAGTGAAGGGGGTCTCGACGTCGAAGTCGTAGTAGAAGCCGTCGGTGATCGGCGGGCCGATGCCCAGGCGCGCCGACGGGTTCACCTGCTGCACCGCCTGGGCCAGCACGTGGGCGGCCGAGTGCCGCAGCACCATGAGGCCGTCGGGCTCGGCGAGCGTCACGGCCTCGACCACGGCCCCGTCCGCGAGCGGCCGGGCCAGGTCCCGCAGCTCGCCGTCGACCCGGACCACGACCACGTCACGCCGGCCCGCGAACAGGTCGGCGCCGGTAGTGCCCGGCTCCACCGTGGTCGGCACGCCGTCGACGGTGAGGTTCAGTGGCTCGGGCACGAGGAGGGCTCCTTGAGGATGGTGCTGCGGCGCGGGCTGACCGCGCTGACCGGCACAGGGCCAGGTCGGACCCCTCGATGCTACCCATCGCGGCTCGTCGCCCGGGCACCGCCACCCGGGCCGTGCCGGGTAACGGCGACGGCGTCCTGGAGACGGAACAGGCCGCCCCGGTCTCGGGACGGCCTGCTGTCGTGCTGGTGGGCGATACTGGGTTCGAACCAGTGACCTCCTCGGTGTGAACGAGGCGCTCTACCACTGAGCCAATCGCCCGTCTGCGCGTCACCGCGCCCCGGAATGCTACCCGGCCGCGGGCCAAATGCCGAACCGGATCCGAGAGCGCCGGCCTCTGGTCTTCCGGCGCGACATCGGACAGGATCATCCGCACGGGGAACGGGGCCGGTCTCGGTCGTCGCTCACGGGGTACTCATGCGGGTGAAACCGGCGTGCGCACACGGCGAGTTCGGCTGTGCAACTGTCATGATGAGCCAGCGCGGAAGGAGGGTGGATGACGCAGCAGGGCTTTGACGTGGTCGAGGTCATCACGGTCCAGCTCATCGGGTCGGATGCCAGCGTGATCCAGGTCACCACGGAGTTCTCCTTCCGTGCCAATGACCCCTACACCGTGCGCGCCGTCTTCACCGGCGCCCAGTCCGTGTCCACCTGGCTGCTGGGCCGCGAGCTGCTCGCCGACGGCCTGCACGCCCCGGCCGATGAGCCTGCCGGCAACGGCGACGTCCAGGTGTGGCTCGACGAGGACCCGGAGTACGTGCTCATCTCGCTGTCCGGCGTCGAGGGCAACGCCCTGCTCGCCGCCCCGACCGAGCCGCTGGCCCGGTTCATCGCCGCCACCGAGAAGATCGTCCCGATCGGCTCGGAGAGCGACCGGATGCAGAGCGAGATCAGCGCGCTCATCGCCGCCCTGCTCACCGCCTGAGCGGCTCCTCCCAGACGACACGACGGGGTCGGCCCTCCGGGGCTGGCCCCGTTCGCTGTTCCTGGTCGCGCCGCGCGCTCATGCGAGCGCGGTCCCGCACCGGCCAGGTCCGGCCTCACGGGTCGAGGTTCTCCAGCCGCTGGGCCTGCACCAGCCGACGCAGCTCGAGCGTGATCGGTCCAGGGGCCACCGGTGCCCCGTCCAGCGCCACGACGGGTGCGACCCCGCGCGTCGTGCTGCTCACGGCCAGATGCGCCCGCCCGCCGCTCACCTCGTCGAGGACGTCGTAGCCCAGCGCGCGCTCGTGGACCGGCAGCCCCGCCTCGTCGGCCCAGGCCAGCACGAGCTCACGGGTCACCCCGCCCAGGCAGCCGCTGCTCAGCGGCGGGGTGAGCACCTGCCCGCCGATCTCGACGAGCACGTTCGACGTGGTGCACTCGCACAGGTCGCCGCGGGTGTTCGCCAGCACGGCCTCGTCGGCGCCCTGCTCGTGGGCGTACCGGGCGGCGGTGAGGTTGTCCGCCGTCGACGTCGCCTTGACGCCCACCAGGGGCGCCCGCTCGTTGCGCACCCACGGCACGCGCACCGCGGTGACCTGCTGCACGACGGCCGCCTCGCTGCCCGTCACGAACGTCACCCCGTCCCCGGCACCGGCAGCCGACCCGGCCGTCATGGTGATCCGCAGCCGGCCGTACGCCCAGCCGCCCTCGCGCGCCACGGTCTCGATCGCCTCGCGCAGCTCGTCGAGGTCCGGGGCGCCGAGCCCGACGGCAGCGGCCGACCGGCACAGCCGAGCGAGGTGGCGCGTCGGCGCGAAAGCGGCCCCGTCGATCACCACCAACGACTCGTAGACCCCCAGGCCCGCAGTCACGCCACGGTCCCACGGACCCACGAGAGGCTCGTCCGCAGACCGCAGCCGACCACCGCTCCAGACGATCACATGACCCACCTTGTCAGCATCTCGTGTCACACGCCGTTCACCTGAGTTGGACTCTCACCGCCGGACTCGGTTAGAGTCTGGGACGCGCACGGAGCCGGGAACAACGGAACGTGCCGCGCGGACGTGGCTCAGTTGGTAGAGCATCACCTTGCCAAGGTGAGGGTCGCGGGTTCGAATCCCGTCGTCCGCTCGGAGACTCAAGGAGTCGGCTCTCAGCCGAAGTCTCATGGTGGAGTGGCCGAGAGGCGAGGCAGCGGCCTGCAAAGCCGTACACACGGGTTCGAATCCCGTCTCCACCTCGCACAGCAAGGCCCATGGGCGATTGGCGCAGCGGGAGCGCGCTTCCCTGACACGGAAGAGGTCACTGGTTCGATCCCAGTATCGCCCACCAGCATCACCGCAGGTCACAGGCCGTCCCGGAGAGATCCGGGGCGGCCTTCGTGGTTCCTCGGCCTGGTGCCCGGGCGGCGCGGCGCGGGCACCTTCCGCCGGCAGCCCTACGCGGGCAGCACGTAGATGTACAGCAGCAGGTAGTGCAGGAACGCGGCCACGACCACGACGAGGTGCCAGATCTCGTGGAACCCGAACACGCCCGGCCACGGGTTCGGCCGCTCGATGACGAAGACCACGAACCCCGCGCTGTAAAGCAGCCCGCTGGTCGCCATGAGCACCAGCGCCCCGACCGGCATCGACGAGGCCGCACCGACCAGCAGGACCGTCAACCAGCCCAGAGCGATGTAGAGGGTGCTGGTCACGTACTTCGGCAGCTGCCGCAGGACCGAACGCGCCACGATCCCCACCGCGGCGATCGCCCAGACCGCTCCCAGCACCGTCCACCCGTACGTGGTCCGGAACAGCACCAGCACCAGCGGGGTGACCGACCCGGCGATGAGCAGGAAGACCGAGTCGTAGTCGAGGGTCCGCAGCACCTCGTTCACCCGAGGTCCGCGGTCGATGCCGTGGTGCAGCGCGCTGGAGACGAACAACGCGAGGATCGACACCCCGTAGACGGAGAACCCGACGATCTTCCACGGGTCGCCCTGGACGGCGGCCTGCGTGATGAGCAGCGCCGCACCCACGATCGCGAAGCACGAGGCGAACAGGTGCGAGACGGTGTTGAACCGCTCGTCGGTGACGTGGACGCTGCCGTCCCTGCTCAACGGTGCCGTGCTCACGAGCCCTGCCGTCTCCGCGGGCCCGACCGCCGTCACCCGCCCCGTCGTCCTCACCGGTGCCCTCCTACCGCTTCGCTCCGACGAGCAGCCGCCTGCCAGGAGGGCGCCCAGGCGCCACGTCTCAGCAGCCTACCCAGCCGGGCCCGACCAGGAACCCGGACCCGACCGGCGCGGGCGTGGCCGAACAGCCGCTGACGGACGGGGCCGACCTCGCGCCACGCCCCGCCGGTGATCAGCGACCCGTCGGCCACCCGGGCACGAACCGCGGGGTGCGCGCCGCGTAAGCCGCGTACCCGGCGAACCGGCGGGTCAGGCGCACCTCCTCCCAGCGAGCCTTCGCGGCCAGGAGCACCACGAGAGCGATGAAGGCCAGAGCTCGCCAACCACCGCCCGTCGCCACCACGTACGACCCGGCCGCCAGCAGCAGCCCCGTGTAGATGGGGTGCCGCACCAGCCGGTACAGGCCGCCGGTGCGCAGCTCGGCGTGCCCGTTGGGGATCGGCACCGCGGTCAGGCCCCGGCCGAGCGCGGTGCCCGCCACCAGCATGAGCACCACACCGCCGAGCACGCCGGCCCAGGCCACGACCCGCAGCCACCACGGCACCGGCCAGCCCGCACCGCCGGGCAGCAGCGCGACCAGGGCGAGCAGCACGAACTGCGCCGCCACGAGCAGCCGGGCCGTGCGCACCTCCGCCCTCGGGGACGTCGCGTGCCCCTCGTCCCCGGTCGTCACGACTCCATGATGCCCGAGCCGGAAGAGCCCAGCCGAGGTGCGGCGGGCCCAGGACGGTCGGTCAGTCCTGCCGCCGAAGCGGTGTCGCGTTGTAGACCACGACGTCCGCCGGCGCCGCGACGTCGTCGTAGAGCCGACGGGCGCCCGTGTTGGTCTCCCGGGTGGTCCAGCGCACCACGTCGTGCCCCTCCTCGGCGGCCAGCGTCCGCACCCGTTCGACGAGCGCACGGGCCACGCCCCGTCCCCGTGCGGCCGGGTCGACGTACAGGTCGTCCAGCCACAGACCCGTGGTCCCGGTCACCGGGCGCGGGAACACCCGCACGTGAGCCAGCCCGACGAGGTCGGTGCCCACCGTGGCGACCAGGCAGCGGATCGGTGCCTGCGGCGCGCAGATCCAGGACCAGACCTCGTCCAGGACCGCCGGGTCCGGCGTCAAACCGGCGAGGGACCGGTACGCGGCGAACAGGTCGTGCCAGCGCTCGCGCTGCTCGGCGGACACGGGTCCGACCACAGGTGCGACGTCGTGGGCCATCTGCCGATCATCCCGCCCGTGACACACGCACCCGCGGTGCACAGCACCTTCCGAGGAGATTCCGAGAACTGCGCGCCACAGTGGTCCCATGACCAGCGCAGCGACCCGAAGGAGCTGATCTGACCGTGAGCCTGCCCTGGCGCGGCACACTGCTGTACTCCGGCGCGCTCGCCGCCGTCGCCGTCACCGTCGCGGCCCGGTTCGCCGGCGCAGCCGCGACGGTCGCCGAACCGGGCGCACCCGCCGCCTCG
>NZ_VWSD01000319.1 GCF_009829685.1 Cellulomonas citrea
GTGCAGGAGGCGCTGCGGTCGCACACCCGCACCCGGGTGCCGTTGGCGCCTCAGACGGTGGCCGGTCTGGTCAACCTGCGTGGCCAGGTGGTCCTCACGGTCGACCTGCGCACCAGGCTCGCACTGGAGACCGGAGCCCGCTCGGCCGAGCTGTCCAGGGCCGATGGACGGTCGCGCGTCCTGCCCGTCGGGGCGCCCGGTCCCGACCTGCTGGAGACCGCGGCCCGTGAGCTCGTGGCGAGCAGCCCTGCCGACCCCGAGGACGGTCTGCCGTGCCAGGTCGCACTGAGCGAGCTCGGCGTCCCAGGCCCACGCGCGGCCGAGGTGAGCACGGCCTGGAACAGACCGCCGGCGGGGCTCGTCCTCACCCTCGGGCGGACCTCGGACGGGTCCGTGCTGGAGATCGACCTCGTCCGGGACGGCCCGCACCTGCTCATCGGCGGGACCACCGGGTCGGGCAAGTCCGAGCTGCTGGTCACCCTGGTCACCGCGGTCGCCCTGCGGTACCCGCCGGACCGGGTGGCGATGCTGCTGGTCGACTTCAAGGGCGGCACCGGGGTCGGCGCCGCCGCCGGGATGCCGCACGTGCTGGAGCACCTGTGCGACCTGGCCCCGGCCCAGGCGACCCGCACGCTCACCGGGCTGACGGCCGAGCTGCGCCGACGCGAACGGCTGCTGGCCGACGCCGGTGCGGCCGACCTCGCCGACCTCGACCCCCGGTCGCGGCAGACCCCGCCCCGGCTGCTCGTCGTGATCGACGAGTTCCGGGCGCTGCTCGACGAGGTGCCCGAGGCGGGGTCCGTGCTGGCCCGCCTCGCCGCTCAGGGCCGGGCGCTCGGCGTGCACCTGGTGCTGGCCACGCAGCGGCCGGCCGGTGCCGTCGGGCCCGACCTGCGCGCCAACGTGTCGGCGCGACTGTGCCTGCGGGTGGCCGACCCGGCC
>NZ_VWSD01000320.1 GCF_009829685.1 Cellulomonas citrea
GCCCGGTGCGCGAGCTGCGGCTCACCGTCGCCCCGGCGCCGGGAGCGGTGGCGCTGCGCACCGCCGGCCCGGCGGACCTGGACGCGATCACCACGGTGTTCCTGGGGTGCTGGCGCGAGAGCTACGCACCGGTGCTGCCCGCAGCCGCCGTCGCGGGGATGAGCGACGAGGCGGCGCGGGCGCTGTGGGCCCGGGCGCTCGCCGACCCGGCCGGTCCGGTGCTCGTGGCGACCGACCCCGTCGACGGCCACGTGCTGGGTCTGACCAGGTACGCCATGCAGGACGGCACCGGCTGGGTGCACTCGCTGTACGTCGCCCCCGACGCCCAGGGCCGAGGGGTCGGTGGCGTGCTGCTCGACGCCGCCGTGCGAGCCCTGCGCGCCACCGGCGCGCGGGACGGTGCGTTGTGGGTGTTCGAGGCCAACGAGCCGTCGCTCGCGTTCTACCAGCGGCGCGGCTGGACCCCCGACGGCACGCGCCGCACCCAGCCCGAGCTCGCCGACGCCCCGCAGCTGCGGCTCGTGCGCCGGCTGGACATCGGGACGCCATGAGGTCCGGGGTCGTCGGGCTGGTGGTGCACGAGGTGCACGTGCCGCTGAGCCGCCCGTTCGTCACCGCGGTGCGCCGGGCGGAGGCGGTCGACGTCGTGCTCGTCGAGGCCGTCGACGCCGACGGACGCCACGGCTGGGGTGAGGCCGCGACCAGCTGGCGGGTCACCGGGGAGAGCCCCGCGAGCGTGCGTGCCGCCGTGCAGGGACCGCTCGCCGAGGCCGTGGTCGGGGCCGACGCCTGCGACGTGCCGCGCTGGTCGACGGCGCTGCACGCCGCCGTGCACGGCAACAGCGCGGCCCGCGCCGCCGTCGAGTGCGCGGTGCTCGGCCTGGCCGCGCAGGGCGCCGGTGTGGGGT
>NZ_VWSD01000321.1 GCF_009829685.1 Cellulomonas citrea
CGCCGGTCGCGCAGGTCGGCGGACCGTGAGCTGGCTGGTCGGGGCCCTCGTCGGGCTCGCGGTCGCGGCGGGTGCCGGGCCGCGACCGCCTGCTGCGACAGGTGGTGTGAGGGTGTCGAGCCCCGGCGGGCGGCACCGGGCGGTCGATCTCGCCGCCACGGTCACAGCCGTCGCGGCTCGGCTGCGCGCGGGGAGCCCGCCCGACCAGGCCTGGGCGACGGTGCTGGGGGTCGTCGTGCACGACGGACGGCCGTCCTCCAGGCAGCTCGTCGGTCCGGCGCCGCGTCGTCGGCCGTGGGCCGGGACCGACAGCGCGTCGGGTCGGGTGGCCGCCGTGCTGGCGGCGTGCCGGGTCGCCGACGAGCTCGGTGCGCCGTTGGCACCCACGCTCGACCTGGTGGCGCAGGCCCTCGTCGCCGATGCGGAGGCGGCAGCGCAGGTGCGCGCTGCGCTCGCCGGGCCGCGGACCAGTGCACGTGTCGTCGGGTGGCTGCCGGTGCTCGGCCTCGTGCTCGGTGCGGCGGTCGGTGCCGACCCGGTGGCCGTCCTCACCGACGGCGGCGTCGGCACCATGGCCGGCGTCGGAGGGCTCGTGCTGCTCGGGTGCGGTCGCGCGTGGATCGCGCTGCTCGTCCGGCGCGCCCAGGACGCCGGTCGATGAGGCCGGCGGTCCCTGCCGCTGCGGCAGCCGGACGATGAGCCCGGGCTGGGTGAGCGGGATGCTGCTCGGCTCGGTCGTGCTGCCCTGGGCGTGGCGGCGCAGGCCGGTGGTCGTCGAGGCCGCGCCGCGTGGGCAGGTCGTCGAGGTGGACACGGCCCTGGTGATCGCGCTGGTCGCCCAGGCCTGGTCGGGCGGGCTCCCCGCGCGCAGCCGAGCCGCGACGGCTGTGACCGTGGCGGCGAGA
>NZ_VWSD01000322.1 GCF_009829685.1 Cellulomonas citrea
CGGCGTGCCGTGCCACCGTGTCCGCGGCCTGGCGCGGCGGCAGGTCGGCGCGCAGCAGCCCGGCCAGGTTCGACCCGGCGACCAGCCCCTCGAGCAGCGAGTTCGAGGCCAGCCGGTTCGCGCCGTGCACCCCGGTGCAGGCCACCTCCCCGACCGCGTAGAGACCGGCCAGGGACGTCGCCCCGTCGAGGTCGGCGGCCACGCCACCGCAGCTGTAGTGCGCGGCCGGGCGCACCGGGATCGGGCTCGTCACCGGGTCGACCCCTGCCGCCCGGCAGCCTGCCAGCACGGTCGGGAACCGCGCGGTGAGCACGTCCTCACCGAGCCCGCGGGCGTCCAGGTAGAGGTGGTCGACGCCGAGCTCGGCCATCCGGGCCGTCTCGGTGGCGGCGACCACGTCACGCGGGGCCAGGTCCGCCAGCGGGTGCACCCCGGCCATCACGCGGTTCCCAGCGGCGTCGACGAGCACCGCGCCCTCACCGCGCACCGCCTCGGAGACCAGCAGCGTCTGACCGGCGGGAGCACCCCCGGGCGCCGCGAACACGGTCGGGTGGAACTGCACGAACTCCACGTCCCGCAGCACCGCACCGGCGCGCAGCGCGGCGGCCATCCCGTCACCGGTCACCGCGGCGGGGGTGGTCGTGCTGGCGAACACGTGCCCGAGCCCGCCGGTAGCCAGCACGGTGGCCCGGGCGTGCACCCGGCCGACCGACCGCACCCGCCCACCGGCGTCCAGCAGCGCGACCGTGGCCCCGACCACCGTCCCGTCCGCCGACCGGTCGAGGTCGAGCAGGAAGGCGTTCGGCACGACGGTCGCCCCGCTGATCGCCGCCTGCAGCGCGCGCTGCACCTCGGCCCCCGTGGCGTCGCCCCCGGCGTGCACGAT
>NZ_VWSD01000323.1 GCF_009829685.1 Cellulomonas citrea
CTGCACTGTGCGTGGGCGTCGACCGCGGGGCTCGCGCTGCTCGGCGCGACCGGGCACCCGACGGGGGTGCTGCGCGAGCGGGAGTGGATGGGCGTCATGGGCGTCCTGGACCAGGTGAGCGAGGCCGAGGCCGATGCGGCGGTCGCCCGCGCCCTGCAGGCGGCCGCGGCGCGCGGTGTCGTCGGGCTGGTGGACGTGGAGATCGCGGACAACGTGAGCGTCTGGCGGCGGCGGCCGGTGCCCGCCGTCCAGGTGCGGGCCGGGGTCTGGGAGCAGTACCTCGACCGTGTGGTGCACGAGGACCTGGCGACCGGCGACCGGCTGGCGCCACGGGTCACCCAGGGACCGCTCAAGGTGATCGTCGACGGGTCGCTCAACACCCGCACCGCCTGGTGCCGCGACGTCTACCCCGGCACCGACGACCACGGCGTGCTGTCCGTGCCGCCCGAGCACCTGCGGGTGCTGCTGGCCTCGGCCACCCGGCACGGGCTGGCGGCCATGGTGCACGCGATCGGCGACGGCGCCCTCGACGTCGCGCTGGACGCGATCGAGGCGGCCGGTGCGCGCGGTTCGGTGGAGCATGTCCAGCTGCTCGCCCCGGGGCAGGCCGAGCGGCTGGCCAGGCTCGACGTGGTCGCCGGGGTGCAGCCGCGGCACCTCGTCGACGACCGCGACGTCGCCGACCGGGTGTGGGCCGACCGCACCGACCGGGTCTACGCCTACCGGACCCTGCACGAAGCGGGGGTGCCGCTGGCCTTCGGCTCGGACGCCCCGGTCGCCACGCTCGACCCGTGGCTGGCGCTCGACGCCGCGGTCTGGCGCACCGGCGACGACCGCGAGCCGTGGCACGGTGCGCAGCGCCTCGA
>NZ_VWSD01000324.1 GCF_009829685.1 Cellulomonas citrea
GACCGCCGGCGCGGGACCTGCCACCGCTCAGCCGTGCACGCGGGCGACCCAGGCCGCCGGTGCGGCGATCTCGGCCGGGGTCGGCAGCAGCTCGGGTGCGGTCCACACGGCGTTGAACCCGTCGACACCGACCTTCGCCTGCACCCCGCGCACGAACGCGGCCCCCTCGCGGTACTGGGCGAGCTTGAGGTCCATGCCGAGCACGAGGCGCAGCACACGGGCCGGCCCTCGCACCGCCGCCGCCTCGTCCCGGCGGAAGTCGAACCGGGACCGGATGGTCGCCACGGTCGGCACGACGGCGCTGCCCACCTGGTCCATCGTCACGTCGGCGTGCCCCTCGACGAGCGCCATCACGGCGGACACCTCGTCGAACACGGCGCGCTGCTCGGCAGAGAGCACCGCGAGCAGGCCGACGTCCTTGACGTCACGCAGCGCACCGAGCAGCCGCCCGCCCAGCTCGCGCACCCCGACGTGGCCGGGCAGCAGACCCGTCGACAGCGCGGAGAGCCGCTGGCGCAGGTGCCCGACGAGCCAGGGCGCGGCTGCGAACTGCAGCGCATGGGTCTGCTCGTGCAGCGCGACCCAGAGCCGGAAGTCGGCCGGGACCACGCCCATCGCCCGCTCGGCGGCCAGCACGTTGGGCGCCACCAGCAGCAGCCGGCCGCGTTCGCCGGGGGCGGCCGTGTACGGGTCGAACTGGCCGAGCACCTTGCCCGAGAGCAGCGCGAGCACCCCGGCGACCTCGGTCGCGGCGGCCAGCCGGGTGGCGTCGGTGGCCGGCGGCAGCTCGGCGTCGGTGAGCAGGTCGTCGGCCAGCGAGGCGAACATCTCGGCGTTCGCG
>NZ_VWSD01000325.1 GCF_009829685.1 Cellulomonas citrea
TTTACCGGTACGCGCGATGAGCAGGTTTATTATACCTATCGCGACGGTTCGCTCGCCACAGCCTTCGGTGGCAGCGCCGATCTGGTGAATGGCGAGCTGACAAGTATGACCTCCGCGATCGGAACCGTCAGCGTCGACACAGCAGATATCGTTGAAGCCGGTGATGTTGAAGAGCTTGCATGGGCTCGCTGGACGAATGGCGAGGTGACCGACAACGGCGTGTTCGGCGATAACACGATCCAGCTCGGCGCAAACGGCGGATATCATGTCATGTCGGGTGAGCGTACATTGGCGCTGCCTGGCAGTGGAAGGGTCGAATATGATCTGGTCGCCACAACCTCGGCTACCGACAATCGCGGCACCACGCCGGGTACGATCACCGGGGACCTTTCGATCCTGTTCGGCACGACCAGCAAGGTCGGCTACAATATGAAGATGGACCTTGGCGGCATGAGCTGGGCCGTTGCAACCAATGGTGGTGCTGCCAATCCCGACAATAGCGAGATTGGTATCGTAGCGGGCAGTGGTGGTTTCACCTTTGGCGGTATCTTCAGCAGTACGTCGGGCGATGTGGCCGCAACCGGGGGGGCATGTGCCGGAACCTGTATCGTCAATATCGGTGGGGCCCTGTACGGAGAGAACGCCAAATATGCCGGTGTAGCGATGAACGTTACCGACGCCAGCGCTGCAAATGGCACTATAGGTGCCAGCGGATTGGCGATCTTCGCAGCTGCCGGAGACGGGGGCGTGCCGAACAACAACCCGTACGCCGCGGTGCGACAGGGCATCACGCCAGCCAGGACGGGCATCGCGCAAGCGGTTGGCAACACTCCTCCG
>NZ_VWSD01000326.1 GCF_009829685.1 Cellulomonas citrea
TCCTGGTTAAGTGTTGATCTGAAGATGACTTCGCCCGAGTTATTGTCCGGGTTCTGGGATGAAGTTGCAGAGACCACCAGCGATGCAAGAGTATCGAAGGATATCCACCTCCTGCAGGACTGGGATGAGCAGTTCACCGACGCGGATGGCGATGGTGCCTATGACCATCCCGGGGTGGCTTTGTTTCGAATCTGGCTCATGGCAGCACGTGATGAGATATTTACCGACGAACTTGGAGAGTGGAGCGTCAAGTTCGAGGACCATAATTATATCAAATACGGCACAAGCCTGACCTTGCGCGCTTTGGAGGGAGAGACCGCTGGTCGGCCGATGAAGTGGGACTTCCTCAATGGCCGATCACGCAGCGCTGTGGTCGAGGCAATTCTTCTGGAAACAATTGACCGGCTAGAGCGCAAGTTCGGCGCAGACATGGATGAATGGTTGCAGCCAGTATACTGGCGATACATGGGGCAGGAGGCATTCTACGCCCCCGACCCTGACAGACCAACCGTAGAGGCGACCGATTATGCCGGTTCAACCACCTATGTCGGAGCTGGCGTCAAGATTGGGGCTCTTGAGAAGGCCGTCCCACATAATGGTGCGCCATACTGGATGACGCTCATGGAAATTGGAGATCTGCCCCCGGCCATCGAAAGCATTACACCGGCGGGCGGCCAAGACTGGTTTATCAACCTTGCTGGCCAAGCCTCAAAGCACATCAATGACCAAACTGTCAAACACTTAAACTATGAGTTCAAATCGGTACCAATGAGCGATGAAGCTTTGGCATCCGTGAAGGTATCAGCATTTGAGATACATCCCGATCGTTGACCCG
>NZ_VWSD01000327.1 GCF_009829685.1 Cellulomonas citrea
CCCTCCTCCAGCACCTGCACGCTGAGCGCGCCGCCGGTCATGCCGCGCAGCGAGGTGGTCAGCCAAAGCTGGTCGTAGTTGCCGCAACCGGAATCCAGGCAGACCACCAGGGACGGCGCGCCGATGCGCTCGGCGAGGTGGTCGACATAGTAAGGCAGGTCGTAGCTGCCCGATTCCTCGCAGGCCTCGATCACCACCACGCAACGGGCGTGGTCGAGGCCCTGATCGCGCAGCGCCAGGATGGCGCTCAGCGCGCCGAACATGGCGTAGCCGTCGTCGGCGCCGCCGCGGCCATAGAGCTTGTCGCCCTTGATCACCGGCGTCCACGGCCCGAGGTCGTCGGCCCAGCCGGTCATTTCCGGCTGCTTGTCGAGGTGTCCGTACAGGAGGACCGTCTCGGCGCCGGCGCCGGGAATGTCGATGAAGATCAGGGGGGTGCGGCCCTCCAGGCGCACGACCTCGACCGAGGCGCCCGCAAGCCCGGCGAGCTTGGCCTTCGCCCAGGCCTCGAAGCGGCCGACCACCTGCTCCATGTAGCCGTGCTCGACCCACTTGGGATCGAACATCGGCGACTTGTTGGGGATGCGGATGTACTCGACCAGTTCGGGGACGATCTCGGCGTCCCACAGGCCCTCGATGAACGACTTGATCTTGGCGGTGTCCATGCCGCGAGCTCCTGAAAGCGATGTCCTGCCGCCGCGCCGTCGGCGCGGCTGTATCTGTTTTCGAATGGGTTAGCCCATCCGCCCTACCGCGTCAGCGGCGCCGGGTGAAACCCGATCGCTCCGCGAGAGGGTTTTCTGACCCCTCTTCGGGGAATGAA
>NZ_VWSD01000328.1 GCF_009829685.1 Cellulomonas citrea
ATCGAAGCCTACGCGCTGAACGCCAGCGGTGTGGTGAATATCATCGTGTTCGATCCGAAAGGCTGGGCGCTGTTCCGTTCCTTCAAAGCCGTCAAGGAGAAGCTGGATACCCGTCGTGGCTCTAATTCCGAGCTGGAGACAGCGGTGAAAGACCTGGGCAAAGCGGTGTCCTATAAGGGGATGTATGGCGATGTGGCCATCGTCGTGTATTCCGGACAGTACGTGGAAAACGGCGTCAAAAAGAACTTCCTGCCGGACAACACGATGGTGCTGGGGAACACTCAGGCACGCGGTCTGCGCACCTATGGCTGCATTCAGGATGCGGACGCACAGCGCGAAGGCATTAACGCCTCTGCCCGTTACCCGAAAAACTGGGTGACCACCGGCGATCCGGCGCGTGAGTTCACCATGATTCAGTCAGCACCGCTGATGCTGCTGGCTGACCCTGATGAGTTCGTGTCCGTACAACTGGCGTAATCATGGCCCTTCGGGGCCATTGTTTCTCTGTGGAGGAGTCCATGACGAAAGATGAACTGATTGCCCGTCTCCGCTCGCTGGGTGAACAACTGAACCGTGATGTCAGCCTGACGGGGACGAAAGAAGAACCGGCGCTCCGTGTGGCAGAGCTGAAAGAGGAGCTTGATGACACGGATGAAACTGCCGGTCAGGACACCCCTCTCAGCCGGGAAAATGTGCTGACCGGACATGAAAATGAGGTGGGATCAGCGCAGCCGGATACCGTGATTCTGGATACGTCTGAACTGGTCACGGTCGTGGCACTGGTGAAGCTGCATACTGAT
>NZ_VWSD01000032.1 GCF_009829685.1 Cellulomonas citrea
GCGATCCGCCGCGCCGGCTCGGCCAGCTCTCGGTACGCCCGCGCGACCGACGGGAACGACGCCGTCGCCGGGCGCGCCGCCGGCAGCTGACCGGTCGAGCCCGAGGACGGTGCGGTACGCACCGTCCGGGTCCGGTGCTCCAGGCGCCAGATGGCGCGCTCGAAGCCCTCCGGCGACATCGGCGCCGCCAGGCCGAAGCCCTGCACCGTGCTGCAGCCGTACTCCCGCAGCCGCTGCACCGTGGCATCGTCCTCGACGCCCTCGGCCACCGTGTCCAGGCCGAGCTGACCGGCCAGCTCGATGGTCGAGCGCACGATGGCCGTGCTCGCCTCGTCGTCCAGCACCCGCGAGACGAACGACCGGTCGATCTTCAGCCGACGCACCGGCAGCTTCTGCAGGTACGCCAGCGAGCCGTAGCCCGTGCCGTAGTCGTCGATGGAGATCGTCACCCCGAGCCGCGCCAGGTCGGTGAGCACCCGCTGGGACAGCTCCAGGTCAGCCATCGCCATCGTCTCGGTGATCTCCAGCTCCAACCGGCTCGCCGGCAGGCCGTACCGCACGAGGGCGTCCCGCACGTCCTCCACCAGCCGGGAGTGCATGAGGTCGCGCGCCGACAGGTTGACCGCCACGTTGAGCGGCCGGCCCGACGCGGCCCAGCGCGCGCACCAGTACAACGCCTGGTCCAGGACGTGCAGCGTGAGCACTCGGATCGTGCCGGTCGCCTCCGCCGCCGGGACGAAGGCCGCCGGGCCGAGCAGCCCGAGCGCCGGGTGCAGCCAGCGGACCAGCGCCTCGGCGCCCGTGACCCGACCCGAGGCGAGCTCGACCTGCGGCTGGAAGTAGACCAGCACCTCGCCGCGCGTGATCGCCTCGGACAGCTCGCCGACGAGCTGCGCCGACAACGCGTCGCGCCGTTCCAGGTCGCTGGAGAACCGCACGACCGGGCCGGCCTTCCCCCGGGCGGCCGCGAGCGCCAGGTCGGCGTTGGCCACCAGGTCCTGGCCGTCGGTCATCCCCGCGTCGGCCGTCGCCAGCCCCACCACGGGGCGCACCGTCACGCTCAGCTGGGCGAGCTCGAGCGGGTCACGCAGCCCCTCGGCCACCCGCTGGGCCCGCGCCAGCGCGCGGTCGTTGGACTGGCCGAGCAGCAGCACCCCGAACACGTCGGCGCTCATGTGGGCCACCCCGACCGACTCGGGCACCAGCTGCACCACCCGGCGCGCGACCGCACGCATGAGCTCGTCACCGGCCCGGTGCCCGAGCCGGTCGTGCAGCTCGGCGAAGCTCTCCAGCCCCACGAGCACCACCGTCGGGCGCAGCGGCTCGGACACGGTGCTGGCCAGCCGCTCGGACACCTCGACCGTGAACCGGTGGGCGTTGGCCAGCCCGGTGAGCGGATCGGTCTCCGCGAGCCGCGCCACCTGGTACGACTGCCTCGACGTCTCCGCGAGCAACGACTGCACCCGGAGCACGAGGAGCACCGTGACCGCCACCTGCGCGACGGCGAGCACCGCCAGGTCCGGCGAGTCGTCCCGCAGCCCGATGACCAGCGCCGAGGCCGGCAGCGCCAGACCGGAGACCGCCATGAGCGCGACGTCCCGCCACAACGGTCCGACCAGCTCGCGGACCGAGCCCGAGACCACCCGCGAGGCGTACCAGGGCGCGAGCCCGAGCAGCACGTAGGCCGCGAGCCACATCGGCTCCTGCGGCCTGGTCAGACCGCCTCCCAGCGCGAAGGCGGCATCACCACCGACCCACAGCGCGGCTCCTGCGACCGCCAGACGCTGCCCCACCGTGGTCGACGAACGTCGCAGCAGCGCCACCACGACGACGACCCCGACCAGGTCGATCCCGATGTAGACGTCGAGCAGGACCGAGGCGAACGAGCGCGTGACCGGGGTGCTCAGCAGCCGCCACACCGCCAGGCTCGACCCGGCCACGAAGAGCAGCCCCAGGGCCAGCCCGTCACGGTCGAACGCCCGGTTCTGCCGCCCGATCCAGACCAGACCGGCCAGCACCAGCACGCTGCCGACCACGTAGAAGGGGTCGACGCCGGTGCCGAACGGCCGTTCGCCCGACGAGGCCCTCGCGAGGTCGCTGCCCAGCCACGCGGCGACCCCGGCGACCACGAGCGTCCACGGGCTCCTCAGCCGGACCCGCCAGCCGAGGGTCGAGGCGCCGAGCAGCACCGCGCTGACCGCCACCCCGACGTAGATGGCCCGGGACGCGCGGTCGTCGTCGACCACGAAGAGCGAGAGGCTCAGCAGCAGCGCGACGGCACCGTACGCACGTCGCACCGCCTCGCCGATCACGCTTCCTCGATCGGCCCGAACCGCCTCGGAATGAACCGAATCGGGCACCTTGTCACGCAGCTCGGCACGGGGGCGCACGGCGGGCGGCACGGGGGCGTCGTCCATGACCGTGGCCTCCCGTCTCGTCGCAGCGGTCCGGCAGCCGCGGACCTCGAACTCCCCCAGGGTCAGCCTCCCACCACACCCCTGCGCTGGCACGGCTGAAAACGCCGACGGACCTGCGCAGACCTGAGGTGCTCCTTGGTAAGCGGGTCGCGGTGCGGGTAGCGTGCCACCGTGGTGCGGCACCTGCCGGTGCCCCGACGGCTGCGACATGGGAGGCACACGTGCGAACGCACAGCACGGCCCCCACGCACCCGCTCACGACGCACCCGTCCACGGCGCGCCTGTGCGCGTCGTGCTGTCGCTGTCGGTAGAGCGCTGGCCCGTTCGTCCTCGGACGACCCCTGCCGCACCCGCGTCGCCCGCCAGCGCTCGCCCCTCGCACCAGCCCGTCCACCGTGAGGAGAACTTCGCCATGTCCCGCATCTACGACGACGCCACGCAGCTCGTCGGCCACACGCCGCTCGTCCGCATCAACACGATCACGGACGGCGCACCGGCCACCGTCGTCGCCAAGCTGGAGTTCTACAACCCCGCCAACTCCGTCAAGGACCGCATCGGGGTGGCCATCGTCGACGCCGCCGAGAAGTCCGGCGAGCTGGCGCCCGGCGGCACCATCATCGAGGCCACCAGCGGCAACACCGGGATCGCCCTGGCGTTCGTCGGGGCCGCCCGCGGCTACGACGTCGTGCTCACGATGCCGGAGTCGATGTCGAAGGAGCGTCGCGCCCTGCTGCGGGCGTTCGGCGCCGAGCTCGTGCTCACCCCGGCGTCCGAGGGCATGAAGGGCGCGGTCACCCGCGCCGAGGAGCTCGCCAAGGAGCGGCCGGGCGCGATCCTGGCCCGGCAGTTCGCCAACGAGGCCAACCCGGCCATCCACCGCGCCACCACGGCCGAGGAGATCTGGGCCGACACCGACGGCGAGGTCGACATCGTCGTGGCGGGGATCGGCACCGGCGGCACCATCACCGGCGTCGGCCAGGTGCTCAAGGAGCGCAAGCCCGGCGTGCAGATCGTCGGCGTCGAGCCGGCCGAGTCCCCGATCCTCAACGGAGGGGCCCCCGGACCGCACAAGATCCAGGGCATCGGTGCGAACTTCGTGCCCGAGATCCTCGACACCACCGTGTACGACGAGATCATCGACGTGGACGCCGAGACCGCAGTCGCCGTGGCCCGCCGCGCCGCCAAGGAGGAGGGCCTGCTCGTCGGCATCTCCTCAGGTGCCGCGCTGCACGCCGCGACGCTGCTGGCCCAGCGCCCGGAGAACGCCGGCAAGCTCATCGTGGCGATCGTGCCCTCGTTCGGCGAGCGCTACCTGTCGACCGTGCTCTACCAGGACCTGCTGGACTGACGCGTGACGCTCTCGTTCCGGCAGACGCTCCGCGAGGACCTCCAGGCCGCGGTCACGCACGACCCCGCGGCGCGGACCCGCATCGAGGTCGCCCTGGCCTACCCGGGCGTGCACGCGCTGTGGGGCTACCGGGCGGCCCACGTCCTGTGGAGCACACCCGGGACCCGGTTGCCCGCCCGGCTGCTGTCCCAGCTCGTCCGGTTCCTCACCGGCGTCGAGATCCACCCGGGGGCGCAGCTGGGACGGCGGCTGTTCATCGACCACGGGATGGGGGTCGTCATCGGGGAGACCGCGCAGGTCGGCGACGACTGCGTGATCTTCCACGGGGCGACCCTCGGCGGGACGTCGATGCGCCGCGGCAAGCGGCACCCCACCCTGGGGGACGGGGTCGTCGTCGGTGCGGGCGCCAAGGTGCTGGGGCCGGTCTGGGTCGGTGACGGCGCCCGGATCGGCGCGAACGCCGTGGTGATCCGGGACGTTCCGGCCGGGGCCGCGGCCGTCGGCGTACCGGCCCGGATCAAGCTCCCCGGCCAGCTCCGGCCGTTCGACGAGAGCGTGGACGACCCGGCGATCTACATCTGAGCCCACCCCTCCCCTTCGCGGCCGGTGCGCCCTACGCTGGGCGCCCGGCCGCGACGAGGGGGACACGGTGAAGCTCGGCTACAGCCTCGGCTACTGGGATGCCCAGCCACCGCGGGACGCAGGTGCGGTCGTGCTCGAGGCCGAGCGGCTCGGCCTGGACTCGGTGTGGACCGCCGAGGCCTACGGCTCGGACGCCCTCACCCCGCTGGCCTGGTACGGGTCGCGCACCTCACGGATCCGGCTGGGCACCGCCGTGGCCCAGCTGTCGGCCCGCACCCCGACCGCGGCGGCGATGGCGGCCCTCACCCTCGACCACCTGAGCGGGGGCAGGTTCGTGCTGGGGCTGGGCGCCTCCGGTCCGCAGGTCGTGGAGGGCTGGTACGGCCTGCCCTACCCACGCCCGTTGGCCCGCACCCGCGAGTACGTCGCGGTGGTGCGCCAGGTGCTCGCACGCGAGGCACCGGTCCGGTTCGACGGCGAGTTCTACCGGCTGCCCCTGCCCGCCGACGAGGGGTCCGGGCTCGGCCGCGCGCTGCGCTCCACGGTGCACCCGCTGCGCGCCGACCTGCCGATCTTCCTCGGCGCCGAGGGGCCCAAGAACGTGACGATGACCGCCGAGATCGCCGACGGCTGGCTCGCCGCGTTCGCCTCCCCCCGCACCGACGACCTGCACCGCCAGCTGTTGGCCGACGGCTTCGCACGGCGGGACCCCCGGCTGCGTGCGACCGCCGAGTTCGAGGTGGTGGCCACGGTGCCCGTCGTGCTCAGCGCCTCCGTGCAGGACGCGGCCGACCAGGTGCGCCCCCACCTGGCGCTCTACGTCGGCGGCATGGGCGCGCGCGAGGCGAACTTCCACCGCGACGTCCTCGTCCGGCTCGGCTACGGCGCGGCGTGCGAGGAGATCGCGGCGCACTACCTGGCCGGGGACCGGGCGCGCGCCGTCGCCGCGGTGCCGCTGGAGATGGTCACGGACGTCGCTCTCGTGGGGACCGAGGCGGACATCGCCGACCAGCTCCCGGCCTGGCAGGCCACGGCGATCACCACGCTCGTCGTGCAGGGTTCGCCCGGCGCGCTGGCGACGATGGCGCGGCTGCTCGCCTAGACCGCACCCGCGTCGGGGTCAGTCGGCCGGACGGTCACCCGGGGGCTGGGCCGGCCACCAGACCGCGGCACGCAGCCGCACCCGCGTGCCGTCGGGTGTGAGTGGTGTGCCCTCCTGCACCAAGTGCTCGCGCGCCGTGGCCGCCCACGCGGCGGGGGGACGTCCGGTGGCGTTGACCACCCGCCACCACGGCACGGCCGACCCGGCCCGCGCCAGCACGTGGCCGACCTGGCGCGGACCACCCCGGGCCGGGCGCCCGGTGCGGACCAGCTCCTCGACCACCAGCTCGGCGAGCAGCCCGTAGGTGACGGCCCGGCCCGGCGGCACGGCCGCGACCAGGTCGAGCACGAGCTCCAGGTACTCCTCGTCCATGGCGGGCAGACTATTTCCTCGCCCCGGCACACCCGCCCGGGCAAGGATGGCGCCATGCCCACGCTGCCCACCGGCTACACGCTGCGTCCCGTCACCGCCTCCGAGGTCCCCGAGCTCATCGACTTCGACCGGCTCGTGTTCCCCAGCGGGTTGGACGACGGGACGGTGGCGCTCATGCCGTACCCGGTCCCCGTCGAGCGCACCGTGGTGGTCCGGGCCCCCGACGGCTCGCAGGCGGCCATGCACGGCTCGTACGAGTTCACCCTGCAGGTGCCGGGCGCCACGGTGCCGTGCGCCGGCCTCACCTGGGTGGGCGTGCACCCCGTGCACCGGCGCCGTGGGCTGCTGCGCGCGATGATCGCCGCGCACCTGGAGCGCGCCCGAGCCTGCCACGAGCCGGTCTCCGCGCTGTTCGCCGCCGAGGCCGCCATCTACGGCCGGTTCGGCTACGGCTCGGCCGCGGACCACCTGCGGGTGAGCGTGCCGCGGCGTGCCGAGCTGCGCCCGGTCGCCGGCTCCGGCGACCTCGAGGTGCGGTTCGGACCGGTGGGTCCCGACGACGTCGACCGCCTCGACCGCGTGCACCGGGCCGCCGTCGCAGGCCGTCCCGGCGCGGTGACCAGGGACTCCGCCGTGCTGCGCGAGCAGCGGGTGCAGGACCTGCCGGGTCTGCGGCACGGTGGCGAGGCGCTGCGACTGGCCACCGTGCACACACCCGGCGGTGAGCTGCGCGGGTACGCCCTGCTGCGCCGCCACGAGTCGTGGGAGCCCGCCGGGCCGCGCTCGACGGTGAAGGTGCGCGAGGTCGCCGCGCTCGACCCGGCCGCCACGCACCGGCTGTGGTCGTTCCTGCACGACCTCGACCTCACCTGGCAGGTGGAGTCCCCCATGCTCGCCGTCGACGACCCGTTGCTGTCGTTGCTGGTGGACCGCCGCGCCACGACACCGAGCCTCGCCGACAACCTGTGGCTGCGACTCGTCGACGTGCCGGCCGCCCTGGCCGCCCGCACCTACGCCGCACCGCTCGACGTGGTCCTGCAGGTGTCCGACGAGCTGCTGCCGGCCAACGCCGGCTGCTGGCGGCTGAGCGTGTCGGCCACCGGCGAGACCACCGTGAGCGCGAGCGAGGCACCCGCCGACCTCGTGCTCGACGTGCGCGAGCTGGGCGCCGCCTACCTCGGCGGGCGCAGCCTGCAGGCGCTCACCGCGGCCGGGCTCGTCGAGGAGCGGACGCCCGGTGCGGCGAGCGCTGCGACGGCGGCCTTCGCGAGCGCCCGCGCACCGCTGTGCGACTGGCTGTTCTGAGCCGGTCGGTCACCTGCGGCCCGCCGGTCTCGCACCGGCGGCCGGTGCGGCGGGACGGGCGTGCGGCCGGGGTCAGCCCTGGTGGCGCGTGGCCTCGTACGCGGCGACCTCGTCGATCCGACGCTGGTGGCGCGGGTCGCCGCTGAACGGCTCGCCGACGAACCGCTCGACCAGGTCGAGCGCCTCGTCGATGGTGTGCTGCCGGGCGCCGATGGCCACGACGTTCGCGTCGTTGTGCTGCCGGGCCAGCTCGGCCGTCGCCGCGTTCCAGGCCAGCGCGGCGCGCACGCCGGGCACCTTGTTCGCGGCGATCTGCTCACCGTTGCCCGAGCCGCCGATCACCACGCCGAGCGTGCCGGGCTCGGCGACGGTCGCCTGGGCGGCGGCGATGCAGACGGCCGGGTAGTCGTCCTGCGGGTCGTACTCGTGGGCCCCGTGGTCGACCACGTCATGACCGCCGTCGCGCAGACGGGCGACGAGCGCCTCCTTGAGCTCGTACCCGGCATGGTCAGCGGCGACGTGGATGCGCATGCGCCCATACTGCCCGACGTCGGACGCACGTGGTGCGTGACGATCCCTACAGTGGGGGCATGGCTCACAGCGGCATCGACCTGTCCAGCCTGGACCCGAGCACGCGGCCCCAGGACGACCTCTACCGGTACGTGAACGGCCGCTGGATCGCCGACCACACCATCCCGCCGGACCGGGCGTTCGACGGCGCCCTGCGCGCCCTGCGCGACCAGGCCGAGGAGCAGGTGCGCGAGATCATCGCCGACGCCGGACGCCAGGTCGCCGCGGGCGCGGCCGCACCGGACTCCGAGACCGGCAAGGTGGGCGCGCTGTACGCCAGCTTCATGGACACCGACGCGGTCGAGGCCGCCGGGCTCACCCCGCTCGCCGCCGACCTGGCGCTCATCGACGAGGCCGGCGACCGGTCCGCCCTCGTGCACGCCCTGGGCACCCTGCAGCGCACCGGGGCCGGCGGCGCGGTGGGCTTCTGGGTGGACAACGACGCCCGGGACCCGCAGCGCTACGTCGTCTACCTCATGCAGGGCGGGCTGGGGCTTCCCGACGAGTCGTACTACCGCGACCCGCAGTACGCGAGCTTCCTGGACGCCTACGGCCCGCACGTCGCCCGGATGCTGCTGCTCGGCGGTGCCGTGGGCGACGAGGCCTCCGCCCGGGCCGCCGCCGACCGGGTGGTCGCGCTCGAGACGGCGTTGGCCGCCCACCACTGGGACGTGGTCAAGGACCGCGACGCCGACCTCACCTACAACCCGGTGACGCTCACCGAGCTCACCGACCGCGCACCGCAGTTCGACTGGGCGGGCTGGGTGCACGCGCTCGGCGCACCGCAGGGCGCGCTCGACGACCTCGTCGTGCGCGAGCCCACCTTCGCCGAGGGGTTCGCCGAGCTGTGGGAGTCGCAGCCGCTCGAGGCGTGGGCCGACTGGATGCGGTTCCACCTGGTGACCGCGCGGGCGCCCTACCTGACGGCCGAGCTCACCCAGGCCAACTTCGACTTCTACGGCCGCGCCCTCACCGGCGCCCAGGAGCTGCGCGAGCGGTGGAAGCGTGGCGTGTCCCTCGTCGAGGGCGCGATGGGCGAGGCCGTCGGCAAGATCTACGTCGAGCGGCACTTCCCGCCGGACCACAAGGCCCGGATGGACACCCTCGTGGCGCACCTGGTCGAGGCCTACCGGCAGTCGATCGCCGGGCTCGACTGGATGGGTGAGGACACTCGGGCGAAGGCTCAGGCCAAGCTCGACGCCTTCACGCCCAAGATCGGCTACCCGAGCCGATGGCGGGACTACGGGTCGCTCGTCGTCGACCCGCACGACCTGGTCGGCAACGTCCGGGCGGCGAACGTGTGGGCGCAGGACTACGAGCTGGCCAAGATCGGGCGCCCGGTGGACCGCGAGGAGTGGTTCATGACCCCGCAGACCGTCAACGCCTACTACAACCCCGGGATGAACGAGATCGTCTTCCCCGCGGCGATCCTGCAGCCGCCGGTCTTCGACGCGTCCGCCGACGACGCGGTGAACTACGGCGGGATCGGCGCGATCATCGGCCACGAGATCGGCCACGGGTTCGACGACCAGGGCAGCAAGTACGACGGCACCGGTGCGCTCGCCGACTGGTGGACCGCGCAGGACCGCACCGAGTTCGAGCGGCGCACGGCGCGGCTGGTCGACCAGTACTCGGCGTTCGTCCCCGCTCAGCTCGGCGGTGACCAGCACGTCAACGGTGCGCTCACCATCGGGGAGAACATCGGCGACCTCGGCGGCCTCAGCATCGCGATCCGGGCGTACACGATCGCGCTCGGCCGCCCGCTCGAGGAAGGGCCGGTCGTCGACGGGCTCACCGCCGCGCAGCGGGTGTTCCTCGGCTGGGCGGCGTGCTGGCGGTCCAAGGGCCGCGACGAGGAGGTCATCCGGCGCCTGGCGACCGACCCGCACTCCCCCGACGAGTTCCGCTGCAACGGGGTGGTCCGCAACGTCGACGAGTTCTACCAGGCGTTCGACGTGCACCCCGGCGACGCGATGTACCTGGCCCCCGACGAGCGGGTGCGGATCTGGTGAGCACCTCGCCCCGTCGCCGTTGACGAGACGAGGTGGTCGGGGTCAGGGCAGTGCAGTCAGCCCGCTGCGGGCCAGCCGGAAGCCCGCACCGCCCTTCGTGGTGCACGTGACACCGGTGGTCGCGCTCGTGCACGTGTAGTCCCCGACGGTCTGGCTCGCCCCGTAGGGCAGCACGAGACCGTCGGGGTCGGGGGTCGGGCTGCTCGTCGTGCACGGGGTGTGCAGCCCGGTCGCGTCGAGCACCACCTGGTGCCCGACGGACCCCGTGCAGGCCGGTGTCGGCGTCGGCGCGGTGTCGATCTGGCTGATGACGCACGTCGCGCCCGCCGACGAGAGCGCGCACGTGATGTTCCGCGACGGCAGCGCGAACCGCAGCACGTCCCCGCCGGTGCCGGACGCCGAGGGTGCAGTCGCCGACGCCGTGGCCGGTGCCGGCAGCACCACGGGCCGGGAGGCCTCCACCCGACGCAGCACGAGCACCGCCACCGTCATGAGGGCGATCACGTCGACCACGGCGAGCACCACGAGGAGCCTGCGCCGCCGTTCCGCCTGCACCCGTCGCTCCCTCCGTCCCCGACCGTCGGTCCCCTCCCACGATGGTGCACCATCACGCCACGTCCGGGTGAGACCTGGGCGATCGGATCGGGCGGTTCCCGCCCCCGTGTGATGATCTGCCACGATCATGCGACGCCCCGGCAGGCGGCCGGGGCTAAGACGAAGGACGGCGACGTGCCTGAACGCAACCTGACCCGTGACGAGGCCGCTGCCCGGTCCGCCCTGCTGGCGACCCGCAGCTACCAGGTCGAGCTCGACCTGACCCGGGGTCCGGACGTGTTCGGCTCGACCACGACCGTGACGTTCGACGCCACCGCGGAGACCGGCACCTTCCTCGACCTCGTCGCTCCGAAGGTCCGGTCGGTCACGCTCAACGGCAGCCCGCTCGACGTGGCCGCCGTCGTGACCGACGGCCGGGTCGCGGTCGGCCCGCTGGCCGAGCACAACGTGCTCACCGTCGTGGCCGACTGCGCCTACACCCGCAGCGGCGAGGGCCTGCACCGGTTCGTCGACCCGGTCGACGAGCAGGTCTACCTGTACAGCCAGTTCGAGGTCGCCGACGCCCAGCGGGTGTTCGCCTGCTTCGACCAGCCGGACCTCAAGGCCACCTTCGAGCTCACCGTCACCGCCCCCGTCGGGTGGACCGTGGTCTCCAACGAGGCGCCGGACGGTCCGCCGCAGCCGACCCAGGACGGCGTGCGCTGGCACTTCCCGCCGACCCCGCCCCTGTCGACCTACGTGACCGCCGTGGTCGCCGGGCCGTACCACCAGGTCACCGGTGAGCTGACCAGCAGCGACGGGCGCACCATCCCGCTCGGCGTGTACTGCCGGGCCTCCCTGGCCCCGTACCTGGACGCCGAGAACGTGATGGACGTGACGCGCGCCGGCTTCGCCTTCTTCGAGGAGGCGTTCGGCCGCCCCTACCCCTTCCGCACCTACGACCAGCTCTTCGTGCCCGAGTTCAACGCCGGGGCGATGGAGAACGCAGGGGCGGTCACGTTCGCCGAGTCGTACGTGTTCCGGTCGGCCGTGCCCGACGCGACCGTCGAGCGGCGCGCGGTGACGATCCTGCACGAGCTGGCGCACATGTGGTTCGGCGACCTCGTCACCATGCGCTGGTGGGACGACCTGTGGCTCAACGAGTCGTTCGCCGAGTTCATGAGCACCCTGGCGACCCAGCGGGCGACCCGCTGGACCGGGGTGTGGGCCACGTTCGCCTCCCGCGAGAAGGCGTGGGCCTACCAGCAGGACCAGCTGCCGACCACGCACCCGATCGTCGCCGACATGCGCGACCTGGAGGACGTCGAGGTCAACTTCGACGGCATCACCTACGCCAAGGGCGCCTCGGTGCTGCGCCAGCTCGTCGCCTGGGTGGGTGAGGAGGAGTTCCTCACCGGGGTGCGCGCCTACTTCGACGCGCACGCCTGGGGCAACACGCAGCTCAGCGACCTGCTCACCCGGCTGGAGGCCACCTCCGGACGCGACCTGAGCGCCTGGTCCGCCGTCTGGCTGCAGCAGTCCGGCGTCACCCTGCTGCGCCCGCAGCTGGAGAGCGCCGACGGGGTGGTCACCTCGGCGGCGATCGTCCAGGAGGCCCCGTCGGCGCACATGGCGCTGCCGCCGCACCGGCTGGCCCTGGGCGGCTACGACCTCGTGGACGGCCACCTGGTGCGGACCTGGCGCACCGAGATCGACGTCACCGGGGCGCTCACCCCGGTGCCTGAGCTCGTCGGCCGCCCGCTGCCCGCCGTGCTGCTGGTCAACGACGACGACCTCACCTACGCCCGGGTCCGCCTGGACCCGCAGTCGCTGGCCACCGCCCGCGAGCACCTGGCCGTGCTCGACGACCCGGTGGCGCGTGCCGTCGTGTGGGGCTGCCTGTGGGACGCCACGCGCGACGGCGAGCTGCCCGCGAGCGCCTTCGTCGAGGCGGTCGGCGAGGCCCTGGGCTGGGCGACCGACTCCTCCCTCGTGCTGGTGATGCTGCGTCAGCTCACCACCACACTTGACCTGTGGGTCGCTCCCGAGCGGCGCGACCCGGTGCGCGCGGCGGTGGTCGAGAAGATGCTCGCCCTCGTGCACCGCGAGGGCACCGACCCCGACGTGCGGCTGCAGGTGCTGCGGGCGGTGGCCCGGCACGGACGGGCCGCTCACGTGCTCGACGACCTCGCGGGGCTGCTCGCCGGGACCGTGTCGCTGCCGGGGCTGACGGTGGACGCCGACCTGCGCTGGGAGCTGCTCACCGCACTCGTCGTCGCGGGCCGGGCCGGGGAGGAGCAGATCGCCGCCGAGCTGGTGCGCGACCCGTCGGCCACCGGGGTGCGTTCGGCGGCCCTGGCCCGCGCTGCGGTGCCCACCGCACGGGCCAAGGCGGCGGCCTGGCGTGCGGTGGTCGAGCACGGCACCCTCACCAACGCCCAGCAGGCCGCGACCGCGCAGGGCTTCTCCCGGGTCCCCGACCTCGATCTGCTGCGCCCCTACGTCGAGCCCTACTTCGCCGCGATCGAACGGGTGTGGTCCACCCGCAGCAACGAGATGGCCCAGGGCGTGGTCGAGGGGATGTTCCCCATCGAGCTGGCCGGTGACCCGCAGGTGGACCTGCTCGCGGCGACCGACGGCTGGTTGGGCACGCACCCCGGGTCTCCCGCCGCGATGCGACGGCTGGTCACCGAGTCGCGCGACGCCGTCCGACGGGCCCTGGCGGCGCAGGCCGCGGACCGCGCCGCGGGCTGAGGGCGCGCTCAGCCCTCCTGCAGCACCGCGACGAGGGACTGCAGCCGGGCGTTGGTCGCCAGGTCGTCGATGAGCACCACCTGGCCGGAGGAGTCGGCGAGCGGCACCTTCCAGTTGGGGTACTGCTGATCGGTCCCCGGCTGGTTCTGCGCGCGCCGCTCACCCACCGCATCGGCCAGGGCCACCCCGACCAGCGCGGCCGGGGTGGCGAGCACGTACCGGTGCAGCGCCTCAACGATCTCCCGCTCGGACGGGTCGTCACCGAGCAGCCCGCGTGCGCGCAGCGCGGCGAGCGTCGCCTCGCGCTCCCGGGCCGCCTTGGCCCGCACCAGCGCCACCGGTTCGGTGAGCAGCCCCAGGCGCTCGCGCAGCGCCACGTGCTCACCGGCCAGGTAGCCCGCGGTGGGCGGCAGGTCGTGCGTCGTCACGGTGGCCAGCTGCTGGCGCCGCCAGTGCTCGGGCGGCCGGGGCCCGTCGCCCTCGTGCTCGAACCACAGCACGGCGGTGCCCAGGATGCCGCGTTCGGCCAGGTAGTCCCGCACCCACGGCTCGACCGTCCCGAGGTCCTCGCCGACGACGACGGCACCGGCCCGGGCCGCCTCGAGCATGAGGATGCCGACCAGCGCGTCGTGGTCGTAGCGCACGTAGGCGCCCTGGTCGGCGCCGTGCCCCGTGGGGATCCACCACAGCCGGAACAGCCCGATGACGTGGTCGATGCGCAGCGCACCGGCGTGCCGCAGCACCGTGCGCAGCATGTCCCGGTACGGCCGGTACCCGGCGCGGGCCAGGGCGTCGGGGTGCCACGGCGGCTGCGACCAGTCCTGACCCTGCTGGTTGTACATGTCGGGCGGGGCGCCCACCGTCGCACCGCGCACCAGCACCTCGGGCAGCGCCCAGACGTCGGCGCCGTCCGGGTGCACCCCGACCGCCAGGTCGTGCATCACCCCGAGCGCCATCCCGGCGCGACGGGCCACCTGCTGGGCGTGCGCGAGCTGAGCGTCGGCCACCCACTGCAACCAGGTGTAGAACTCCACCCGCCCGGCGAGCTCGGCGCGCAGCCGGGACACCAACGGACCGGCCGGGTCGCGGGCCTCGGCGGGCCACGGACCGGTGCCGAACCGCTCGCTGAGCGCGCACCAGAGCGCGAACTGGCCCAGCCCCGGGCCCTCCTGGTCGACGAAGGAGGCGAACGCGCGCTGCCGGGACGGTGAGCGGGGCACCGCGAAGACCACCTCGAGCGCGGTGCGCTTGGCGATCCAGGCGGCGTCGCGGTCGACGGCGCCCGGATCGGTGTCCAGCGCGATCGCCGGTTCGGCGGCCCACTCCACGAGGGCGCGGTCGGCCGAGGACAGGTACGCGGCCTCGGGCACGTCCTCGACCCGCACGTAGACCGGGTTGACGAACCGGCGGGTGGTCGGCAGGTAGGGGCTCGGGGTCATCGGCGCCACGGGTTCGGCGGCGTGCAGCGGGTTGACCAGCACGAAGTCGCCGCCGAGCCGGCCGAACAGGTCGGTGAGCTCGGCCAGGTCCGCCAGGTCGCCGATGCCCCACGACCGGCGCGAACGCACCGAGTAGAGCTGGGCCATGAGACCCCAGCCGCGTCCGTCGGCGAGCCCCGCCGGCAGCTCGAGGTGGTGCGGCACCACGACGAGCGTCGCCCGGGCCTGCGCACTGGGACCATCGGCCACCAGCTCGTGCCAGCCGAGGGGCAGGTCCGGCGGCAGGTCGAACGTCGCCCGGCCCACCGTCCGCCCGTCCACCTGCCGGGGCTCGACGAAGACGTCGGCCTGGCCGAGCACCACCGTGCCCGCCTCGTCCTCCAGCTCGACCACGCAGCGCACGGGGTCGCCGTGCGCGACGTGCACCGCCACCTGGGTCGTCTCGCCGACCCGCTGCACGACGACGGGCGGCAACGTGCGCCGCCACTCGTCGTCGGCCCGGTGCGCGAGCGCCACCTCGACCCGCTCGGGCGTCGAGGCGTCCACGCCGAGCGCCGCGAGCACCCCGACGAGCGTCGACGCCGAGCAGGGCACGAGCGTCCCGGCGTGGCTCCAGTACCGGGTGCTCACCGCGTAGGCCTCGGCCAGCGAGACGAGGGCCGGGCTGGGGGCGTCGGGCTGGTCGCTCACGGGTGCGATCCTCCCACGGTGGGCCCCGCGGCGGGGTGCGGGCCGACCGACGCGCCGCTCGACGTAACCTGCCTGCGTGACGTCATCTGCCTGGTACCCCACGGCCGAACGCGAGGACCTCGTCGAGGACCTGCACGGCCGCCTCGTCCCGGACCCCTACCGCTGGCTGGAGGACGCGGGAAGCGACCGCACCCGCGCCTGGTCCGCCGCGCAGGACGAGCTCTACCAGGCGGTGCGCTCCCAGCTGGCCGACCGGTTGGCCGACGGGCCGTTCGAGACCGGGCGCCTCACCGCACGTCTGGGCGAGCTGCTGGGCGCCGGGCACGTGTCGACCCCGGCCTGGCGCGGCACGCGCTGGTTCGCGTCGCGTCGTGCCGGCGACCAGGAGCACGCCGTCGTCGTGGTGCACGAGGGCGACGACGAGCGGGTGCTCGTGGACCCGGTGGCGATCGACCCGGCCGGCACCACGACGCTCGACGCCTGGCAGCCGTCCAAGGAGGGCGACCTGCTCGCCTACCAGGTGTCCAGCGGTGGCACCGAGGAGTCGACGCTCCAGGTGCTCGACGTGGCCACCGGGGCACCGGTGGACGGTCCGATCGACCGCACCCGCTACTCCCCCGTCGCGTGGCTGCCGGGCGGCCGGGCCTTCTACTACGTGCGCAGGCTGGCCCCCGAGCTCGTGCCGGCGGGCGAGGAGCAGTACCACCGCCGGGTGTGGCTGCACGAGGTGGGCACGGACCCCGCGACCGATGTCGAGGTGTTCGGCGCCGGGCTGGACCTCACGAACTACTACGGCGTGCTGGTGTCCCGCGACGGACGCTGGCTGCTGGTCTCGGCCTCGGCCGGCACCGCGCCGCGCACCGACGTGTGGATCGCGGACCTCGCCGCCTCCTCGCCCGCGACGCCCGTGCTCACCGAGGTGGCCGTCGGGCTGGACGCCGAGGTGGGCGCCTGGGTGGGGCGCGACGGGCAGCTGTACGTGCACACCGACCTGGACGCCCCGCGCGGCCGGCTGCTGCGCGCCGATCCCGAGCACCCCCGCGACTGGCACCCCCTGCTTGAGGAGGACCCCGACGCGGTGCTCGAGGACGTGGCGCTGCTCGACGGCGGCGGCGACGCCCGCACCCCCACCGTCCTGGTCGCCTCCTGGCGACGGCACGCGGTGAGCGAGGTCACCTTGCACGACCCGGTGACCGGCGAACGCACCGGGACGGTGCCGCTGCCGGGTCTGGGGTCGATCTCCGGCCTGGTCACCCGACCCGAGGGCGGCGGCGAGGTGTGGTTCTCCTTCACCGACCACACCCATGTGCCCTCGGTGCACCGCTACGCCGACGGACAGGTCACGGTGTGGGCGCAGCCCCCGGGCGCCCCGGCCCGGCTGCCGTCGGTGCAGGTGAGCCGGCTCGAGGCCACGAGCGCGGACGGCACCACGGTGCGTGCGTTCGTCGTGGCGCCGTCCAGCGCGCTCGACGCCGACGGACGCCCCACGGCCCCCGTCCCGACCATCCTCTACGGCTACGGCGGCTTCCAGATCGCGTTGGACCCCGGCTACTCGGCGACCACGCTCGCGTGGGTCGAGGCCGGCGGCGTCTACGTCGTGGCCAACCTGCGCGGCGGCAGCGAGGAAGGCGAGGACTGGCACCGGGACGGCATGCGTGAGCACAAGCAGCACGTGTTCGACGACTTCCACGCCGTCGCGCAGGCGCTCGTCACGGCCGGCTGGACCACGCCGGACCAGCTCGCGATCTGGGGCGGGTCGAACGGTGGTCTGCTCGTCGGCGCCGCGCTCACCCAGCGCCCCGACCTGTACGCCGCGGTCATCTGCTCGGCGCCGCTGCTCGACATGGTGCGCTACCAGCGGTTCGGTCTCGGGGTGACGTGGACCGAGGAGTACGGCGATGCGCAGGTGCCCGAGGAGCTCGACTGGCTGCTCGCCTACTCCCCCTACCACCAGGTGCACGACGGCACCGCGTACCCCGCGACGCTGTTCACCGTGTTCGAGGGCGACACCCGCGTCGACCCGCTGCACGCCCGCAAGCTCGCCGCCGCCCTGCAGGCCGCGACGAGCGCGCCACCGGCGCAGGCACCTGTGCTGGTGCGTCGGGAGACCGGGGTCGGGCACGCCGGTCGGTCGCTGTCCCGCAGCATCGCGCTGAGCGTGGAGCAGCTGCAGTTCGTGGCCGACCGCACCGGGCTGGGGGTGCGGCGATGACCTCGTCCTGGATCCTGCCCGGTGTCGACGCCACGCCGAGCCCGACCTCGTCCGCCGTCGTTCTGGTGCCCGCCGACCCGTCGTCGGTGTCGAGCTGGTGGGCGTGGTTCGTCGGGCTGCCGCTGCGGATCGTCCTCTACGTCGTGGTCGGTGCGCTCACCCTGGCGCTGCTGCGCGCGGGGATCACCGCGGTCACCCACCGGCTCACCACCGGACCCGCGAACGGCGGCGGCAACCGCGAGCTCACCTCGGTGCTCGCCCGCGCCAACCCGCTGCTCGTGGCCCGGCGGGCGCAGCGGGCGCGCACCGTCGGGTCCGTGCTGCGGTCGGCCGCCACGTTGCTGGTCGGGTCGATCGTGCTGTTCCTCGTGCTGGACGCGCTCGGCATCAACCTGGCGCCGTTCGTGGCCTCGGCCGGGATCATCGGCGTCGCCCTCGGCTTCGGGGCGCAGTCGTTGGTCAAGGACTTCCTCACCGGGTTCTTCATGCTCGCCGAGGACCAGTACGGGGTGGGCGACGTCATCGACGTCGGTGTCGCCAGCGGCACCGTGGAGTCCGTCGGTCTGCGGGTGACCAAGCTGCGCGACGCCGACGGCGTCCTGTGGTTCCTGCCCAACGGCTCGATGACCCGGGTGGGCAACAAGACGCAGGAGTGGGCCAAGGCGACCGTCGAGGTCGACGTGGACTACTTCGCCGACCTGGACGCCGTCCGCGCCCTGCTGCTGCAGGCCGCGCACGATGTCGCCGCCGACCCGGAGGTCGCCGGCGACATCGACGGCGAGCCGTCGGTGCTCGGGATCGAGAAGCTCACGTTCGACGCAGTCACGCTGCGGATCCAGGTCCGCACCTCACCGGCCCGCCAGTGGGAGGTGGCCCGTCGGATCCGGGTCGCGGCCCGGGCCGCGCTCACCGCGGCCGAGGTGCCCCTGGCCGGGCAGCGCGACCTGTGGGTGCGCCACCGCGAGGACGACGCGAGCGAGTAGCACCCGGGAGCCCGACGAGGGGTTGGCATCGTGCCGGCTGCGTCGGGCCGGGCCGGGCGTGCCGGGCCACCGGTGCGCGGGTGGTCAGGTCCAGTCGAGCAGCGGTTCGCCCGGCACCACCACCGTGCCCGGCGCGAGCAGGACCCGCACCGCCTGCGGGTCGGCCTGCACCGCGATCACGGGGCAGCAGGTGGACAGCCCGGCCGCGACGAGGTCGGCGGGCGAGAACGTGATCATCGGGTCGCCGGTCGCCACCCGGTCACCCGCACGCACGTGCAGCGTGAAGCCGACCCCGCGCAGGGTCACCGTGTCGGTGCCCAGGTGGACGAGCACGGCTCGCCCGTCGTCCCCCTCGACCACGAAGGCGTGCGGGTGCAGGGCCGCGACCACACCGGCGCACGGGGCCAGCGCGACGGCGCTCACGTCCGGTCGCGGGTCCACCGCGACCCCCGGGCCCACCATGAGCTCGGCAAACACCGGGTCGGGCACGTCGGTGACGGCCCGCACGGTCCCACCGAGAGGACTGGCGAGCAGCACCGGCGGGGGCCTCAGCGCAGCTTGTCGAGCTCGACGGCCAGGTCGTCGGCCTCCGGACCCACGATCACCTGGACGATACGGCCCGAGCGCACCACACCGAACGCCCCCGCATCCTTGAGTGCGCCGTCGTCGACTGCGTCCGCATCACCCACCTGCACCCGCAGCCGTGTGATGCACGGCTCCAGCTCGACGACGTTGTCCGCACCGCCGAGCGCCGCCAGGATCTGCTCCGCCTTGCTCATCCGCCCAGAGTAGCCCGCCACCGCAACGGGGAACCTTCTAGGGTGGGCGCCGTGAACGAGCAGCCCCTCTTCGACGCCGTCGGCGGACACGACACCTTCGCCCGACTCGTCGAGCGGTTCTACGAGCAGGTGGCGACCGACCCGCTGCTGCGGCCGATGTACCCCGAGGACCTCACCGACTCCGCGGACCACATGACGTGGTTCCTCGAGCAGTACTGGGGTGGCCCGACCACCTACTCCCAGCGGCGCGGGCACCCCGCGCTGCGGATGCGGCACGCCCCGTTCCGGGTGGACAGCCAGGCCCGCGACCACTGGCTGGCGCACATGCGGGTCGCGCTCGACGAGCTCGCGCTCGCCCCCGAGCATGACGCGGCACTGTGGGAGCACCTGGAGCGCACGGCGAACTTCCTGCGCAACACCGCCGACCCGGCCGCACCCGGCACCGTGCACGTCGCGCAGCTCGGTGGCTCCGTCGAGGCGCAGTCATGAGCGACACCGGCGACCGCGCCGTCCGGCTGCTCCTCGACGCGCTCGACCTCACGCCCACCTCGGCCGACACGTTCGAGGCTGCGAGCCTGCCGCACCCGACCGGCCGGGTGTTCGGCGGGCAGGTGCTCGCCCAGGTGCTCGTCGCGGCCGGGCGGACCGTGCCGGACGGTCGGGCGCCGCACTCGTTGCACGGCTACTTCCTGCGCCCCGGCGATCCGGGCGAGCCCGTCGAGCTGGCGGTGTCCCGGCTGCGCGACGGTCGTTCGTTCAGCTCGCGTGCGGTCAACGCGCTGCAGGGCGGTCAGCCGATCCTGTCGGCGATCGCCTCCTTCCAGGTAGACCAGCCGGGCCTGGACAGCTCCGACCCGATGCCGGCCCTCGTGCCCTCCCCCGAGCAGACACCCTCGGCGATGGACGTGCTCGGCCACGTCAACCACCCCGTCGCCCAGTTCTGGAGCCAGGAGGCCGCGTTCGACGTCCGGCACGTCGGCGGGTCGCTCTACGTCGACCGGCACGAGCACGCCAGCGGCCGCCAGCTGGTGTGGATGAAGGCCCGGATGCCGCTGCCGGACGACCCGCTCCTGCACCGCGCCCTGCTGGCGTACGCGTGCGACCAGGTGATGCTCGAACCGGTGCTGCGCCGCTCCGGGGTGAGCTGGTCGCACCCGGGGCTCTCGGTCGCGAGCCTCGACCACGCCATGTGGTGGCACCGACCGGCCCGCGCCGACGAGTGGCTGCTGTACGTCCAGTCCGCGCCGAGCGCGCAGGGCGGTCGCGGCCTGGGGTCGGCCCGGGTCTACACCGCCGACGGCACTCTGGTGGCCACCATCGCCCAGGAGGGCATGATCCGGGTCCCCGAGCAGTGAGCGAGGCCGCGCCCGCACCGCGGCCCACGCGCCGCTCCCGGCACCTGCGCACCGCCGCGTGGGTGCTCCTCTGCCTGGGCCTGGTGGCCGTCGCCATCCCGCTGGCCAAGGAGGTGCCGGCGATGGTCGAGGCCGTGCGCAACGGCGACCCGCTCTGGGCGGCGGCCGCGGCCGTGCTGGCCGCCAGCGGGTACTTCGCCGCCGCGCTGTCGCTGCGCGCGTGCGCACCCGGTCCGCTGCCGTTCCTGCGGACCACCCGGGTGCAGCTCGCAGCCTCGTTCACAGGGACGGTCACCCCGGCCAGCGTCGGGTCGCTCGCGCTCAACGTCCGCTACCTGTCGAAGCGCGGGATGAGCACCGCGCTGGCCACCGGCACGGTGGCGCTGCAGTCCGTGGTGCAGGCCACGACCCACGTGGTGCTCCTCGCGCTCCTCGTGGCGCTGGGGGCTGGGCACGAGACGACGACCAAGACACCGGGCTGGGAGCGGTGGGTGCTCGTGGCGGTGCTCGTCCTGCTCGTGGCCAGTGCGATCGCCGTGCTCGCCTCGACCCGGCTGCGCGCCCGGCTGGCCACGGTCTTCCGGGACGACGTGCTGCCGGCGATACGTCACCTGTCGACCCTGCTCACCAACCCGCGGCGGCTCGCGCTGGCTGTCGCGGGGGCGGCCGGCACGACGCTGTCGTCGGCCCTCACGATGTGGGCCTGCCTGCTGGCGTTCGGGCAGCCGAGCCGACCGGTCGCCGCGGCGTTCACCACGATGGTCGCCGGCACCCTGGCCAGCGCGGCACCGACTCCCGGCGGCGTCGGTGCCGTCGAGGCCGCGCTCGTCGCCGGACTCGTGAGCTTCGGCGTGCCGACGGCCGTCGCGGTGCCCACCGTGCTCTTCTACCGCGTGGTCACCACGTGGGTGCCGGTGATGCTCGGCTCGTTCCAGCTGAGGTCGCTGTCCCGGGCAGGGGCGGTCTGAGCCCCCGGTCAGCTGTGCTTGGCCGAGATCACCTTCATCATCCGCAGGTTGATGCGGGCGAACCGCACGAGCTGCACGAGGAGGTTCTGGCGCAGCCGCAGCGTCGCGCCGGTGGGCAGCGGGGCCGCGGCGATGCGCTCGGTGGTCGCGACGTCGGCGGGTGATGTGGGGGTCAGACGGTCCATGAGGTCCTCGCTGGGGTGCTGATGCGACGGGTGGAGGGCACGCGGTGGCCTGGACGGCCCGCGTGCCGGACGGCGGTGTGGCTCACTCGGGGATGAGGAACCACAGCGGTCGCGCCTTGGCCTTGTAGATGAACAGGTAGTGGAGCATGAACTTGATCCAGTGCCCGGCCAGGCCGATCTCGCCCGAGGTGCCCTTCTGGTCACGGCCCGTCGTCGGGTACGTGGTGTAGTCGGGCACGACCGGGAACATGGTCATCGCCGCGGCCGAGCCGTTGCGCAGCCCGGACCCGGCCGAGGCCACGCAGGCCGCGCCCATCGTCGCCATCGAGGCACCGTGCGCGCGTGCGGTGCCACCTGCGGCGATCCGGTCCCGGATCGTCTCGGCCACGGTGCGGGCCATGATGCCCGACGGCATCCCGGTGCGCGGCGGGGCCGGCGCGATGACGGTGCCGTTCGGGCTGGTCCGCGGCCGCGAGATCTGGTGCGGCGGGGCGAAGGCGATGCCCGGCGCGAAGATGTTCGGGTAGGCCACCGACTCGTAGGTGTGCGGCCAGTCCTCGGCCGACCACTGCTCGTACGGCTTGGCCGTGTAGTCCGCGTCGACCTTGAGGAAGCCGGACGGCGCGAACATCGTGGACGTGATGTCGTTGCCCTCCCGGTCGTAGGCCACGAGGTCGGCCCCCCGGAACGGCGGCAGCAGCATCGCGAAGTCGAACTCGAGCGTGTGCTCGGTGCCGTCCAGCTGCTCGTAGCGGAGCGAGCCGTCCATCACCTCGTGCACGTGGGCCTGGGTGATGGCACGCACGCCGCGCTCACGGAACAGCGACTCGGTCCACATCTGGCTGGACTGCGTGAAGCCCTTCTGCACGAAGTGCATGCCGCCGACGCCGAAGTCGCCCAGCTCGTACTCGTTGGTGAGGTAGACCACCTCGGCGAGCTCGCGCACACCGGCCTCGCGCAACGCCTGCTCGACGTTGAAGGTGTACTCGAACGCGGCGCCCTCGCACGTGCAGGTGCCGTGCCCGGTGCCGATGACCAGACGCTGCCGCTGCCCGCTGCGCAGCCGGGTGATGACCTGCGCGAGGGCAGCGGCGGTCTCGTGCGCGTGGGCCGCGGTGCACACCGACCACGAGTGGCCGTCGGGGCCCAGGCCGGGCGTCGCGGCGAAGTTGAGCTTCGGCCCGGTGGCGTTGATGAGGTAGTCGTACGTGAGGCTGACCGTCTCGCCCTGGTGAGCGTTGTCGGTGCGGCGCAGCTCGACCGAGGGCCGCGGGTCGGCGGTCGTGCCCTCCGGGCGGATCGTCGTGGCCAGTCCCTGGTGGAACGTGATGCCCTTGCGCCGGTAGATCGGCGCGAGCGGGAACAGGACCTGCTTCGTCGTCATCCGCCCGACGCCCACCCAGATGTTGGACGGGATCCAGTTCCAGTTCGCGGCGGGTGAGACCACCACGACCTCGTGCTGCTTAGGCAGCCAACGCCGTAGGTGCAGCGCCGCGGTGTGCCCGGCGATGCCTGCCCCGAGAATGACGACTCGTGCCAACGTGATCTCCCCGTCGCGTGCCGGACGCGGCGTCGGTGCTGCGTCCCGGGCGCCGACTGTATACCCCCTCGGGTATCAGGCGACACCGGGTCGAGCCACGGACCTCGGTCCCGGGTCAGCGGTCCCGGGCCGCGCGCCGCAACGTGAGTGGCTCCTCCAGGTACGGCGTCCAGGCGTCCCGCTCAGTCACCGTCATCCGCCGCGGACGGCCGCTCGCCGCGTCCACCAGCACGACCGTCGAGATGGCCCGCGCGACGACGGTCGACGTGGCGATGTCGGGCGCCACGTCGCGCACCTCGTAGCAGACGTCCAGGCTCGCGCCGCCGAGATGACCGAGCCACAGCAGCACCGTGACAGGTTCACGCTGATAGCCCAACGGGCGCAGGTACTCGATCTCCTGACGCGCCACCAGGGTGTGCGAGTCGGCGCCCGGTCCGGCGTCGAGCACCGCCGTCGTCGGCGCCGGCGCGCCCGAAGGTCGGCTCCAGAAGGCGGCGATCCGCGCCTCCTCGAGCAGGGTGAGCATCGCCACGTTGTTCACGTGGCCGTACGCGTCCATGTCGGACCAGCGCAGCTGGACGAGGACCTGCAGTCGGGACATGGGCCGATCCTAGGGACCGGGACCGGCGGCGCCCCGGGGCGGGCATCGGCATGGGGGCAGGCCGGGGCGCGGGTGCGTGCGGGCACCGGGGTCGGGCGGCGGTGCGAGGGCGGACGCCACGCGAGGGCGGGCGCCTACGCGGGGGTCAGGCGGCGGCGCGCGCCGCCGCCGCCCGGCAGCGGTCGAGCCGACCGAGCTGCGCGGACACCGGGTCGACCACCTCGGCGCGCGCCACCTCGACCACGCTGCGGTGCAGCGCACGTGCCGCACGGTTCGCCCGACGGC